>CAIYYW010000091.1 GCA_903930515.1 uncultured delta proteobacterium | reverse complement strand
GGGCCTCGGGAGTGATCTCGGAGCCGATTTTTCCTTTTGGCCGAGCGCCCTCCGGGCCGATCCGGAATTTCCAGTTGTAATACCGGATCCGGAGCCGGTTATAAAGCTGGGAATGTTCGCAGAGGAATTTATCCAACCGGTTCCGGTAATTCAGCCGGGGATCCCTTCCCGCGAGATAGGGCTGGAACTGACGAAGGAGCGGCTCGGCAGATCGGAAATACTCAAAGTCGTTCCAGGCGTTGTAGAGAACAACATAGTCCGGATGAAAAAGATGTCCTTCGGCGAAAAACCTGCCGAAGCTGTCAAAGGTGTCCGAGCCGGGAACCCCGGCGTTGATCACCTCCGCCTCGGGAAAGCCGTTCCGGTTAAGGATCCGCTCCACCCGGTGAGGCCAGTCGTCCGGCTCCCCCACGGCCTGATCGAATACCGCGCTCCCGCCGTAAAAAATTATTCGGATGGCCCCGGAGGGTTTTTCGGTTTCAAAATTATGTCCCCGGTATCCTTTGGCATTGATCCGATATTTAAGGTTGTTCCAGCCGGAAGGGTTCGATTCCAGGCGCGGGAAAACATAGCGCGAGAACAGGGACGGCTCATATTGGAGCGAGCGGTTTTTCACAATCTCCGGCGTGAGGTATCCGGATTTGGAAAAGCAACGGACCGATATTTCCAGAAGAAATAATCCGGCGATAAAAATCAGCAGCGCCGGCAGGACCGAGAAGAGGATTTTCTTTTTCCAACCGTAGTCAGGCATTTAACCTTCCCGGCAGAGAGCCGCCGTCTTTTCCGGCCGATCCGGGCGGAAATTCAATTCCGGCGATTGGTCCCTCCGGTTTATCGCGCGGTGGACCCGGAAGCCGGCTGAGCGGTTTCACCCGACTTGGTCTCCGGAGCCTTCGGCGTTTCCAGCAAGCTCGGCATTGCCGTGGATTTGACTTCCTCGTAGGACTTTTCCACCGTGGGCTTTTTCACCGACACGGCTTTTACCCCCGGGGTTTTTCCGGCGTTTTCCGCGATGAACTTATCCAGGTCGAACTTGGCCTGCCAGTTCGGATCAATTTCCACCTTCAGCACCTGGCCCACATTGATCCGGTTCGGGTTCCGGACCTCTTTCTTGTTCAGCTCCCAGATTTTCGTCCACTGCCGGGCATCCCCGCAATAATAGGCCGAGAGCAGGTGAAGATTCTCCCCGGCCTTGACCGTATGCAGCCGGAGAACCCTTTGAGGAGCCGTCGGGGCAGGCGCGGTTTCCTCGCTCCGGACCGCTCCGGCCATCACCAATCCCGCGATCGCGGCCGCCGCCAGAATTATTCTCGTTTTCATATTTCCACCTCCTAGTCCGCTTTTTCATATTCTATCCTATTTTAGGGTCATTTGTAAAGAGGCAAACCATCGGGAAGCAAATTTTGCCGGGTTTTCCATTCCCGGCCGGATTTTGACAGAAAAGATTTTTCCCGTTAAAGTGCGGGGAGGAGAAAGCGATGAGGAGAAAAATCAGAATAGCGCCCTCAATCCTGTCTGCGGATTTCACCCGCCTGGGGGAAGAGGTGAAGGCCGCGGAAAAGGCCGGCGGGGACTTGATCCACATTGATGTGATGGACGGTCATTTTGTTCCGAACATCACCTACGGGCCTTTGATCGTGGAGGCCTGCCGGCGCTCGTGCAAGCTGCCGCTGGATGTGCATCTGATGATTGAAAAGCCCGATCTTTATATTGACGATTTCGCGAGAGCGGGCGCGGACATGATCACGGTTCACCAGGAGGCCTGCGTGCATCTGCACCGGACGATTCAGCAGATCAAGCAGGCCGGGGAGAAGCTGGGGAGGAACATCCTGGCGGGGGTGAGTTTGAATCCCGCGACCAGCCTGACCACCCTGACCGAAATCTTAACGGACCTTGACCTGCTCTTGATTATGAGCGTGAACCCTGGATTCGGCGCGCAAAAATTCATTGAAGGATCTCTGGGAAAAATCTCCCTGGCCCGGCAACTGATTGACGGGTCGCATTTCCAGGTCTTGATTGAGGTTGACGGCGGAGTGAACCCGCAAACCGCAAAACTTTTGATCCAGGCCGGGGCCGAAATCCTGGTGGCGGGGAATTCGGTGTTCAAGTCCAAGGATTACAAAAAGGCGATCAAGGGCTTGCGCGGATAATTGGCCGCGGCAGTTATATCCCCGGCGACGGAGCGTGCCAAAGCGCTTGAGCGCTAAGGTTTGATTGAAATCCACTTCCCGGCGTCAAACCCGACCAGGCCTTTTTTATCCAGCCATCTCATATGATGGATCACCATTCTCCGTTCCGGCGGCCGCAGGCTCGGGCTTTGTTTGAGGAACTCTCCATAAATCACGCCCAGGTCCACGATCTCTTCCAACGATTTCGGAGAGGCCAGCGAATCCAGGATTTTTTGCTCCCGGACCAGGATGAGTCCCTGGTATCGGTTGAGTTTAGAAAGGAAATCTTCGCCCTGGACCAAGCCCAATTCGTGGCCGGTGACGACCAGCTTTGGCTGATATGCCCTGAGTTTTTCCAGCGAGCAATAGAAATCCTCGGCGCTGGAACAGGCGTTTCCGTACCAGGGCCCGAACCCGGTCAGGTCTATGTCCGCGCTGAACAGGATTTCCTGGTCCGGGAACCAGAAGCAGCAGTGGCCGATGGTATGGCCCGGGGTATGGATCACTTTCAACTTGATCTCGCCCAGGTTGAGCTCGTCTCCGTCCTGGAAGGTCCGGCTCACCTTCCATCCCCAGGCGCCTTTCATCTCGCGCGCCTTGCGCGCCATCCAGGAATCCTTTTCCGCTTGCGGCTCTTCCGGGAAAAAAATCAGCTCAACCACCGCGTTCCGGTCCGACAGGGCCAAGGCTTCTTTTTCATGGATCGCAATCTGGGCGTCCGGGAAAAGTTTCAGGTCCCGGATATGGTCGTTGTGGAAATGACTGAGGATCGCGAGTTTGGCGTCCTGGTGAAGGGCCAGTTCCGCGCGGTTGCTCGCCGGATCAATGATCGCGCTCAACCGGTCTTGAATAAAAATTGAGTTGCAGAAAGGGTATCCGCCCTTGCGCCGGCCCGGGATGAAAAATATGTTTTTGGCGATTTCTTCAGCCATGCATTTTCTCGGTGCACGGTGAACGGCGGGCTGTATGGTTCCCTTCGCGAACCGTGAATTGTTGACCGTGAACCCCTTTACTTCCCCTTGAGCGTATCCTTGAAGATATTGTTTGCGATCACGATCCTCTGGATTTCGCTGGTGCCTTCATAAATGGAAGTGATCTTGGCGTCCCGGTAATAGCGCTCTACCGGATAGTCCTTGACATATCCGTATCCGCCGTGGATCTGGACCGCGTCAACCACCGCCCGCTGCGCCACTTCCGCGGCGTAGAGCTTGGCCATCGCCGACTCCGGGCTGTAGGGCATCCCCTCCTTTTTCATCCAGGCCGCGCGGTGGACCAACAAACGGGCCGCGTCAATCTCGGTGGCCATATTCGCGACCATCCACTGGATGGCCTGGAAGGTTGCGATCGGCTTTCCGAACTGGACCCGCTCCTTGGCGAAATTAACCGACGCCTCCAAAGCGGCTCTCGCGATCCCGACCGCCTGGGATGCGATCCCGATCCGTCCTCCGTCCAGGGTGTACATCGCGACATTGAATCCTTTTCCGCGCTGGCCGAGCAGGTGATCCGCCGGTATTTCGCAGTCTTCAAAGATCAGCTCCATCGTGCTGGAGCCGTGAATGCCCATTTTTTCCTCCTGCTTGCCCAGCGAGAAACCCTTGGCGTCGCAGGGGACGATGAAGGCGGACAGGCCGCGATGAGTCTGGTCCGGCTCGGTCCGGGCGATCACCAGCGAGACCCCGGCTTCCTTGCCGTTGGTGATGAAGAGCTTGGTGCCGTTCAAAATCCACTTGTCGCCCTTAAGCTCGGCCTTGGTCTTGACCGCGGCCGCGTCCGATCCCGCGCTCGGCTCGGTCAGCCCCAGGCATCCGAGCATTTTCCCGGCCGCGAGCGGTTTTAAATATTTTTCCTTTTGAGCTTCGGTCCCGAACTTGGCGATCGGGGAAACGCAAAGCGAGTTGTGCGCGGAAACGATCACGCCCACCGCGGCGGAGGCCACGCTCAACTCCTCAATCGCGATCGCGTAGCAAACCGCGTCCATCCCGGCGCCGTCCCATTCGGTCGGGACTTCAACCCCCATCAGCCCCAGCTCCGAGGCCTTGGCAATGATCTCCTTGGGATACTCGCCGGTCCGGTCAATATGTTCGGCCTTGGGCGAGACCTCGTTGGCCGCGAAATCCCGGACCATATCCTGCAATAACTTCTGTTCCTCGCTCAACTTCAAATCCATTTTTGTCCCTCCCCCTATTTCCCTTGGAAATCCGGTTTCCGTTTTTCCAGAAACGCGGCCATCCCTTCCTTCTGGTCCGCAGTGTCAAATCCCAGGCTCCATAAAGTCTGCTCCAGCAGCAACCCCTGGTCCAGCGCTGAATCCGACCCGCGCTCAATCGCCTGTTTGCACAGCCCGATCGCGACCAGTCCTTTTTCCATCAGCTTCTTCGCCAGCTCTCTTGCCCGGTCCATCAGTTTCCCCGGCTCAACCACCTCGTTCGCCAGCCCAAGCTCCAGCGCGCGTTTGGCCGGAATCCGGTTTCCGAAAAATACCAGCTCCTTGGCGCGCAACTTTCCCAAATGTTTCACCAGCCGTTGGGTGCCGCCGAACCCGGGAAAAATTCCCAGGTTGACCTCGGGCTGTCCGAACATCGCCTGATCGCTCGCGAGAATGTAATCGCACGAGATCGCCAACTCGCATCCGCCCCCGAGGGCAAAGCCGTTGACCGCGGCGATCACGGGCTTAGGCAATTCTTCTATGCCGCGAAAAACTCCCTGGCCAAGTCGTGAAAATTCTTTGGCTTGAATCGGGGTCATCCGGCTCATCTCCGAGATGTCCGCGCCCGCGACAAAGGCCTTCTCTCCCGAGCCGGTGATGATCAGGACTTTGGCGGAATCATCTTTCCGGGCCTGGTCCAGAATCTTTCCCAGCGCCTTCAATACTTCAACATTGAGCGCGTTGAGCGCCTTGGGACGGTTGATGGTGATCGTGCCGATCCCCTCTTCAACGCGGAACAGGACTATTTCATCTGGCATTTCTCAGCCTCCTTAAATTATAGGGCTTCCACAATCATCGCGGCCGCTTCCCCTCCTCCGATGCAGAGGGTTGCCAATCCGGTCTTGGCCTTGCGGTTTTTCATCGCGTAGAGCAGGGTGGTGAGGATGCGGGCGCCGGAGCATCCAATCGGGTGGCCGATCGCGACCGAGCCGCCATTAACATTGACCTTTTCGGGATTGAGCTTGAACTCGCGGATGGCCGCGATCACCTGCACGCTGAAGGCCTCGTTGATTTCAAACAGGTCCAGCCGGTCAATTCCGTACCCGGTTTTATTGATCACCTTTTTCATCGCGTCCACCGGCGCGAGCGTGAACCAATGAGATTCGCGCGCGGCTTGGCCGTGCCCGACGATCCTGGCCAGGGGCTTAAGCCCGAGTTCCTTGGCCTTCTTGTCGCTCATCACCACCATTGCCGCGGCGCCGTCGTTCAGGCTGGAGGCATTGGCGGCGGTGACGGTGCCGTCCTTGGTAAAGGCCGGTTTCAGGGTCGGCACTTTTTCCTCTTTCAGCTTCTTCGGCTCCTCATCCTCGGCCACCACGATCTTGCCTTTTTTATCTTCAATCTCCACCGGCACAATCTCGTCCTTGAATTTTCCGTCCGCCGCGGCCTGGAGCGCGCGCTGGTAAGAGCGGAGGGCGAACTCGTCTTGTTCCTGGCGGGAGATTTTTCCCTCGGTTCCGAGCAGGTCGGCGCAGGCGCCCATATGGCAGTTTTTATAGACATCCCAGAGTCCGTCAAAGATCATCATATCCACCACTTTCTGGTCGCCCATCCGGTATCCCTGGCGGGCCCCGGGGAGGCAATAGGGGGTGTTGCTCATACTCTCCATTCCGCCCGCGACAATGATCTCGGCGTCCCCCGCGCGGATCAGGGCGTCCGCGAACATCACGGCTTTCATTCCGGAGCCGCATACCTTGCCGATGGTGGTCGCGCCCACGCTCCAGGGCAGGCCGGCAAAGATCGCGGCTTGCCGCGCCGGGGCCTGTCCCATTCCTCCGGTAAGCGCGCAACCCATCAGCACCTCATTGACCATTTCCGGCTTCACGCCCGCGCGCTCCAGAGCGGCCTTGATCGCGATCGCGCCCAGTTTGGGAGCGGCAAGGGATGCCAGCGCTCCTTGAAAGGATCCCACCGGGGTCCTTGCCGCGGAAACAATTACTGACTCGGTCATTTTACTACCTCCTGGATTTTTTTCGGGGAGTTGGAATTTTAATCAATGCCGGAACGGTTGTCAACGCCTTATGCCGGGTCAGGCGCAATTCTACGACAAATTTGCCGTTGGTATCCAGCATAAGGGTTTCGGGTTGTCGCGACTGAAGCCGCTCGGCAGGGTCGTAACCCTGCACCCGATTTTTGGGGCAGACACAAGGGTCTGCCCCATACCGTCGCTCGCCCATAATTTATAAACGAACAAAGATCGGATTGGTGAAGATGATGTTGACTCGCTGGCTCGGGCCGGATTTGGTGGTTTCAATGGTGGGAGGGCCGAGGACCTGGACGCGGTAATAGGCCGGCATTTTCTTTTCAAACATTTCCCGGTCAATGAATTCCAGGGCTGATCCTTCGGTTTCGCGGATCACTTTGCCGTTCCGGATCAGGATGGTTTTGACGCCGGGTATATTGTGATCAAGTCTGAAACGAATGACCGGAGGGTCTGCGACCCTGATTTCTTTTCCGAGCATAATCAGGTCTTGGGGCGCTTTGCCATCGCTGACCGAGAATTCCGCGATGTATGAATTCTGGAACATTTCCCCGGCAAAAGAAACCATTCTGCCTTCCCGCATTGCAAGATACACATCATCTTCGCTGAACCGGCGCAGGTAAAAAAGGGTGTTTCCGCAACCGGTCAGGGTTCCGTTCCCGCCGTGGTAGTCGCAATCTCCCACGGTCCAGATCGGGCGATCTCGCATCCCGGATAGATATTCGGACAGGACGGAATCCCAGGCGCCGCCGGGTCCGGCGACTTCCGGTCCGTAGGATTCGGTCAGGCTGGAAAACCCGGAGATATTTTTCAGGCGCAGATTCTGGACTGGGGGTTCGGCGTAAAACCTGATGGTGAGCACCCAGACATTCTGGTCCGAGGCGGGATGGGCCACGAACACCAGGCCGTTATGGTCGACGATGTAATTGACCCAGTCCTGGTATGGAGCGCGGCCGGGATAGCCGATCGGCTTGGTGGATACTTCGCGCCAGGCAGGCATTTTCTCAAAGACCTCCGGGTCCTTGATGTTATATACCACGAAGTGGCTGTCCTGGTTTAGGATCACGAAGCTGGGGAACCGGCCGATGTTGTAAAGGTAGGGATTGACTTCCGCGCCGATCAGGATGATCAGGTCCTGATTCGCTTCTTTGAGCGGGAGCAGGGTGTCAAAATATTTTTGGTAGCCGATTTTTTCAATGCCGTTGACCGGAATCTTGATGCCGTTGCTCAGCTTGATCCGGCCTTCGCGGTGGTCGGTGACGGCCAGGATGGCGATGCCTTCCCGGCGGGCGAGTTCAATCAGGTCTTCCGGCCGGCTGGTGCCGTCGCTGATGATGGTGTGGTTATGCAGGGAGGCGCGGGCGATGATCCAGCCATCTTGATGATAGACCGGGGTATGCCTGACTCCGAGGCCGGGGTCCAGGGGAAGATATTTCTGGCCGGGGAGATAGCTCGCCCACCAGCAGCCGTTCAGGGAGAGGAAAAAAGTCAGGAAGCAAAGCGTCAGGATTTTTTTCCGGCAATTTTTTTTCAGCATCTCATCCTCCGGTTTTGGGCAAGATTTTAACGGGCATATTTTTTCAATTTTATCAGCTTTATCCGAGCGGGCAAATAAGCTTGACAAGGATGAGTCGGGAAAGATAATAGAGGCCGATGAAGGCGAAGGCACGGAAGAACAATTTTGCGCTCTGGTATGATAAGGCGCTGGACTACCTGGGCGCCGGGGATTACGAGAAGGCGCTCCGCTCTTTGAATTTTACGCTGGCGATTGAGAAGGATCATTATTACTCGTGGCTGTTAAAGGGGAATTGCCAGGCGGCGCTGGGGCTGGATGAGGACGCGCTTTCAAGTTTGGATCGGGCGCTAGAGTTGAACGGGGATGATGGCCAGGCCTGGTATAGCAAGGGATTGTTGCTGAGCAAGCTGGGCCGGCACCGGGAAGCGATCGGCAGTTTGAAGCGGTCGCTCCGTCTGAAAAAGGATGATTTCAACCTGTGGTATCTGCTCGGGTACGCTTTGGTGGAAATTCAGGAATACCAGAAGGCGATTGCGGCGCTGGATCAGGCGCTGGCCCTAAACCCCTCGGACCCCGACGCCTGGTATTATAAGGCGTTCGCGCTGTCTCGGAGGGGGAAAAATAAGGAGGCGCTTCTGGCTTACGACCAGGCGATCCGGTTGGACCCGGGGAACCTTGATTTGATCTGTTACCAGGGGTTCGCCCTGGCCGAGTTGGGCAGGTTCGCGGAAGCGGAGGTATTATTTGAGCGGGTTTTGCAAGCGGACCCGGAGCATATTTTGGCCTTGGTCAATCTCTCCGAGCGATACCTGGTTTCGGGGAAATGGGACAAGGGGATCAGCGCGGCGAAAAGTGCGCTCCCTCCGGCGAAGGATTCGGAGTTTAAGATCATCGCCCGGTATCTGGTCGTGTCCGGATATTTTCTGGAGGGGAAGGATAAGGATGCCCGGGCGGAATTGAAGGTTTTGCTGGAGTTGGTCAAGAGCCTGGGGGACCAGGCCAAGGTTACGGACTGGAATTTTTCCCCGCTGGTGGAGGTAATAAAAAAGGATCTCGCTCAACCGAGCCGCAAGATATTGCTTTCGCTGATTGAGATGCTGAAGGGCAAGATCAGCTTGAAAGGTTTTGAGGGATTGATGCGCGAAAGAATTAATTGTCCGCGATAAACTTTTTCAATACCCGGACAAAATCATCGGGTTTCCATTGCATCGGGGTGTGGACTCCGCCTTCAATGATCTGGAGTTGGGACCCGGTAATTTTTTGATGAAATTGTTCGGCGGTTTTGACCTCCAATAAATCGTCATTGCTTCCCCAGATGATCAGGGTGGGGACTTGGATTTTATTAAGCACAGGCTCGGTGTAATCGGTTCCGATGCTGACTGCGGACCATTTCATCGCCCGGCTTGAGCAAGCGCGCAGGTCTGAGGCATATCTAAGCTCGGCCAACCCCACTCTTTTTCTTTCGCTTTCAGGCACATTTGCCAGGGATTTTTCATTAACCGGGAAGACCAGATGGAGAAGTGGAATCAGCATGGGCTCTGCCGTGATCGCGGCGATATTTTTCAGCAGGTCCATCCGGCTTCCCTTTAATCCGGCAGAGTCTTCCAGGACCAGCTTGGAGACTTTTTCCGGATGCCGGATGGCGATCCAGGCCGCAATAGAGCCGCCCATAGAATTTCCCACCACCACTGCTTTTTCCACCCCAATTTGGTCCAGGAACTCAGATAGAAAATCCGCATACCAGATCATCGTAGCCTTAACCTTTTTTTCCGGACATCCGCTTTTGCCATATCCGGGCAGGTCGGGGACGATCACGCGGAAATCCCGGCTCAAAGTCTCAAAGACCTGGCTCCAGTTATAGGCGTTTCCGCAATAGCCGTGAATCAAAAGCAAAGGCGTGCCTTTTCCTTGATCAAGATAAACCAGGTTGACGCCCTGGATCGTGATATTTTTTTCCGGCGCGAAGTAGGGAGGCGGGTTGAACCGGGGCCGGGCCTGGATCAGGAATAGGGCGGCCGCGGCCAAGGTCAGGGCCAGGAGTTTTGATCGGGAATAATTTTTCATTTGGGTTGCGCCTCGGCAATGATTTGATGGCAGGGTTCCAGGTCCTTGCCGGCGAGGAAATTTTCCAGGGCGCAATCAAATTCCGCGGGCTTGCTCATATTGGGGGTATGCCCTCCCTGGCCCACGACATACAATTTAGTATCGGGGATTTTATCCACGAACACCTGGTGGACTTTGAAGGGGACGGTCTTGTCATTGCTTCCCCAGATGATCAGGGTGGGGGCCTTGATTTGGGGCAGGTCTTGGCTGAAGTCAAACCGGGCGATCTGGTTCAGGGATTTGTCTATGGCCTTGAGGTAAGGGATCTCCTCGGTGGTGTCGCGGTAGGATGCGGAGAAATCGGCGCGGACCCGGTTTTTCTGGTCGGTTCCGGGATACTGGCGTTGGCTGGTGACGCCGGACCATCGGATGGTGATGGGGGTGGCGAAAGGGGTGACGGCCTTAAGGGTTGAGCTGATTTTGACCCCGGCGGAATCGCTCAGGACCAGCTTGTTCACCCGGTCCGGGTAATGGATGGCGAGGTATCCGGCAATGGCTCCTCCCAGGGAGTTGCCGACGATGGCGGCTTGATCCATTCCCGCCTGGTCCATCAGAGCGACGATGATCCCGGCAAAGCTCTCCACCGAGTAGTTGAAATTTTCAGGCTTGCCGGATTTTCCGTGTCCGGGCAAATCCGGGATCAGGATATGGTAATCATCTCGGAAATCCTCAAACTGGTCCCACCAGTTCATCACATTCCCGGAAAGGCCGTGGATGAAAACGATATTTTCCGGATTGTCGTTCCCGCATTCCAGGTAAGTGAGGTTGATGCCCTCAATCTCGGCATGACGCTCCAAAGCAAAATAGGGCGGGCTGTCCCATCCCCGGTCAACCTTTTTCAGGTTCACGCAGGCGGCCAGGGCCAGACTGAAAACCGCCGCTGCAAACAAGCTCAAAAAATTCTTCATTTCCCATTCCCCCGAATGGCTTTTTCAAGAGCTTAGCACACTGCGGCCGGATTGGAAGAGCGGCTCCCGTCCTCTTTTTCAAAGGTGTCGGTCGGGCTCCGTCGCCCGGGAGCTTGGGCGGGGGATGGTTTTGGACTGTTTTCGGTTGGTCAAAATATCGTTTAACACCCGGCCCAATTCCACCAGCTTATAGGGCTTGACCACCACGCCGGAAAAGCCGTATTTGGAATGTTGAGCCATAATCTGGTCGTTGGAATAGCCGCTGGAGACAATGGCAACCGCGTCCGGGTCAAGCTTGAGCAATTTCCGGATTGCCTCCTTTCCCCCCATTCCGCCGGGAATGGTCAGGTCCATAATCACGGCGTCAAAGGGATGTCCGGAATTTTTCGCCTGCCGGTAAAGCTCCAGCATAATTTCGCCATCTTCGGCCAATTCCACTTCATAGCCGAGGGACTTGAGCATCCGGCCGGCGGTGTTGCGGATGATTTCCTCGTCATCCATCACCAGGATCCGGCCGCTGCCCAGAACCAAATTTTCTTCGTGGAAGAGGGTCGGGTCCGCGGATCTTAAGGAGGCGGGCAGATAAAAATAGAAATTGGTTCCGGCGTTCTTTTTGCTTTCCACGCTGATCAAGCCGTCGTGTTTCTTGATGATGGAATAGGTGGTCGCCAGTCCAAGACCGGACCCGGTTTTTTTGGTGGTGAAATAGGGGTCAAAGATTTTATCCAGATTTTCTTCGGAGATGCCGATTCCCTGGTCCCTCACCGAGACCTTGATATATCTTCCGGGATTGAGCGGCAAATTATTTTTTTCTTCCACCAGCACATTCTCGGCCATAATTTTCACGGTCCCGCCTTTGGGCATGGCCTGGACCGCGTTGATCGCCAGGTTGCTGATCACCTGGCTGATCTGGGGCAAGTCCACCTCCACCGGCCAGAGGTCCCCGGGGATGAAGAATTCAGCCCGGACATTGGAGCCGCTGATGGCGAAAGAGGTTGACTCCTTGATCAAATCCACGATGTTGGCGGCCTTCCGGATCGGGGCGCCGCCCTTGGCAAAGGTGAGCAATTGCCGGATCAATTCCTTGGCCCGGGAAGAAGCGGTTTCCGCCTCTTGCAGGTTTTCCTTCAAGTCCGGGTCAAGCGCGGGCGCGCTCAGGGAAAGGGACAGGTTTCCCAAAATCACCGCCAGCAGGTTATTGAAATCATGGGCAATGCCCCCGGCGAGCAGACTCAAAGATTCCAGCTTCTCGGCCCGCATCAGTTCGGTTTCGTTTTTTTTGTAAAGGGTGATGTCGCGGAAATACCAGACCCGTCCGAGAGACTGGCGGTCGCTTCCCATCATTGAGGATGAGTAGCGGTCAAAGATCCTGCCGTCTTGGAGGGCGATTTCATCGTGGCTGGTCTCCTCGGGATGGCTGTAAAGATATTTTACCTTCTCAATAAAGCGCTCCGGTTCCGCGAGCTTGTCATTGACCGATTGGAGGGCGCGCTGGTCGGACTTGGACTCCAGCACCTCGTCGGGAATTCCCCACATCTCGGCAAAGCGGCGGTTGACTGATAATATTTTGCCGTTTTGATCAACCACCAGGATTCCATCCATTGAGGTTTCAATCTGGGTGGACAAAATAAGGTTCTTGAATTTCAACTCCTCTTCCGCCCGCTTGCGCACGGTGATGTCGCGCACAACCGCCTGAACCACCGGTTTGCCGTCCAGTTCCATGGCGCTGAGGCGCACCTCGGCGGGAAAGACCGCGCCGGTGTCGGCTCTTTTATGCGTCCATTCAAATTGGTTGCTGCCCTTTTCCAAAGCCGTGGCAATCCGCTGGTTGGCTAGGGTCATGGAATCCGTGCCGCACGGCTGCCTAGGAGGCGACACCTCGCCGGGGTGTTTGGAGCAGAACTCCTCCCGGGTGGCAAAGCCGAAGATCGCCAGGGTCGCCTGGTTGCAGTCGAAAAAGCCTTTCTGGTCCAGCAGCATCACCGCGTCGCTGGTCGTATCGTAGAGGGTGCGGAACTTGGTCTCCGAGCGGAGCAGCTCCTCTTCCGCCCGCTTGCGTTCGGTGACATCGGAGAAGAAGCCCACATTGCAGCGCCTTTTATTGAGGACCATGCCGCTGGCGGCGATGTCGGCGTAGATGACGGAGCCGTCCTTCCGCCGGCAGGGGAGCTCCCTCGAGAAGGGCTTCTTGCCGAGGGCCTGGGCCTCAAACACGCCTAGCACATGCGCGAGGGACTCCGCCGGGTGAATGTCCTGGACGCCGAGGCGCTTTATCTCCTCCTCGGAGTAGCCCAGCATCCGGCAGATGGCGGGGTTGGCGTAGACGAACACCTTCGTCTCAATGTCCGCAACGAGTATCCCCTCCGCCGCGTTCCGGAAGAGGGTGGCGTATCGCTGCTCGGACTCTCGCAACTCCTCCTCCGTCCGTTTGCGCTCGAGGGCGTTGCCGGTGATGCTCGAAAATGTGGAGAGAAACTCCTGGTCGAGAGGGCTCGTTTCGGCGTTGCCGACGATCATCAATGTTCCTACGAGTTGCTTGTCTTTCGTCAACGCCGCGCCGGTGAACCACGAGATGCCGAGAGCCGCCTGGATTGCGGCGCCGATCGGTTTGGGTACCGCGCCGAATGTGACCTCGTGAATGGACTGCCTTATGCCAATGACCTGTGTGGTTATCTCCTCATACATGGCCGGATCCACATGGCTTCGGAAGCCGATGATTTGCTTGCCCAGGAGTCGGAAAATCAGCGAGTTGTGCTCCTCGTTGAGCGTTGAGGCCTGGACCACGAGGTCCGACGACTTCGCGTCGTAACTCGTGATCAGCACGGCGGCAGCTCCGGTGAAGTCCTTGAGCCTCCGCACCACAAAATCGTTGATCTGGTCTGGGGGCTGGGACAAGAGCTCGTTGGAGTAGTTGTTGATGAAGGTGAGAACCCGGTTCTTGTCCGCAACCGCCCGCTCCGCCCGCTTGCGCACGGTAATGTCGGAGATACACCCGACCATTTTCTCAGGCTTTCCTCTCTCGTCAAAAATCGTCAGGCCCTTGGAATTTTGCCAGCGGTATTCACCCGATTTATGCCGATGCCGATAGTCAACATCATATTTTGCGCCCTTCTCAAGATGGTTCTTCAGAGCACTCATCACACGCTCGGAGTCATCAGGGTGGATTCTTTCTGCCCACGAATTGTATGTATGCGGCAATTCCGGATCATCAACCGAGTAGCCGATAATCTCACACCAGCGAGGGGAAAAAAACTCCTGATTGGTTGAAAGATCCCATTCCCAAAGGCCACCTTCCATCGCAGTGATAGCGCGCTGAAATCTTTGCTCGCTCACCCGCAGCGCGTCCTCCATCTGCTTGTGCTCCGTGATGTCGCGGAAATTGATAATGAAACCTTTCACCGCGGGGTCATGGAACAGGCTTCGGCCTGTGGCTTCCACCAGCCGCCAGGAGCCGTCCTTATGTCGGAGCCGGAGATTGATGACGGCAATCATCCCGGGATTTTGGACGCATTCCGCGAATTTTTCCATAACATATTTATGGTCTTCAGGATGAATAAAAACCAGGGCGCTTTGAGAAAGCCCTTCTCCCCGAGCATAACCGAGGATGCGCTGCACGGGAGGACTTACATATTGGATTACCGCTTTTTGATCCAGGATCATAATGGTGTCAAAGGAATTTTCAATCAGGGACCGGAAATAATTTTGGCTTTTCCGTAAATCTTCCTCGGCCCGCTTGCGCTCTATGGCATACCGGATGGACCGGGTCAGCAGGTTGCTATTCATCTGGCCCTTGACCAGGTAATCCTGGGCTCCGCCGCGAACCGCCTCCACCGCCAGCTCCTGGTCATCCATTACGGTTAGGATGATAATCGGCAGTTCCGAGGACTCGGCGTGGGTTTTAAGGAAGGTGTCAAAGCCGATACTATCCGGGAGGCCGAGGTCCAGGAGGATGAGATCCAATCCATTGCCGGAGCCGGGTTTGGCTATTTTTTCCAGTGCAACCGAAAGCAGATTAGCCGACTCCAGTTCAAATCGTGTTTCTTTCTCCTCGGAAAGCATCTCCCGGATCAGGCGCACATCCGCGGGATTGTCTTCCACCAGAAGGATTTTGACCTTTTTCCCGCTCATTGTATCTTCTTGGGAGGAAGTTTGACGATGGTGAACCAGAATTCCTCTATGGACTTCACCACCTTGATGAATTGCTCCAGGTCAACCGGCTTGGTGATGTAGCAATTGGCGTGAAGGTTATAAGTTTTCAAAATGTCTTCCTCATTCAGGGAAATGGTCAGGATCACCACCGGGATCCGTTTTAAATCGTCATCGGCCTTGATCTCAGCGAGGACTTCCCGGCCGTCCTTTTTGGGAAGGTTCAAGTCCAGCAAAACCAGGTCGGGTCGGGGAACTCCAGCATATTTGCCTTGCTTGCGCAGGAATTGCATCGCTTTTACCCCGTCATCCACATGATAAAGTTCATTGAGCACTTTGCTGTCTTTGAGCGCTTCTTTTGCCAGCCGGGCATCTCCGGGATTATCCTCCACCAGGAGAATTTCAATGGGTTTTACAGGTTGCGTATTATTGTTCATTTTTGCCTCCTTTATTACTCGGGAATTGTGAAATAAAAAGTGGATCCTTTTCCCGGCTCCGACTCCACCCGGATCTTGCCTCCGTGCCGCTCAATAATTCTTTTGCATAAGGTAAGGCCGATACCGGTGCCGGGATATTCGTCCCGGCTGTGCAGGCGCTGAAAGATGATAAAGATCCGGTCAAAATACCTCGGGTCAATGCCGATGCCATTATCGCGGACCGAGAAGAGCCATTCCTTGCCTTTCAGTTCTGCTGAAATATGGATGCGGGGAGGGTCACTGCTCCGAAATTTAATCGCGTTTCCAATCAGGTTCTGGAACACCTGGATCAACTGGGTCTCGTCCGCGATTACTTCGGGCAGATCGTCATTGGTGATGACGGCCTTGTTTTCTTCAATCGTTGCGCGCAGGTTAGCGATTGCCTGTCCGAGCGCAGAACGGGAATCCACTTTTTCAAAGTATTTTCCCCGGGTGTCGATCCGGGAATAGGTCAGGAGGTCGGAGATTAACCTTTGCATCCGGATGGCGCCATCCACGGCAAAATTGATAAAATCTTTCGCATCCTGATCCAGGGCATCGCTATAGCGCTTCCCAGCAACTGAGTATAGCTGGCAACCATCCGGAGCGGCTCCTGGAGGTCGTGCGAGGCCACATAAGCAAATTGCTCCAGCTCTTGATTGGACTGCTCCAGCTCAGCCACTTTTGCCGCGAGCGCCATTTCGGCAAGTTTGCGCCGGGAAATATCCCGGGCCGTGGTCAGGATGAGTTTTAATCCAGACTTGATTACTTGATCCTCATTCAAAAGCGCATAAAATACCGTGCCTTCCTTGCGTTTCAATTTAACTTCAAAATCCCGAACCCGGCCGGTGTTCTCCATCTCGCTTAGTAATTTTTTGCGGTCTTCAGGATTGGAATAGATATTTTCCAGCTTAATCTCTTTAAATTCCTCCAGGCTGTAACCGGTCAATTCGCTGATCGCCCGGTTGCATTCAAGCACATTCCCCTCGTAATCAGCGAACCAGATCCCGACCGGGGCGGAATCAAACAGGAAATGATACTCGACCTCGCGCATGATGATCTCATTTTCTATCCGCTCTCGGGAAGAGATGTCCTCGCCCGAGCTTAAAGCGCCGATGATCTTGCCCTGCTCATCTCTCAGGATGGTATTGTTCCAGGCAATGAGTTTTGACTCGCCGCCCCTGGTTAAAAGCGGGTTTTCAAAATATTTCACCGGCCCAATATTTCCTGCCATAATTTTTTGGAAAGCCTCTTTTGTCTCTTTCCGGACCGTCTCCGGAACGAAATGATCAAACCAGTTTTTGCCGATCATCTTGTTTTCCGGCCATCCCAGAACCTCGCAACCTTTTTTATTAACCAGGCTTACCCTTTGATCCGCATCAATAACGACAATAATTACTCCAGCGAAATCCAGATACTTTTGCGCCTTATTTTTTTCCTTCCGTAAATTTACCTCGGTTCTTTTCTGATCCGCTTTTGCTTTTCCCAGGTGCGAGACTCGCCGGCGCAGGGCAGTCAGTTCGTTTGGGAGTTCTTTTTTAGACTTTTTCTTATCCGTCATCTGCCGAGCCTTTTCTCAGGGAGGACCGGTTGCCGTCATTCCAAAACAGTGTAAAATGTTTTGCACAGTCATTTATTAACATAATAAATTTATAACAAATTTGGGAATAGCTGTCAAATCGCAAACCCCTGCCTGCCCCGCCTGGGGGATTGTGAGTAAAAACCGGCCGGATTTATCGGGGCGGGGATAATGAAAAACTTGACTTTCAGGCGGGATGGGTTAGACTTTTGAGGGTATTGAAGGAACGTAGCTCAATGGAAGAGCACTGCCCTGACGCGGCAGGGGTTGTGGGTTCAAATCCCACCGTTCCTACCATAAAAGATAAGGAGAGAGAAGATGAGTTATAAATGCTCAGTATGCGGCAAAGGGGTTGGGTTCGGTAATAACATCAGCCATTCCCATCGGAAGACCCACCGGACTTTTCAGCCGAACCTTCAGCAGGTCCGGATCAAGACCAAGAAGGGGAATAAGCGGGTGATGATCTGCACGCGCTGTTTAAGGAGCGGCAAGGTGGAGAAAGCGGCTTAAAACAAATGTGCGCAGACCGGAATGTCTGGTCCCCGAATCAAGAAGCCCCGGAAATTTTTTCCACGCTGATCACTTTCCTGATCCGGCCGAGCCGGTTGAGCACGCGGCTGAGTTCCGAGGCGTTATTCAACTGGATTTCAAAAGTGGCCACGGCCTTCTGTCCGTCAATGGTCCGGACCAAGGCCTTGCTGATGTTGATCCCGAGCTTGCTGATGGCCCCGCTCATTTCCGAGAGCAAGCCGGTTTCATCCGAGCTCACCACTTCAATGGTGGTGGTAAAGGTCCCCTTGATTTTTTTAGACCATCCGGCCGGGATGATCTTGTCCGGGTCCAGGCCCTGGATTTTCGGGCAACCCGCCTTGTGCACCGCGTATCCGGAATCGGGCGTAAGATAAACCACGATCTCCTCGCCCGGGAGCGGCTGGCAGCAGGGGCCGAACTGGATCAGCGGCTCGTTCACGCTCTTGATCAAAATGCCCCGCGGCTTTTTATCCGCGCCCGCCTTGCGCCCGCCCTTCCGGCCCACGCCCGGCGCCATCCTCCGCAACTCGTCCCGGGAAACCAGTTGGGCGACGATCTTCCGGTGCGAAAATTTTCCATACCCGATCGCCTCCAGCAGCTTCTTGTGATCTGCGAAGCTGAACTTCCTCGCCAGCTCGTCCAGCTTTCCGGATTTGATCAGGTTGTTGAGATGGAGGTCGAACTTGAGTAATTCGGTTTCAATAATCTGACGGCCCAGCTCCGAGCTTTTCTTGGTTTCCTCCGAACGGAGGTAGTGCTGGATCTTGGTCCGGGCCCGCTGGGTGAAGGAAATTTCCAGCCAGGCCTTGACCGGATGGGTTTCCTTGCTGGAAATTATTTCCACGATGTCCCCGCTCTTCAGCTTATAGGAGAGGGGCACGATCCGGTTGTTGACCCGGGCGCCGGCGCAATGGACGCCGAGATCGGTATGGACGGAAAAGGCGAAGTCAATCGGGGTGGCCCCTTTGGGGAAGACATTCAGGTCGCTCTTGGGGGTGAAGACATAAACTTCATCCGGGAATAAATCGCTCTTCACCGTTTCCAGGAACTGGTGCGGGTCGGACAATTCCTGCTTGAACTCCACCAGCCTTTTCAGCCAGGCAAAATGATCCTCCTCATCCTCCTCAATCACGCTTACGCCTTTCTTGTAGAGCCAATGCGCGGCGATCCCTTCTTCCGCGATCTTGTGCATCTCGTAAGTCCGGATCTGGATTTCAATCCGCTCCCCCTCCGGTCCGATCACGGAGGTGTGGAGCGACTGGTAAAGGTTGGTTTTGGGGAGCGCGATATAATCCTTGATCCTGCCCGGAACCGGCACCCAGAAGGAGTGGATCACATAGAGGGCCTCGTAACATTCGCGGATGGTTTTGGTCAGGATCCGGAACCCGTAAAGATCATTCATTTCTTCCAGGCTGAGCTTCTGCTGTTCCAGCTTCTGGTAAATGCTGTAATAATGCTTGATCCTCCCCTCAACCTCCGCCTCCAGACCCGCGGCTTTCAGCTTTTCCTTTAAAATGCTCTGAACCCGCTTGAGGTAATCCTGACGCTGATGCGCGATCTTGGCCACCTCTTCCACCAGCCGGTAATAGATTTCCGGCTTGAGGTAGCGGAAGGACAAATCCTCCAGTTCGGTCTTGATCCAGTAAATGCCGAGCCGGTGGGCGATGGGGGCGTAAATCTCCAGGGTCTCCTCGGCGATCTCCACCTGTTTCTGCTCGGGGTGGAAATTCAAGGTCTGCATATTATGGAGCCGGTCCGCGAGCTTGATCAGCACCACCCGGATGTCGCGGGCCATTGCCAGGATCATCTTGCCCAAGTATTCGGCCTGAAGCTCGGGCTTGTTTCCCCGGCTGATCTTGCCCACCCGGGTCACCCCGTCCACCAGGTTGGAGATCTCGTCCCCGAATTCCCGCTCCAACTCCGGCTTGGTCACAGCGCAGTCTTCAATGGTGTCGTGGAGCAACCCGGCCGCGATCGTAGGCTCGTCCGCCTGAAGCTCGGTGAGAATACCGGCCACTTCCAATGGATGCGACAGGTAAGGCCTTCCGGAAAGGCGGCGTTGGTCTTTGTGGAGGCGCGCGCTCCAGATGTAGGCTTTTTGGATCAACTCAACCTTGGGCTTAAGCTTGTAGCCCAACAGTCGTTCAATAATATCGTTGATCCGGATCAAATTTGAAGGCCCGACTTAAAAGTGCTCCTCGTCCAGCTTGACCTGGATATAACGGAATTTCTTGGCCGCCTTTTTCGGAAGGGGAGCGGCCATTTTTATTTTGCCCTGAGCGATCTCCCGGAGCGCCACGATGATCTCCTTGTTGTCCGATTTCACCTCGGGCAGGGCGCCTTTAAGCAATTGCTTGGTCCGCTTTACCGCCAGCTTGACCAGGGCGAACCGGTTATTAACCTGCTTCAAACAATCTTCCACCGTTATTCTTGCCATTTCTTACCTCCGAAATTGGTCCAGGATCGGTTTGACTTTAGCTTCCCGGATGGAAAGGCGATCCCGCTCCGCGAGAATGATCCCCTCCAGTTCCTTGACCGCCGATTCAAACTGATCGTTTATTATAAGATAGTCGTAAAATCGGTATTCTTCAACTTCCTCCAACGCCCGGCTCAATCGCCTTTGGATTACCTCCTCGGATTCCGTGCCCCGGCGCCTCAATCTCCGCTCCAGTTCCTCCCGGCTCGGGGGCAAAATAAAGATGTAAGACCCGGCCAATTTTTTCTCCCGCAGCGCGCGCGCCCCCTGGCAGTCAATCTCCAACAGCAGATCAATCCCCTTCTCCTCCGCTTCCCGCAAATACCGCTGGGAAGTCCCGTAGCGGCGGTCGTGGACCAAGGCCCATTCCGCGAACTCGCCGGCCTGGACCATCCGGTCGAACTCCCGGTCGTTGACGAAGAAATAATCGTCGCCGTCGCGCTCGCCCTGCCTGGGGGACCGGGTGGTGTAGGAGCAGGACCATTTCAGCGGCCGGGAGAAACTGCCGTTGATGTTTTTCAGGACCGCCTTGCACAGGCTGGTCTTGCCCGCGCCGCTGGGAGCGGAGACGATGAACCGGAGTCCCTTGCCATCCATTATTACCCTACGATCCCCTCTCCCAGCCGCTGCGAGATGGTCATGGTCTCGGCCTGGATCGCCGACCTGGTTTTTCTGCCCTGGGTCGCGTCCATCAATTTGCCTTCCTTCATCCGGACCCCCTTCATTCAATATTCTGGATCTGCTGCCGAATCCGCTCCAGCTCGGTCTTGGCCTCGACTGACCAATGAGAAAGCTCCAAGTTCTGGGTTTTCGAGCCCATGGTATTGAATTCCCGGTTCAGTTCCTGGGTCAGGAAATCCAGTTTCCTTCCCCTGGCGCCCGCCTGATCCAACTCCAGTTCAAACTGCTTCAAATGACTGGAAATCCTTTCCACTTCCTCCGAAATATCCAACCGCGTTACCAGGATCGCCAGCTCCTGCTCCAGCCTTCCCGGGTCCAGCGCCGAGCTCTCGGCCAAAAGCTTTTCCATCCTTTTCTGCAACCGGGACCGCGCCTCCAGCAGCGCCTGTTCCTCCCTGCCCCGGATCAGCGCCTGCAATTCAACCATCCGCTTGATCCGGCCTCTTAAATCCTGCTCCAGCCGGTTACCCTCTTCCTGACGCGCCTTCCGGAGTTGCTCAAAACCGGCCTGAAAAACCGGCTCCAGTTCCCGCCAGATTTGTTTCCCCCGTCTCTCCGGCTCGGAAATAATATCATCTTTCAAACTGATTAACAATCCCAAATCCAATTCCCCGGCCAGCCCCAACTCGTCCTTCATTTCCTCAAAGGTCTTGAGCAGGGCTTTCGCACGGGGCCGGCTCCAGGGCAGGCTCAAATCCTCCGGCTCTTTTTCAATGCTGACCAGGATTTCAATTTTGCCCCGCTCGAAATACGCGCGGGCCAGCATTTCAATCTCCGGGTCCAGCCCGAACAACATCCCCGGCAGACGGGATTTGATTTCCAAAAAACGGTGGTTCAGGCTCCTGGCTTCCAGCCGGAACTGAAACCCCCCCGCCTCCCCGGTCACCGAACTGAACCCGGTCATACTAGACAGCATCGCGCTCACCCCCGGTTTTCAAAGTTAGTTTCAAAACTTCCCGCAGCCGGTTGAACACCCCGATGATACTCTCGCTCCGGTAGTCGGGATAAGTCCAGTTCATGGGCTGGAAACCCCCGGATTCATAGATCAGATGAAGGTCGGCCCAGATCCCGTCCCGCAGATAGACTCGGTGGGGAGCGGGCTTGCCGGTGGCCAGGGTCATTTGGTCCAGGCTGAGGAATCCCGGGTCCAGGTTGACCTTGCGCTTGCCGGACCTGCTTTGCGAAAGCTCCATCTGGTTGGTGAAGAGTTTGATCCCGGACAAATCTTCCGGCCGGATCAAGCGGGCAAAGCTGACCAGCTCCCTTGCCAAGGTCGCCCCCATCTCTTCTTCATAGTAGCCGGTGTAATGGAAATCCATCTCCTTGCTTGAATAATCAATCCCGCCGTATTTTTCCTCCAACCCTTCCAGCAGCGAGAGCCAGGCCGGCCGGTCCGAATAGATCGCGCTCAGGATCAGTTTGACTTTTTTGGACTCCGCCGGCTTGCTCATCTTTCCGGTCCCAAACAGGCTTTGACGCAGATGCCGCAGATGCCCATGCCGATCCCTCTGATCTTTTCAAATCCTTTCACTTTGCCGAAGCAGGCGCTCCGGTCGAAATCCTGCGGCCCGGTATGGATGGCGGAAACCGGGCAGACCGGGACGCATTTTTGGCAGGTCCCGCATCCGAGTTGTTTTCCCGAAGCCGGTCCCGGGATTTCCATTTCCCAATCCATAAGCACGGTGGCCAGCCTGACCCGCGAGCCGAATCCCGGCGCCACCAGCAAGTTATTCCTTCCGTAAAATCCCATTCCGAGTTTTTCCGCAACCTGCCGATGCGAGAGATGGGCCAGGTTTTTTTCCCAGTCAAGGATCTGGCTGGCCGGGACCGGGATCGCTTGATGACCGGCTTGCGAAAGCCATAAGCAAAGCAATAATGCCGCCCGGTCCAAAAGGTTGTTGGCCTGTCGGTAAATATGTTTGTAGAGCAGGGTGGGCCGGTCCGAGATGCCTTCCAGGGACGCGCCCGGAAGCGGGACCGCCAGGGAAACCGCGAAATCAATTTTTTCCAGGCTCATCTCACGGGTTAAGGAGAAATCCTTTTTGATTTCCCGGATCGGGCCCGCGGCGAACAGGCCGATCCCCTGGAGGTCTAAAAAATTTTTCAGATCTGCTTCGCTCGCCATCACAGTCCGCCGTTCCGGAGCGCCTCCTGCAGTTCCGCCCTGCTCACCACCGAGGTTCCCAGCTTGGAAACGCCGATGCCCGCGGCCAAATTGGCGATCACGGTCGCGGAATACAGGTCCATTCCCGAGGCCAGGGTCACTCCCAGCGCGCTGATCACGGTATCGCCGGCGCCGGTGACATCATAAACTTCCTTCGCCTCGGTCGGGATATGACGGGGGAGTTTATCCCGCTCAATCAGGCTGATCCCGCGCTCTCCCCGGGTGATCAGCGCCGCGTCCATCCCGAGCTCCTTCAGGATAATCCTTCCGGCCCGCTCCACTTCCTGATCGCTCTCCACCTCAAACCGCGCGATCTGGCCGGCTTCCAGGTGATTGGGGGTGATGATGTTTCCGCCCCGATAGCTGGCAAGGTTGGCCAGCTTGGGATCAATCAGGATTTTTTTCCCCAGCCGGCGGGCGGCCGGGAAGAACCCGCGGGTCAGCTCGCGGCTGATTACTCCCTTGGCGTAATCCGAGATCAGGATCAGGTCTATTTCCGGCAAAATTTTTCGGAGCGCCTTTATGATTTGAGCCCGGCTCTCCGGCTGGATCGGCTTGCGCACCTCCCGGTCCACCCGGACGATCTGCTGGCTGTGCGCGATCACCCGGGTCTTGACCGTGGTGGGACGGTTTTGCTCCACCGCCACGGCTTCAACCCCGACTCCCCGTTCCTGGAGTTCCTTAAGGATCGCCGCTCCCGCTGCGTCTTCGCCCACCACCCCGGCCAGGTGAATCTTCGCCCCGAGCGCGATCAAATTGTTCACCACATTGGCCGCCCCGCCCAGCATCGCGGTTTCCCGCTCCACTTCCACCACCGGCACCGGGGCCTCCGGGCTGATCCTTTTCACCTTGCCCCAGATGAAGATGTCGCGCATCAAATCCCCGACCACCAACACCCGGGCTTGATCAAACCGGCCCAGCCGGCTTGCCAGCTTCTGATATTCCTTCTTAAGGCTTTTTCTCATTTCCACCCTCAAGCCATTTTCTTAAAAAAGGGGAGAGGTATATTCCCTCCAGGTCAAATTCCTTCAGGATCAAGGTCAGGATTTTGATCTTTTCTTCCAGAGACAGGGCCTGATCGAGCAGGACCGCTTTTTGATCCCGGATTCGGACCAGACCGCTTTTCGCTTTTCCCGACTCGGATTCCAGGTTCTGCTCCCGAACCTCCACTCCCAATTTTTCCAACGCCTGCCTCAATTCCGAGACCAGGACTTCCGGCTCCATCTCCGGCTCAGACTTGGAACTGGCTGATCTGGGTCTTCAGCCGGTCCGCCTCTTCTTCCAGCCGCTTGATCACCTGGTCCAGACGGGCCGTGCTCTCCACCGATTCCTGGCTGATCTGGCGGATCCGCTCCATCAGATGCACCACCTGCTCCGAGGCCTTTTTCTGTTCCTTCTGAGCGGTGTTGATGTTGGTGAGCATATCCGTGATGTTCTCAATAGACTTGCTTACCAGTTTTGAAGACTCGTTCTGCTCCTGGGTGGTCTTGCGGACGAACTTGCTGGTTTCCTTCATCTGTTCCGAAGCCTTGAGCACCAGCGCCCCGCCCCGGCTCTGCTCGGTGGTGGCGATGGAAATCTGGCTCACCATATCAGCCACCTGCTCCATCGCCTTGCTGATCTGGCGGCTGGAGCTGGCCTGCTCGATGGTGGTCCGGGCGATCTCCTTCACCCGGCCGGTGGCCAATTGGCTGCTCTCCAGAATCTTGTCCAGGGCCGCCCGCGCCTGCTCGCTCAATGCCACCCCGCCCGCCACCGACCTGGTTCCGTCCTGGATCGCCAACACCGCCTCGTTGGATTCTTTTTGAACCGCGGTGATCAACTGGGTGATCTCCCGGGCCGAGCCCGCGCTCCGTTCCGCCAACTGCTTGATCTCGTCCGCGACCACCGCGAACCCTCTCCCGTGCTCCCCGGCCTGCGCCGCGATGATCGCCGCGTTTAACGCCAGCAGGTTGGTCTGGCTGGACACTTCATCAATCACCCGGACGATCTTGCCGATATCCGCGGCCCGCTTTCCCAGCCGCGTGATCACTTCCTGCGCGTGGTTCACCACCTCCGCGATCTGGTGGATGCCCTGGAGCGCCGAGTCCACCGATTTCGCACCCTCCTCCGCGTCCTTGATCACCGCCTCGCTCAGGCCCGCGGTCTCGTTCGCGAACTGCTCGATCTGCCCGATCGCCTTGTCCATCTGCGACATACTGCTCGCGGTTTCTTCCGCGATCGCGCTCAGGTTGGTGACATTGTTCGCCACCTGCTCGATCGCCACTGTCATCTCGTTGATCGAACTGGAGGTGTCATTGATGGACCGGTCCAGCCCTTCCATACTCTCAAAAATCTTCTTCATCGAGCTTACATTTTGAAAAATAGAGCTGGCGCTTTCCTGCGAAGCCAGGCTCAGGGTCTCCACATTCTCGCTGATCCCGTTCAAGGTGGTATTCACTTCCATCATCGCCGTGAACACTTCCTCAATCGCGTTCTCCTGGACCGTGGCGCCCTGGTTGACCTTCTTGCTCGCCTCCCCGATGTTCTCAATCGCGTGCTCCATACCCCCGATCACCGCGTTGGTCTGCATAATCATCTGCTTCAGGCTCAGGCTCATCTTCCGGAAGTTTAAGGCCAGCTCGCCCAACTCGTCGTTGGAGATATGATAGATTTCCTCCTGCAACTCCCCCTTGGCCAGACGCTGGGTGGCCTCGGTCAAACTCAAGAGCGGGCTGGTCAGGTTCCGGGCCAAGCTGATCGCGACCGAGCTGGCCAGGCCTCCGAACAGGACGAACATCGCGACGAAGTAATAAATCAATTTTTTCAGATGACCCTTGTAGTTGCTCCAGGGATAAGAGGCGATCAGGAAAACCCGCTGGCTTTTGCCCGCCGCGGTTTGATAGCTGATCTCCTTAAAGGCCATAATTTCGTTGTCATAATTATCAAAGGTATATTCGTTGCCCTTATTTTTATCTCCGCTCAGGCGGAGAATGCCGTCAAATACGATGCGCGGGAAGGGCGGGGTGGTTCCGCTCAGGAGATCGGTGAGGTTTTTCTCGTCAACGCTCACCAGGTAAAGGTTTCGCTTGCCCGTGGATACATAAGGGGCAAGCGAGTTGGCCGCGGTTGCCACATCCGCGGGGTTGGAAAAATCCAGATCGTTGAGAGATACCGACATGGATTCCACTTCCTCGAGGAAAGTTCCCCCCAGCCATTCCTGGAGGTTGGCCGCGGCTTGGCGGTAGCCGCTGAGCATGGCGAACAGGAAGGACACCAGGAGCAGGAGCGCCACGGTCACCAGCAGGCTTTTCTGGAGGGAAAACGACTTGATTTCCTGGAGAACGGGTTCAAAAATTTTGGGATCTTTTCTCACGATTTCCTGGGCCAGGGGCGCCAAGATCACCCGGAACTTGTAGAATTGGAAAATCCAGATCACCGCGGCTCCCAGCACCACTCCGACCCAGAGCAGGAACATATCCACCGTGGCGAACCTTCCCAGGGAGGGGATTAAAGTGCCCAGCACCGCGAACAGGCCCCCCACGGCCCATAGTCCGAACCCGATCGTGGGCTGGATCAGAGGGAATCGCAGGATCATCTCCAAAACTTCCGGCCCGGATTCATCCTCTCCGTTCAGATACCTTTCCACCCGTTTCAGCCGTTGATGGATCACCAGGTAATGGAGCAGAATAAAGGGCAGGATTCCGCCCACGCCCACTCCCACCGCGTATATAATCAGCGCCCGGCTCACCGCCAGGGAAGGAATCACGGTGACGGCATAGATGGTGATCACAACCACCCCGATCAAGGTGGTGAACGAGATCCAACTGATTATTCTTCTGTAGTAAGCTTCGATTTCAACCATCTTTTCCCTCTCGCCTCAAGCCTTGAAAACGGTTCTCTCGAAAAATACTCCGCAATGATCCCCGCCCGGTTCGGGCATCTCCATCACTGGAAAAAACCTTTCTTTTCCACCAGCATCACTTCCGTCTCTCCCTGCCGGCAGATCACCTTCAGCTTCTCTCCCACCAAATCCTTCCCCGCCGCCTCCCCGAACTCGTTATGGGCCAGCCGGTAATGGAAATCCCTGCTCAGCAGTTTTATCTGGTCGTCCGGGGCGATCTTCTCGACATAATAAATATACTTGTCATCCAGGATCAGGTTCAGGTCCTGGTAGGTTTTGTCGGAATTATTCTTGACCGTGATGTAATTGCCTTCGCCTAGAACCCCGGAGGTGTTTTGAACCGCGATCAGGTCCAGCCCGGGGGTGTAAATCAGCGGGATCAGGATGGCCAGCAGGATCACCAGGCCCGCCCCGCCGGCGATCCCGATCTGGAGTCTTTGATCCAGGCGCCGGAAGCTGTCCCATAAATCCAGAGACCGGTCCACGATTTCTTCCCAGGCCGTTCCCGCGAGTTCCTTGACCCGGTCCCAGAAATCCAATAATTTCTCCTTAAAATCTTCAGTAGCCAATTGATCCTCCTATCTTAACCCGGCTTTTTAGAATTATATCGGGATTTAATTTGATTGCAAAGAATTGCCGCCCCCTCCCCGCCCGGATCACCGCGGATGGCCCGATCCCGCGGATTTTTGCATTGACTTTCAGCGGGATCCCGGATTAAACTGATTGAAAGTGGAACTGAAGGATTTTCAGGAATTTCTCTCTATACGATTACCGTCTATCTTCGCCCCTCGCTGCGGGCCGACTGGATCAAGTCCGCGGGCGATTTCAAGGAAAACTCCGGCTACTTACAGCTGATCCCGGGGCGCTGGAAAAATTGATGGTTGGGGGCAAGATCCGGCTCCGGGTGATTGAACTCGGAAAAGAAATAGAAATTCAATAGGAAGGGCAGGGGAGATGAAAAAGAAATCGGTCTTGGCCGCGATTCTCGGGATAAGCCTGATCTGCTTATTACTTTTGGATTCCAGGCCGGGACGCTCGCAGGAAAACTTGACCATTGAGCAAACCGTTTTCGCCAGGATGGAATCCGGGGAGCTCAGGCAGTTGATCAAGATCGGTTCCGGCGCAATTTTTCCGGACCAGGTTATGGTCCGGGCAAAAACCGAGACCGGAACCATTGAAGAAATTAAACCATTCCCGCAAGCCCCGGGGGAGATTTCCTTTTTGGTCCCGGCCTGTCAGAAAGGCAGTTGCCCGATGGAAATCCAAGTCTTGGATGCCGGTAAAAAAATAATCGGTCAAGGGAAAATTGATCTGAAGCCGGTCCGTCCCTGGAAAATTTTTCTGGCGCCGTTCACCCACACCGACATCGGTTTTACCCAGTCCCAGCAAAAGGTGCTGACGCAGAACCTTTCCAACTTGAAGTTGGAGCTGCAGTTGATTGAACAGACCCGGAACTATCCGGAGATGAGCCGGTTCAAGCTCTTCACGGAAGTGAGTTGGGCCGTGGACGAATTCTTGAACAGCAAGGAGATCCCCGACCCCGAGAAAGAAAATTTGCGGAGAGCGATCCGGGAAAAAAATATTGAACTGGGCGCTTTTTATATTTCTCATCAGAACAAGTTTATGCCGGACGAGGCGAGCTTTGCCTCGGTCCTTCCGGGCTTGAAAATCGCCGATGCCTTGAAAGTCCCGCTCTCGGTCGCCTGCATCCACGATGTGTTTGATTTCTCCGGGGTGGTCAAGCCGCTTTCCAATGCGGGCGTGAAATATTTGATGGTCGGGCCGAATGACGCCCGGTACGCGGTTCCGCCTTTGTTTTACCTGACGGCTCCGAAAGGCCCGGAGAAAATATTGGTCTGGCACACCGCCCATTTAAACGGGTACGGCGAGAATTATGATTTCAAAATGAGACTGATGCCGCCATTTGCCGAGGCCGCGTTCGCGGAGATGGAGAATTTGGCGAGCCGGCATTTGAAATCGCTGGAAGATGGATTCCCCAACCGGACCATCGCCGAGCATTACGACTTTTTCGGCGCGAGCTGGCCCTATCCCTATGACGCGTATTTGCTCCCGTTTTATCCCGCGCTGGGCGGGGACAACCAGCCGCAGAATATCGCGCCTTCCGCGCTTGCGAAAAAATGGAATGAGCAATGGACCTGGCCGGAGATGATCGTTTCCACCCCCGGCGAATTTTTTGAATACGCGGAAAAGAATTGGTCCGGACAGATTCCGGTGATCCGGGGCGAGATGCCCGGGTTCTGGGGAGAGCAGATTTTTGTCAGTATGATGCAGGTGGACCCGCAGAAAGAGATGAAGCAAAGGGAGTTCGAGCGGATGGCGACCTCCGCGGGGATCGCGCTGGCGGATAAGTTTTTGGCCGGGGGAAAAATATTTAATCCGATCCCGAGGCTCTGGGAGGGATATCGGCCGCTGATCCTCAACAACGACCATAACCCGATGCCGGTGCCGTTCGGCGGACTGAACTATACCGCGCAGGATATGAAGGACTGGAAGCGGACCAGGCGGGACTGGATCGGCCTGATGACTGAGACCGGGAACTCGGTTTTGGCCGAGGCGGTCAGCGGAGCGGGAGCAAGCCCGGCCGCGATCCCATCCACGGCGGAAGCGGCCAGGGCATTTTCGCAAGGCCCGGACTTCATCCTTGAGAACATGTTTTATAAAATTCAAGTGGACGCGAAAACCGGCGGGATCAAAAGCTTGATTGACAAGGAGTTGAAAAAAGAATTGGTCCGGCCGGGGGCGAAGTATCAGCTCAATCAATATCTGCTCGCGGTTCGGGGAGAGGAGGCGGGCCTTCGGGATTATTTGAAGGTCAAGCCCGGATTCAAATCGGTCAAGGCGCGGCTGGGGGCAGCGGGTCCGAAAAGAGCCTCAATCAGGATTGAAGGCCGGATTGATTGCTCCATTGACGGGGCGGAGCCGTTGTCCAAATTCGTTGCCGCGGCCTTCAACCTTAAAATCCCGGCCGGGTTTTTGCGATCTTTGGTATGGGCGATTTTTATGCGGGGCAAAAAGCCGCTGACCCTCAATCAGGAGATCATCCTTCCCTCCGATGAAAAGCGGATTGAATTTGTCCAGCATTTTTCCGGGAATATGCCGCAATGGGTGGATCATTTGTTCGGGTATCCCTTGAATTTTTCCCCGTCGGTCCCGGTTGAATATGACGCGGGCTACAACCTGCTCAGCTTCAGCCCGGCCGCTCCGCTCGGTCTTGGAGACCTGATCCCGGCCGCGAAAAATACCTCGCCCTTCCCCAGCATCAACGCATCGCTGGTCCCGTTCCAGTGGATGCAGGGATTGCCCCCGGACCTGATGTTCCGGAATTATTTGATGCTGAGAGGAGATGATTACGCGGCGGCGTTCGCTTCCCGGGAGAGCGGCGCCGCGGTTCCTGGACCGCTGGAAAAAGGTCCGGAGAAGGGGGTGTTGGGCGGAGAGTTTTATCATCTGGCGATCGGCTGGACGGTTTGGGGGAAAATCGGGCTGGGGGCGGATTTGGATCGGGATAATTGGTTTCACAGCGCGCTCACCAGCTTCCCGGCCGGGAGCGATGCCGAGGCTCGGGCCAAGGCCATGCAGTTCAGTTGGTCGTTCAATCAAAAACGGATTTCCCGCCTGATTAAAATCAGTCCCGCCTCGGTGATGCTGGTCAATGCCTGGCCGGAGAATGATTCAACGCTCGCGCTTCGGCTCTGGGAAACTTCCGGGGAAAAAACCGATTTGAAAATTGAGCTTAATCCCGGCAAAAAGTTGAGCGCGGTATATCTCGCGCGCTCGGACGGCAAGCCGATTTCCAAAATGGGATTTCAGGGGAACCGCTTTTCCGCGGCGATGGAACCCGGACAGGTGTTGACGCTCCGGCTGGAGTTTGCCGGGGAATAATTTTCTAGCTCAAGCCCTTGGTGAAAATATCCGCCAGAGAAACCGTGAGCCGTCTGCCCGCGCCCAACAGTTTCTCGGCCTGGCCGGCGTCTCGCATCCTTTTTTCCTGGCCGTAATCGTGCATATACCCGTATCCGCCCAGCATCTGGACCCCGTCCATTGCGGCCTGCACCGCGATATTCCCGGACATCGCTTTCAAGGCGATCCGGCTTGATTGATCCGCGGGAGCATCCCCGCAAATTTTTTCCAGGCCCGCTTTCAGGCTGTAATACCCGGCCAGCATCTCTCCGTAATAAAAACGGATCTGCTGATAATCCGCAATCATCTCCCCGCCCTGGTACCGCTCCAACCCGTACTTGATCGCGCTCCGGGCCGAGCCCGCGATCAGACCGATCAGGATCGCGCTCGCCGCGGGATAGAAACGGAAATAGGCGGAGCTGACCGCCTCTTTTCCCGATCCGGCTTTGCCGATCCGAGCGGATTCCGACAGTTCAATTTTTTCCAGGACCAGGTCGGTATGCAAAGCGGTCCTCAATCCCAGCGTGAGGGGCAGATTCTCTTTCCTGATTCCGGCCTGGGAAAGTTTGAGCAAGAACCAACTGATCCCCTCCGGCTCCAGGACCGGAACCAGCGCGCTCTCCGCGATCCCTCCCCCGATCAGGTTCCGGAGCCGGCCCGAGACCTTGATTTTTCCGTCCGAAGATTTTTCCGAATTCAGGCTGTGTTCTTCCAGGTTTTCGGGATCAAGATAAACCGGGAAGGAGAGAATTTTATCGGCCGGAATTTCTCTTTGAGCTTGCGCCAAAAAATTGCAGGCCAGGCTATGCGCCAGAACCAATGCGGCAAACCCCGCTTCCCTTTGCGCGATCACCTCCAGCAGGAGCGCGAGTTGTTCCGGGCTTCCGGCGATCCCTCCCTGGTCTTCGGGCAAAAGGAAAGAAAACAATCCGATCCCGCTTGCCTGGTCCAGGAGCTCCTGGGAGAAACCCTTGGCCGGGTATTGGTCCAGCTCCAGGGCTTTTCCCGCCAATTCGCGCTCGCTGAATTTTTCCACCATCTGCAGCGCGCTGTTCAAGCTGGTCTGATCCATCTCAACCCCCGGAATCCTTTTTCCAGAATTTCAGAAACGCCCAGCGCCGCTCCCGCTCCAGGGCCTGGAGCTTAAGCATCTCCTCCACGAATTTGGCAAAAGCGGTTTTGGTGTCATACTTGGGCTTCCAGCCCATCACCTTCTTGGCCTTGTCGCAGGTCATCACGATCGGGAACTCGGTGGAAGCGATCCAATCCGGCGAGAGCATTTGTGAAATATGCAAATTCCAGGTGAGCCAGGTATAGGCCTTGGCCATCAGGTAAAACATCGGAATCGCGACGATGCCCATCAGCTCCGCCATCTGCTCCATCGTGATATATCCGTCCCCGGCCAGGTTGAAGGCGCCGGGCAAGTCCTTTTTCAGCCCGAGATATACCGCCTGCGCCACATCCTCGTCCCAGACGAATTGGGCTTTGGTGGCGCGGTCAATAAACCTGATAAAAAACGGATGCCCGACCGCGTGGCGCATCAAATTGTTGATGTTCGGCCCGATAAAAATGCAGGGCCGGAGCCGGGTGAGGATGATCCCGGGATGTTCTTTTTCAAAGCCGTTGAGGAATTCCTCCACCCGGGCCTTGCTCCAGGAATAATAGAAATCAGGCATCCCGCGCAAAGGCTGATCCTCGGTAATCAATTCCGGATTGTCCGGCCAGGCGCCGTAACCAGCGCAGCTGGAAGTGTAAACGATTTTATTGATCCCGGCCCGGGCCGCGGCGGTAAAGACATTCTTGGAGCCTTCAATATTTATTTCCAGCGCGGTCTTGGTTTTATGGATCGGCATCACGATATAGGCCAGATGCACCAGGGTGTCGCAGCCGGCGAAATCTTTTGCGATCTCCGGGTCGCGCACATCGCGTTGCTTGAATTCCAATTTGGAAAATTGGCGGGCGCCCGGCTTCAAGTCAATGCCGACGATTTTCTCCACTTCGCGGTCGGCCTCCAGCCACGGGAGCAAGACCGAGGCCAGGTAGCTGGAACTGCCGGTGATGGCGATCTTCATTTATTTTTACCTCCCAATCATCACCCGGCAAAATACCCTGATTGGGAGTGGCTTGTCAAGAATCAAACGGGTGGGAGGCTCATTATTGGGGAGCAGGCGTCTTGCCCGGATATTTTTATTGACTCGCTTTTTTCGCTTCGGCCTTGAGCTGGGTGGCGGTGAACAGGCTGAAGATCGGGATTCCCAGTTTGGCGATCTCTTCCCTGCCGCCTTCTTCCCGGTCAACCACCGCGAGGATGATCTTGATCTCTGCGCCGGAATCTTTTGCCGCTTGCACGGCCTTGAGCGCGGAGGCCCCGGTGGTGATCACATCTTCAATAATCGCGACCTTCCAACCGGGTTTGAGGTTTCCTTCAATCAGTTTGCCGGTTCCGTGCCCCTTGGCCTCTTTGCGGACGATGAACCCCTGGACCGGATTTTTCCTGGTCGCGCTCAAAGCCACCATCCCTCCCACGATCGGGTCCGCGCCCAAAGTGAGTCCGCCCACCGCTTGAATTTTCAACCGCCCTTTTTCCAGGCGGTCCAGGAAAAGATTGGAGATCAGAAAGAGTCCCTGGGAATCGGTGGTCGCGGTTCGGCAGTCCACATAGTAGTCGGATTTCTTGCCCGAGCTTAAGGTAAAATCCCCCAGCCGGAAAGATTTTTTCAGTAAAATTTTTTCCAATTGCGCCTTCTCATCAGCCATCTTACTCGCCTCCCGGGGGGCAGACCCTCTGGTCTGGATTCAATTGTTGCGGGGAAGGAGCGCCCCGCCCGCAAATTTAATCAACATATGTCAGCCACTTCTTGTATTTCGGATTCTTTCCCAGCACGATCTTGAAGAACTCTGCCTGGATTTTCAGGGTGGCATCGCCGGCGCTGCCCTTGCCGATCTTGCGGTTGTCCACCTCGCGCACCGGGGTGACCTCGGCCGCGGTCCCGGTCAGGAACACCTCGTCCGCGATGTAGATGGTATCGCGCGGGAAGGTTTCCTCCTTTACCTGATATCCCAGGTCCTTGGCCAATTCAATCACGCTTTTCCTGGTGATGCCGTTTAGGATGGACGAGCTTTCCGGGGGCGTGATGATGGTGTCTCCGAAGACCAGGAAGATATTTTCTCCGCTCGCTTCGGCCACATATCCGGAACTGTCCAGCATCACCGCTTCATCGTAGCCGGCCTTGAGCGCTTCCCTCTTGGCCAGGATGGAGTTGACATAATTCCCGACCGCCTTGGCCTTGCAGGGGAACGATTGGACCGGGAGCCGGGCGTAGCTGGAGGTCTTGAGCCGGATGCCTTTTTTCAGGCCTTCCTCTCCCAGGTACGCCCCCCATTTCCAGGAAATGATCGCGGTCCGGACCGGGTTGGTCATAGTGCCCAGCCCCATTTCTCCGTCGCCGATAAAAGCGATGTGTCGGAGGTAACATTCCTGGTAATGGTTGGCCTTGATGATCTCCTTGCTCGCCTTGGCCATCTCCTTGAAACCGACCGGGATGTCAATGGTCAGGATTTGCGCGGAGTTGTAGAGCCGCTTCAAATGATCGTCAAGCCGGAAGATCGCCGGGCCGTCAACGGTCTTATAACACCGGGTCCCTTCAAAAACCCCGAACCCGTAATGGAGCGTATGGGTGAGGATATGCACATTGGCATCCTCCCAATTCACCAGCTTGCCGTCCATCCAGATTTTCTTCGCTTTTTCCATTCCCGGTCTCCTCCCCGAATTATTCTCCGAGATACTTCAAAAATATCCGGCGAACTTTTTCCCGCGCCTGTTCAATCCGCGCTTTCAATTCTTGGCCGGAAGCAATCTCTTCCGGTTCCATCTTCTTCGCCAATCGGTCCAGCCCTTCCGGTTCCAGCCGGAGCAAATTCTCCGGCCGGTCCTGGAAAATCCGCAGCCTGGAAGAAACCCTGCGAAAGAGCCGGAGCGATTCCAGCAAATCCTGATGCTCTTGCGCTTGAATCAGCTTCAGGTCGTTCAGCCGGCCCAAAATTTCCCAGTTGTTCCCGGTCCGGAGACTGGTTTGCTGTTCGCCGTTGCGCAACCGCAGATATTGCAAAATATAGTCCAACTCCATCTCCCCGCCGTACCCGAATTTAATATCATAGATAGTTTCCGTCTCTCTCGCAAGCTCGGTCCGCACCCGGTGGATCAGCTTCCGCATTTCTTCCTTAAAATACTCCGCCCGGTTCCCGATAAAGACGCTCTCCGCGATCCGGCTGGAAATCTCGGCCTTGATTCCGGCGCCGTCAACCATCACCCGCGCCTTGAGCAACGATTGCTTTTCCCAAACCTGCGACCGGTTTCGGTGATATTCGGAAAAAGCCGCGGCCTCAACCACCAAAGGCCCGTGACTCCCGCTCGGTCGGAGCCTGGTGTCAATTTTGTAAAGGAATCCCTCCGGGGTTTGCGCCTGCAAAGTGGCGATGATCTTCTGGCTCAACTTGACGAAAAATTCCCGGAACTCCAGGGGATTTTTTCCGCCCGTTTCCCCCACTCCCTGGTAAATAAAAATCAGGTCCAGGTCCGAGGCCCATCCCATCTCTTTGGACCCGAGCTTGCCCAGGCCCAGAACCAACAGACCGGTTTTGCCTCCCGGCCCGGATTCGGGGGTTCCATATTTCAATCCCAATTCTTCCAGGCTGACCTGGTATGCCTGTCTTACCAGCAACTCCGCCAAAGCCGACAGTCTCTGCTCCAATTCCCAAATCTCCAGTCCGCCCGACAAATCCTTCAGCCCGATCCGGAGCAGTTCCAATTTTTGAAACTTCCGCATCCGCGCCAGCTTTTCCTCGTAGTCCTTCCCGGATCCCAATTCTTCCGCCAGCTCTTGGTCCAACTCGCCGCTCGCGCGTTCCTGAAGGGCCTGCGGGCTGACCAGCTCGTCCAGCAGTTCCGGATGGGTAATCAGGAGATTCCCCAAAAACTCGCTGGTGGAGAACAGGTTGAGGAGAATTTTTCTCGCGCCGGGATGATCCTTGAGCAGGGAAAGGAATCCGGATCGGGCCCCGGTTTTGGATAGGAATCGCTCCAATTGCCGCAGGGCCAAATCCGGCTCCGGGCTTGAGCCGATCTCTTCCAGTAAAACGGGCAGGAGCTCGGCTTTTAATTTCGGGCCCTGCTTGCCCTGTCCCAGGGGCCGAAGAATCCTCTCCCAGTTTTCAACCGCCAGGCCGGGCTCGGCAAACCCCAGTTTTTGAAATTCCATCTCCAGCTCTTCCGCTCCGGATGCCCAATCCACCAGCCGGGCCAGTTTTTTTTCTTCCCGGGCATCCTCTCCGAACAGGCTGGAAAAAATTCCCTGGACTTGGGCGAGGGTTTTTCCCAGTTCGGACAGGAAATTTTCCAGGCCCTCCTTGCCCGAGTATCCGAGCGAGCGGGCCAACATTTCCTGGGCCCGTTTGTGGGCCGGTATTTTATGCTCCTGCCTTAAATCCTTGAGCTGGATCCGGTGCTCAAGTTTGCGTAAAAATTCCCAACTGCGCTTGAGGATTTCCGATTCCCGGTCCTTGACCAGCCCCAGCCGGTTCAAGGCATTGAGGCCGGCCATTGTCCGGGTGGTTCTGAGTTCCGGGTTCTTGCCGCCGTAGATCAATTGCAGGGAATTGACGAAGAATTCTATCTCCCGGATTCCTCCCGGGCCTAGCTTCAGGTTATATCCGGCATATCCTTTTTGGCCGGATTCCCTTTTCGCCTCCAGGTCAATCCGGTCCTTGATCTCCTTTAAATCCTCCAGGCTGGCAAAGTCGTGGAAGCGCCGGAAGAGGAATGGCTCCAGCTCGGAGAGGAATTTTTTACCCAACTCCAAATCGCCCGCCACCGGCCGCGCCCGGAGCATTGCCGCCCGTTCCCAATTCCTACCGAAGTTCAGGTAATAGTCCAGGGTAGAGTCATAGCTGTTCACAATCGGGCCATTCTCTCCTCCGGGCCTAAGCCTTAGGTCCACCCGGAACACCAGCCCCTGCTCGGTGATCTTGCCGATCAGCTCGGTAAAACTCCGGCCGAGTTGAGCGTATCGGTTGAACCCTTCCGGGCCGGATCGGGATTCCGCTCCGAGCAAGGGCGCGAGATAGATCAGGTCTATGTCCGAGCTGAAATTCAACTCCTCGCTCCCGAGCTTGCCCATCCCTAAAACGCAAAGTGAAACCGGATCATCGCTTTTCCCGATCCGCGGAATTTTTCCCGCTTGCCATAGTTGGAGCAAATTCTTCAGGCCCAGTTCCAGAAACGCCTCGGCCAACGCGGTCAGTTCCGACAGCTCATCCCATAACCGGTCTTTTGCTCCCAGGTTCGCGAGCGCGAGCCGAAGGTATTCCCGGTTCCGGAACTCGCGGAGCCTGGAGGAAAGCTCTTCAAAAGATTCCGAGCCTTCAATATGGCTGGAAAGCTCCTTGAAAATCTTATCCCGGCTCCGCTTCCCCTGCTCAACCTTTTTCAAGGCGGATACTAGATGGGCCGGAGATTTCAACGCCCATTGGCTCACCTGTTCGCAATAGCCGAACAACCGGAGCGTCAAATTCAGCCGGTCCTTTGCCAGGATCCATTTCAAATCATCCGCTTCCAGGAACAGCCGCTCCAATGACAATAACGCCTGGTCCGGGTCCGCAATCCCGTCCTGAAAAGCTATTCCCAGCTTCTGGTTGAGCTTCGTGAGCTCCGGCTTGGAAAACCCGATTGCCCCGGCCCGGTCCTGAATCTTCTTCAGCGACGGCCCGACCAGGTTCGGGTTCTCAAACTGGTCCTTGGCTAAATTCATCAGGATATTTATAGCACGATTGGCGGGACTGAAAAAATCAGTGGATTAAATCTCAAATCTGACATTTTCGTACATCAATTTTACCTCTCCCATTTGCGGGAGATGGGGTGGGGGGAAAGATTTTGCGCCTGTTTGTAAACGCTCCTGCTCTTTGGTCTTCATAGGACCCATAAAGATTAGATGTATTTATGCCACAACACCGTAAAGGTTTCAATCCCCAGGGCGCAGGCGATGGTTAGGATTGCGGTCCAGAGGATGATTCCGACGGCCATCCAGAAGATCAGGCGGGTGGCGGGCGCGCCCAGGGCGATTCCGATGGCGGCCCCGAGTGGGGCGCCGACCAGGAGTGGGCCGAGCAGTCCGAGGCCGATGATTCCGCAGCGTTGCCAGATCCGGACGATGAGCTTGTTTTTGCCTGGTTCATTTTGCCATTTCCTTTTGCGCAAAATCCAGGTCCGGGCGCGGTCTCCGAGCAGGATCACGATGATCACTCCGGTGGATGCTCCGAGGATGGTGGCAATAGCGTTGAGCAAAGGATGGAGCTTGAGGGCGAAGCCGGTGGGGACGGAGGCCCATAGTTCCAGGGCGGCGATTCCGAACACGGTTGCTAATTTAAAGAAGATTTCCAGGACCGCCTCATTATTTATGGCAATGCTTCAGGTTTTTCCAGGACCGGTTCAGCCCGCTGAATTTTTCAGCCGGATACCCGAGATGCGCCGGCAATTGCGATATATTTTTCCGGCTCAATCTTTGAGGATATTTTCCAGGAAATTCACAATCGCCTGGGTGGTCGGGTCATGATCATCGCCCAACTCCCGGTCCAGGCTCAAATGGTCCCGGTTCTCGGCGAAAAATAATTCCGCCTTGACGCCGCTGTCGGCCAGCTTGTCCACCATAGCCTTGGCCTGGGGCTTGGAGGCCTTGCGGTCCACATATACGACCAGGAACGGCGGGATATGCTTGCCGGACGAAATATGGAAAAAGGGAGAAGCGTTTTTGAGGGTTTGCTGATCCTTGCCAAAGGCCGCGGCGTAAAAGGTGTTGAAGAGTTGGGGGCTGGTTTTTTTCAACTCGGGGATATTGTAACCGGCCCCGTCCAACAGGATCGCGCCCTCAATATCCTTTAGGGATAGGTCCCGATCCTTGAGATATTTTTCATCGGTGGCCAACAGGGCGACTAAATGCGCTCCCGAGGAATGTCCCATCACGAAAATTTTGTCCGGGTTGCCCCCGTGCAGCCGGATATTATTATGGGTCCAGGCATAAGCCCTTGCCACATCCTCAATATGGGCCGGATGCTTGACCGCGGGGGAAAGCCGGTAGTTGGCGCTGACAAATACAAATCCGGATTCCGCGAAGAACTTCCCCTTGTTTTTGTCCATATCCTTGTCGCCCATAGTCCAGCCCCCGCCGTGGACATAAAAGATCACCGGATGCCAGCCCAGGCTCAGAGGCTGATACACATCCAGGCTCAAATACTTGTCGTCCACCCCGGAAATCTGCGCGTACTCAATGTCCTTGATGATTTTATATTTGTCCTCCGCGCGCAAAACGCCGATTGCCAGGACCATCAAAATCATCAGGCCTAAAATTTTTGCGGTTCTCATAATTTTTCCTCCCTGGGATTTAATAAGCATATTTTATCAGCGCTTTGCTTTTTCCGGAAATGGAGGGCCATCGCCCTGCCGGATCGGGCCGGAACCGGCGATCCCGCGGGCGCCGGTTTTCAATTTGTACCCCCGGTTTCAATTACCAGGAAGGTTGATTTTATTTTGCAAAATTTCAGCGGTAATCCTTGATTTGCTCAGCCAGCCTGGCCGCGAATTCAATGGTCTTTTCGTTGTCCAGAACCCCGCTATCGCTCCTATTGATGCTGATAAATTTATTCGGGTCCAAGACCAGGTAAATCTCGTTCAGCAACCCGTCCGGCTGCCAGACCAGGAAATGCTCCATCCGGATGCGGGAATCGGTTTTGATAGTTCTGTTCATCAACTGGTGTCCCTTTTTTTGTTTTTCCACGCTCAGATACTCCAGGTTGATAAGAATATATTGCCCCTGTCCCTCCGGCTGCTCGGACAGGTAGTATTTGCACAGGTACAGGCCGCTGACCGTAGATCCTTTGATGGAGACGATGGGAACCCCCAGCAGATTCTCTATAAATTGCTCGGTGAACTGTCCGCAGATGTCCTCCACAATGTAATAATGGCTGTCCTGGCGGGAAGGCTCGCCCGGATACTGGACAAAGCAATTGCTCAGCCGCTTGCCCGGGTCTCCGTAATTCGGCAGTTGCGCCTTTCCCTCCTGGCAATTGCCGGTGATGGTTTTATTCGCCGGGGCCGGGGTCAAAGCCGGGGCTGCGGGCGCCTGGGCAAAAGGCTGAGTGGCCGCGCCTGGTTCCGGTCCTGATTTTTTGCAACCGGCAAAAATAGCCATTGCGCCGATTAGGCCGATAAATATTATTTTTTTCATAATGGCTTGATTATAGGTCCAAGGGATTTCCGGGGCAATTATTTTTCTTGACCAAGGACGGTCCGGCATTATAATATTTAGACGGTTATCAAACGATCAAACCAAGGGGAGGATAAGGAGGGATTTATGAAAAAAGCAAAAAAAGGAAATAGGCCGATGGATAAGGAAAAAGCGCAAAAGATGGTCAGGGAGGCTTATGGCCGGATCGCGGAGGGGGATCAAGGATGCGGGTGCGGGTGCGACAGTTGCGGTCCGGACCCCAAGGGCTATGCCAAAGCCATCGGTTATTCCGAGCAAGAGTTGAGCCGGATTCCGGAGGAGGCGAACCTGGCGCTGGGTTGCGGGAATCCCACTGCCTTGGCCGGACTCAAGAAAGGGCAGACCGTCCTTGACCTCGGCGCGGGCGCCGGGTTTGATTGTTTTCTGGCGGCCAGCCAAGTGGGTGCCAAGGGCAAAGTCATCGGGGTGGATATGACGCCGGAAATGGTTTCCCGGGCGCGGGAAAACGCGAAAAAGACGGGCGCGAAAAATGTGGAATTCCGGCTGGGGGAAATAGAAAATCTGCCGGCCCCGGACAATTCGGTTGATGTGGTGATCAGCAACTGCGTGATCAATTTATCCGCGGATAAGCCCAGGACTTTCCAGGAAGTTTACCGGGTGTTGAAGAAGGGCGGGAAAATAGCTATTTCCGACATCGCCCTGACCAGGGAACTTCCCAACAAAATCCGCGAGAGCATTGCCGCGTATGTGGGTTGCATCGCAGGGGCGGTGGTTGTTGAGGAGTATCAGAGGATGGTCCAGGATGCCGGGTTCAAAGATGTCAAAGTTATTGCAAAAGGCCCTTCAATTTGTATCGCCCCCGAGACCAAAGACCCGCTGGGCAGGGCTTTTTTAGACATCCTGGGAAAAAATGAATCCCTGGACGGTTACATCGTCAGCGTTTCAGTGGAGGGATATAAATAATTCTAAAAAGCGCGGTTCGTCTGAAATAAAGCTAAAGCCGGCATTTTCTCGGGTTTATAGGAATTTTTAAGATTGGCGGAGAGTGTGGGATTTGAACCCACGGAACCCTTTCGG
>CAIYYW010000090.1 GCA_903930515.1 uncultured delta proteobacterium | reverse complement strand
TGGGCAAGACCGAGCTCGCCTGCGGCCTGGCCAAAGCGTTTTTTAAAAAAGGGATCAAGGTCGGGGTGTTCAAGCCGGTTGAGACCGGATGCAGGGAAGAGCAGGGAGAGCTGATCGCGGCGGACGGGCTTAGGCTGTTGCAGGCGAGCGGGGCAAAAATCCCGATGGAGCAGGTTGTGCCTTACCGGTTTGCGCTTCCGGCCGCGCCCTTGGCCGCATCCAGGGCCGAAGGCCGGGAGGTTTTGTTTGAGAAGCTGTACCAGGTCTTTGACGAGCTGGCCGGGGAATTTGAGCTGATGATCGTGGAGGGCGCGGGCGGGGCGCTGGTTCCGGTGAACGAGAATTTTTTGTTCGCGGATCTGATCAAGCCGATGCATCTGCCGGTATTGGTCGTGGCCGAAAATAAATTGGGCGCGATCAATCAGACGCTCCTGACCATTGAGTCGCTCCGGTCGCGGGGATTGGAATTGTTGGGGATTGTTCTCAACCAGACTCGGCGGGGCGGGGTTTCCGAAGAGATTTTGAATCCGGAACTGATTGAGCGGTTCGGGAAGGTGAAAGTTCTTTGCCGGATCGGGTACCTGGAGGAGAAGGATCGGACCGAGGTTATGGCTGAAATTTGCGGGGAACTGGCGGCGGAGATAGAGCCGGTAGTGCGGGAATTTGGCAGAAAGACGGTTTTGAATTACTTTTAAGGATGATTTTCGCAAGTTTTATTGAACGGGAAGGAAGTTGAAATGGAAATTGGGAACCAGAGTCCGTTGGAACAAATTTTTCATCCGAAAAGCATCGCGGTATTCGGCGCGAACGAGAATCTGACCACCATGGGCACCTACCAGTTGATGAACATCAAGGGGATCGGCTATCCCGGCCGGATATATCCGATCCACCCCAAGCTGGAAACGGTGCAGGGGTTGAAGGCATACCGGAGCGTTTCGGATCTTCCGGAGGTTGTGGATTTGGCCTTGATCACGATCAACGCGGAATCCGCGGTCAAGGTCATTGAGGATTTGGGAAAAGCCGGGGTGAAGCGGGCGATCGTGATTTCCGGCGGGTTCAAGGAAACCGGGGAAGCGGGGCTTGCTTTGGAGCAGAAGCTGGTCAAGGCTGCGCAAAAATACGGGATCCGGTTCATCGGCCCGAACTGCATCGGGATCATCAACTCCTGGTACCCGATCAATACCACGATGTATCCCTATCGGCAGAAGCCGGGCGCGATCGGGCTGGCGTCCCACAGCGGAACCTATGTGACGCAGACCTTGGTTTACCTGGAAAAGTTCGGGATCAGCTACGCCAAGGCGGTGAGCTTGGGGAACGAGGCGAGCATAGATATCGTGGACACGATCGAGTATTTCACGGATGACGAGAAGGTCAAGGTGATCGCGCTTTACCTTGAAGGGATCAGGAGGCCGCGCGAATTTCTGGCCGCGGCGAAAAGGGCGAGCGCGGCCAAGCCGGTGGTGGCGATTTATGTGGGGGGAACGGTTGCGGGCGCGCGTTCGGGCGGGAGCCATACCGGGGCAATGTCCGGAGCGGACAAAATTTATGACGGGATGTTCCGGCAGGCCGGGATCATCCGCGCGCCTGATATCCAGTCGCTCTATGAATGGGCCTTCACTTTGGCGCGCCAGCCCCGGCTGAAAGGGAACCGGATCGCCATTTGCACCAATGCCGGAGGCCCGGCCACCAGCCTGGCCGACGCCTGCGAGCGGGAGGGGTTTGAGGTGCCGGTGTTTTCGCCGGAGCTTCAGCGCAAGATCAAGGAGCTTCTTCCCGAGACCGGCTCGGCGAAGAACCCGGTGGATGTGACTTTTTCCGTTGACCTGGAAGTGCCTTTTTATAAACTGCCGAAAATGATCCTGGAGTCCGGGGAAGTGGACGGATTGGCGATCCACGGAGTGGGAGGCGGATCCTGGTACGCGGAACTGAGCGAGCAGGGAAAGGGAGCGTTCAAGTTCCCGCTGGAGGAGATGGGGAAATGGATGGACGCCATTTTTAAAAAATTGGCCGCGCTCCCGGAACAATTGGGAATGCCGATCGTGACCAGCTCGTTCAGCGGCCGGGAGGACAGCGCCGTGGCCTTGGTTCAGGACCTGGGCCTGCCCTGTTTCCTCACCCCGGAGCGGATCGTGCCGGCACTGGCCAAACTCCGGCAGTTCCCAAAATAAAAATTATTCCGGTTCCGCCCAGGCCGAGATTTTTCCGAGATCGTCCTCGCTGATCGCCACGATTTGTTTCTGGTAATAGTTCAAAAGATTCGGACGCGCTTTTTCAAATTCCCGATACTCCCGGGATTGGTCCAGTAAAATTTCGGCCTGTGCTTTCGCCGGTTGCAAATCTTTCTGGTAAAATAAAATCCGGATCAGTTGCAATCGGGCCTGGAAAAAATAAGGCTCATATTCCAGCGCGGTTCCCAGGATTCGCTTGGCGCCGGCGAAATCTTTTTTGGCCAAGTATATATCCGAGATCAGCAAATAGCTGAAGACCTGTCCGGGCGCGAGTTCAACGGCGCGCTCCGCGTGTTTGAGCGCCCGGTCCAGAAACTCCGGCCGGTTGAGCTCGGCGCTTGCCCGGTATTCGGCCTGCGCCAGTTGATAAAAATATTCCTGGTTCTCCGGGTTCAACGTCGCGGCGCGGGAAAGATCGGCGATGGCCCGGCCGGACCAGCGCGGGTCATCGGCGTTTTCAAAGGCCTGCTCAAAATTGATCCCGAGCTGAAAATAAACCGGGGCGTAACCCGAAGGTATTTGGGAGAGGCCCTCAAGCCTGGCAATGGCGCGGGAATGATCCGGATCCATCACGCCGCGAATAAAACTTCCTTCCAGCCAGGCTTGAGCGGTGACCAGCAAGGCGATCAAAACCCCGGCGCAGGGGATAAGCAGTCGTAAAAACAATGACCGCTTCCCGCCGAGTTCCCGCTTTTTGAGTACTGAGGGATCGGATCGGCTGACCAGCGCGATCAGGCCGGCCAGGGAAAGCGCAGCCAGGACCATCATCGGGGGCTGGTGAAGGTTGTAATCAACCAAGGAATGGCCCAGGACCGCGAGCAAAGCCCCGGCAAAAGCGGAGATCCGTCCCGGGGCCGCGGGATCGGAACCGGCGTTCCTCATCGCCCGGAATACCCGCGGGAAAATCACCATCAGGAATATCAGGGCGAAAATCGGCAGGAGGGGGGAAGCTTCCGCGGCGAAGTTCAAAAATTCGTTATGGGCCTGGGTGGCGTGCAAGCCGAAGCGACCGAATTTTATCCGTTGGAACGGCTCTGGGTATCTCTGGGAATAAAATTGAAACATCCCCAGGCCCACTCCCAGCGGATGATGCGTCATCATCTTCAGGCTGGTTTTCCAAACCCCGACCCGCTCCCAGGCATAGGGGTCTTGGCTCAAATGCAAGAAGCGCGTGCGCAACGGATTGGGAATCGCGGCCAGGGCGAGCGCGAGCGCGATCACGGCCAGGAAGCCCTTGAGCCGGAAGCGCGATATTAAAATCAGGCCGAGCGGGATCAGGGCGAAGATTATGGACCGGCTCGCGGAGACCAGCATCCCCGTAAAAATCAGCGCGCAAAGAATTCCGCATCCGATCTTGAGCGCAAGTTTTTTCCGGGCCGGCTGATCCGGGAACAGGTCAAAACTCAAACCCGCGAGCGGAAAGGCGAGCAAGCCGGCGAGGTATCCGGCGTAATATGAGGGATTGAAAAAAGTCCCCGCGGCCTGGGTCGGATGACGGAAAAGGTATTGAGCGATCCCGGCCAGGCTCTGGATCAGGCCGGCAAGAAATAAAACCAAGATCAGCGCCGAAATCAGGGAGGGCCCGGCCGGCCCGGCCAAGAGCTGAAGGGCGAGAAAAAAGAGCAGGAGATAAACCAGGAAAGTGAAATACCAGGAAAGGGTAAGGTAATAGTAGTGGGTGGTGAACAGGGAAACGCTCAGGGATAAAATCACCGCAATAATCAGCCAGGCCTGGGCCGGGGTTTGCAGTTCCAGACCCGGACGGCCGGTTCCGCGCAAGAGAAAGAAGATCGCGCCCCCGATGATCAGGGGCCTAAGCCAGAGCAGGGTCTGCCAGCTGTCTCCTCCGTCAAGCAGCGGGCTTACAAGCACGATCGCGGAAAAGAAAAATATCCAGGCCCGATAATATTTTTTTTCCTTCATTTTGCCCAAGGCGGCCCAGGGGAATTTCCTGCTTGATCATGCCACAGTTTGCCTTTTGGAACAAACCGTTTTCCCGGCCAATCCCAGGATCGGGCTTTACAGTTCCGGCCAGGTTTTCTATACTTTAGCCATGAGCAAGAAAGACCCGGGGAAATGGCGCGGCCGGTTGGGCCTGGGCAAAAAGGAGCAGGAGCAGGGGAAAGCCGGAGGGTTGATCCCGCTGGCGATCGCCTTTTTGGGCGCCTGGATTTGCGTGGAGTTGATCAAGAGCGCGGCCGGTCTCCCGATTGACGACGCTTACATCTTCAAGCGCTACGCGCTCAACCTGGCATCCGGGTTCGGCTTCAGCTTCAACCCCGGCTCTCCCAGCTTCGGATGTTCCAGCTTCCTCTGGGCCTTGCTGCTCGCGGCGCTGGTGAAAATTTTCGGGCCCAACCATTATTCCGCGATCGCGCAATGGGCCGGGATCATCTTCACCTGCCTGGCGGTCTGGTATCTGCTCAAGCTGGTCCGGCTTTATACCAAAAGCTTCTGGCTGATGTTGCTGGCCGGTTTCCTGGCCTGGCTCAGCGCAACAACTTTTATGAACGCGGTTTCCGGAATGGAAAGCGGGTTGTTCAGTTGCCTGGTGATGCTCACCTTATACCGGTTCGCGAAAATGGAAGACCGGGACAGTTTGAACGGACTGCTGGTCGGACTATCCTCCGGTCTCGCTTTCCTGACCCGGCCCGAGGCGCTTTTTTTCCCGATCACGATTTCCCTGATCTGTATTTACCAACTGCTGCGCGGAAACAAATCCGCAGCGCTCCGTCTTTTCACCTACGCAATCGGCTTCGGCGCTTTCGCGCTCCCTTTCCTGGTCTGGCTCAAGTCCAGGTTCCATCAATTCCTTCCCTTCACCTACCTGGCCAAAATTTTCAGCGCGGACCCGGAGATATTGCAAAGGCCTCTGACCAGGCAATTTACCGATGGGATCGGCTCGTTCCTGGAAGGGTCCGGGGCTTTGCTCGGGGGATTGAAACTGATCGGATGGGCGATCGCGGCCTTGGCCTTGATCTCGCTCCTGTATGTCCTGATCAAGTTTATTTGGAACCCGAAGAAGGGCGCGACGGTCCTGATCGCGGGATGGATGCTTCTGCCCTTTGCCTATGGCTTCAGCTTCCCGGTCTCGCCCCATTTCGGCGGATACTACCAGAGATATATCGCTTCCCTGTATCTGGTCCTGATCTTGCTCAGCCTGGCCGCGTTCGGTAAAATCTTCAACAAAATACCGGGCAAGGGACTGATTTACGCGATCGCGCTGCTTTTGGCCCTCGGCTACGGCCATCCCATTGTGATCGGCCAGTTCAAAGCCGGCAAAGCCGCATATATCAAAGAAGCCGGCCTCAACCAGGGGATCAGGCTGGAGGCGGCGAACTGGCTGAAGGAAAAAACCCCGGAGCCGTCTAAAATCCTGATCGGGCATACCGGGTTGGGAGTGGTGGGCGGAGAATGCGGCAGATATGTTTATGATTTGGGAGGATTGATCAATCGGGATTTGCTTCCCTATCTTGAAGGCAGCAAGCCGATGACCAAGAAGCGCTGGGAGAAAATCCTCAACTATATCTGCGACAAAGAAATTGACTATTACGCGAGCTTCGCGCCGATGATCGGACCGGACCCGGCTCAAAGCCCGGGCTTCAGCGAGCAAACCCGGATCGGCGTTCCCGGAGAGCCGGCCTCGCCCTATCAGCAAATCCGGATTTACCGCATTAACCGATCGGTATTTTGCCCGGAGAAGGGAAAATAGGAGGAATTAAAACAGTGTTGAAATGGAATCGTAACGGGAAATTTATCCTGCTCGCCGGTTTGATTTTCCTGGCCGCGCTCGGGGTCCGGGCCGAAAATAAAGAAAAGAAGAAATACCAGGTCTCGGAAATGCCCCAGGCTCTTTACCTTGCCAACCCGGCTTCCAAAGACGCGGTCCTGGAATTTTCCCTGGACGCTTGCCCCGCGCTCAGTCCCAAAGCCGATTCCGCTTATGGCTACGAGGAGCTTCTGACCACGGCCGGGGAACGAAGGAGCGGGAGCCAGGATATGCTTTGCGCGGTGGAGGCGGTTCGGAAAGTTTTGGCCCGTTTCGGGTACCAGGTTACGGTGATGAGCTATCGGTTCCCGTATTACAACACGGACCCGGGCCTTTACCGGGTGGTGGAGAAAGAGAGCGGGAAAGTTTATCCGTCCTTTCCCCTGATGTATTCTCCGGACACCGCGCCGGAAATTTCCGGCAAGTTGGTCCGTCCGGGGAGTATTGAAAAAGGGGATTTGGTCTTTGTCTCAGGCGGAATCTCGGGCGGACGGAGCCTGGCCCTGGCTGCCCGGGACTGGCAGAAGCAGGGAGCGGTCGGGCTGGTATTGGACCCGGGAATGTTTCCGTTCAACCCCGAAGGACTCCCGTTCCCGCGCAGCATCCATTCCGCGAGTTACCATTACGGCGCGCTCCCCGGAGCGGTGGTCCAGGACGCGAGCAAGCTGATCGGGAAGGAGGTCACGCTTCAGAACCAATGCCGGATTTACGCGGGACGGGGATACAATGTAATCGCGCAAACCCCGGGCGAGTTTGACAGTTATATCCTGGTCGGCGGCCATCTGGATTCCTGGTACCAGGGCGGGCTGGATGACGGGTCCGGAGTGGCGGCGATGATGCGGATTGCGGAGCTGTTGAAAAATGAGCCGGCCGGGAAAACCGGTTTTATTTTCGCGGCCTTTGACGGAGAAGAGCTGGGGTTGTTCGGCTCGGGATATTTTTATCAAAAATTCGGCGCCGCCCGGATCAAGGGGATGCTCAATTTGGATATGGTGAGCGTGAAGAACAATTATTTTTATCAAGACCCGGCCCGGGCCAAGATTATGCCCAAGGTGATCTCGGTCAGCCCCGAGCTCAAGGATTTGGCCCGCGCTACTTTTTCTAAAATCAAGGCCGCCAAGTTTTACACCGGGGTGCAATGGTGGCGGTCCCTTTACGGAGAACTGCCCACGGATTACGAATGGTTTTATACCTCCGGCGTTCCCGGCGTGTTCATTTACACCCCGGACAAATATTATCACACTCCCAAAGATACCCTGACCTGGATGGACGCGGACGATTTGGAAGGGGTTTCCCGGGCGGGCGCGGACCTGGTGAAGAAGATGGCGGCGATGGAAATCCCGAGGCCCAAGGATTCGCTGGAGATGGAATTTTCTTTCCTGAGACAGGATGACGGCGCCGTGGCGTTTGATCTGAATTTGAAAAAAGGAGATCACACCCATTTGAGCGCAAAGCCTTTGGTCTATTGTTATTATGAGCATGGCCTTGAGAAAAAGGTTGAGCTGAAGAGAGGCCAGGGCGGGAAGTATCGCGGAAGTTTTTCGCCGCTTTATCGGGGAGAGTATCAATTTTTGGCCGAGGCGACCGTGGGCGATGAATCTCGGAAGCAGATCCAGTCGATGGTTATAGAAAATCCGATGAAGGAAGCAAAGAAGGAACCTGAAAAAGACAGCAAAAAAGGAGGGAATTAGAGATGAAAAAGATATTGACGATCCTGGCAATCGTTTTTCTGGTCTTGGGATTTTCCGCCCAAGCCGAGGTCTGGAAAGCGGGGAAGACCCTTGAAATCGGGCATCGCGGGGCCAAGGGACTGGTGGACGAGAACACCATGGAGTCGTTTTTGAAAGCCGTTGGGATGGGAGTGGACGATTTGGAGTTTGATCTTCAGCGCACCCAGGACCGGGTGTATGTCATTATGCACGACGAGACGGTGGACCGCACCACCGACGGAATCGGCCGGGTGGATCAAATGACCCTGGCGCAATTCAAGCAACTCAAGACCGCCGGCGGTTACACCCCCCCGACTTTTGAGGAACTGTTACAGGCGCTGAAGGATAAACCGGTTGGGATTATTTTGGACATCAAGGTCCGGAAGGAAGATTCCATCCCGGAGATCTACGCGCTGGTGGAAAAATACGATTTTTCCGACCGGGTGGTTTATGAGACCAGCTATCCCAATATCGCCAAGGCGATTGAGAAATTCAACCCCGACCTGATCAGCGCGATCTATCCGGCCTGGCCCCCCTCGGCCTTCTATTACGCGAAAAAATATCAACTGGATTGCGTTTCCCTTTACTATCCGTTTGTGAGTTCAATGACGGTGAACAAGGCGCGCAAGCACGGCTATAAGATCGTGGTCTGGACCGTGGACAAGAAAAACCTGATTGACAAGTTTGAAAAGCTCAAGGTGGACGGGATTATGACCGACGATCCCGGGCTGTTCCAGGACAGTTCCAAAAAGTCCTGCGGGTGCGGAAAATAAGCGGCGAGAATTGAGGGATTTGGCGTGGATCCGTTTGCTTGACGAGCTATACCCCAAGTCTCCTTTTTATGGGGGACCGAAGATGGAAGATGACGGAATGGCTGA
>CAIYYW010000089.1 GCA_903930515.1 uncultured delta proteobacterium | reverse complement strand
CCGGCATCAGCGGGGTATTTATCCAGCCGGGCCGGCTCAAGGATGGGCTCGGGCCTGACCAGCCGGTATCCCAGGGATTGCAGTTCCAGGGAAAGAATTTTTTCCGCCTGAGACTCGGCCGGCGAGTTCGCGAGCCAGGAACTTTTGAAAACCCCTTTTTCTTCCGAGACCACGGCCAGCATCAGCATTTTGCTTCGGGCTTGGACCAGCCCGGCCTGGACCAGGCCGACCCGCATCAGGGGCGCGGAAAGCTCCACTTCCACTTCCACCACATAGCTGGTCTCCTGCGGCCCCTGCGAGACGATCTGGTAGCGGTTGACGAACTTGCCGGGGTCCTGGTAAAAATTCTCCTCAATCGCCCGGGCTTTCTCCTTGAACACGCCCTCCCCCAGCGCCTCGGTCAGGGCGTTTTTGATCGCCTGCTTGAAGGCATCGGCCAGGGCCTGCGACTGCGCCTGGGCCAAATTCCCGGACACGATCTCGGCCTTGCCGTCGCAGGTCCAGGACAAGGTCTCAATCTCGGTTTGGGCGCAAATAAATACCAGCGCGAAGACCAGGCAGAAAATCAATTGAGTCTTTTTCATTCTTCCTCTCGCACCGGTTCCCTCCGGCTCAGGGGCAGGGGCTCAAGCGGGATCAGGGTGGCCAGGGCATGCTTGTAGATCATTATTTCCCGGCCGTCTTCGGCTTTGAGCAAGATGCAATACCCGTCAAAGCTTTGAATATGCCCGCGAAGCTGCTCCCCGCCGAGGAGGCGGATTTCCACCGCGATGCGCTCTTTGCGGGCAACATTGAGCACCTGATCCTGAACATTGATCCTTGCCTTGTCCATCATCGCCCTCCTCCATTTACTTTCAATTCTATCTTAACCATTTTTTCCCCAAGCAACCCGTCAATCTTCTTCAATAACGATTCCTCCGGCCGGACCCCCATCTGCTCCGGCAAACTCAGGACCGCCTCGCCTCCCATTCCGGAGAGCAAATGCATCATCACCCGGCTCCGGCCCGGGGATTCCCGGAGCGTGTCCCGAAGCCGGTTGAGCAATTCCTCGCTGGCTTTTTCCAGCGAAATCCATAGATGGACCGCCCCCACCAATTCGTCCAGCGCCTGCTCGATGGTCATCACCTTCTCCGCGATCAAGCGCGTGGTTTCCTCGTGCCGGAGCTTCCCCTTGACCAGCACCGGATGCTCCGGGTCCTTGAGCGCGTCCTGGGAAATCAGAAAGGCGTTGGGGAACACGACCACTTCCACCCGGCCGGAAAGGTCTTCCAGCTTGAAGTTGGCCATCCGCTCCTGCTTCCTGGTATTCCGTTCCGCATAATTTATAATCATCCCGCACACCACCACAGACTGGTTGGAGTTCTGACGGGAAAGTTCTTTGACCGGGACCGTGGCCAGCCGTTCAATCAATTCCTGGTATCTGACAATCGGGTGCCCGGACAGATAGAACCCGAGCACTTCCTTCTCAAACCCCAACAACTCGGCCTTGTCCCATTCTTCCAACTCCGGGTATCGGTCCGGGGCCTGCGCCGAGGATTGAGCCTGCTTGCCCAGGATCTGAAAAAAATCCTCCTGCCCCTGCTCCCGGCTGCGCTTGAGGTTCTGTCCGGCTTCCATTCCCTGATCAATCACGGCCGTCATTTGCGAGCGATTCGGCCCCATCCCGTCAAAGGCGCCGGCCTTGATCAAACTTTCAATCACGCGGCGGTTGACGGAATGCAGGTCCACCCGCTCGCAGAATTCAAAAACCGATTTGAAGGGCCCGGCTTCGGCTCGCGCCCGCTCTATTTCGCGCACCGCCATCTCGCCCACATTCTTGACCGCGCCCATTCCGTAAACGATCTTCTGACCAGCCACGGTGAATTGGAAATAACCCTGGTTGACCCGGGGCGGCTCGACCTCAATCCCCATCCGCTCCGCCTCGTTCAAGTACTTGACCACTTCCTCGGTCTCTCCCATTTCGCTGGTCAGGTAGGCGCACAGGTATTCCACCGGATAGTGCGCCTTGAGATATGCGGTCTGGTATGCGATCAGGCCGTAGGCGGCGGAATGGGACTTGTTGAAGCCGTATCCGGCGAATTCCTGGATCAGATCAAAAATCCGCTCGGCGATTTCCTTTTTCAAGCCGTTTTTGGCGCACCTGCCGAGGAAGGGAGTGCGTTGCTCGTCCATCAACTCCTTATTCTTCTTGCCCATCGCCTTCCGGAACAGGTCGGCCTCTCCCATTGAATAGCTGGCGAGCTTGGCCGCGATCTGCATCACCTGCTCCTGGTACAGAATCACGCCGTAAGTCTCCTTCAGGACCTCCTCCAACTCGGGCAGGAGATAGTTGATCGGTTTGCGGCCGTGCTTGCGCTCAATGAAGTCATTGATCATTTCCCCGGCGCCCAAAGGCCCGGGCCGGTAAAGCGCGATCAGGGCGATCAGGTCTTCAATTTTATTAGGCGTCAACTGCATCGCCCTCTGGGTCATCCCGGAGGATTCCAGCTGGAACATCCCCAGGGTTTCTCCGCGGGAAATCATCGCAAACACCCCCGGATCGTCCAGCGGTATTTCGTCAATGTTGATCTCCACGCCGTGGTTCTTTTTGATCATCTTGATGGTATCATCAATCACAGTCAGGTTCCGGAGTCCGAGCAGATCAAACTTGGCCATCCCGATCCTGACCACGGCGTCTCCGTCATACTGGGTGGTGACCGGGTCTCCGGCCTTGGCGCCTTTGTAAAGCGGCATATAATCGGTGATCGGTTTATCCGAAATCACCAGCGCGGCCGCGTGGGTTCCGGGATGGCGGTTGATCCCTTCAATCTGGATGGCGATCTTGAACAACTCGGTCAGTTTCGGGTCGGATTGAACTTTTTCCTTGAGCTTCGGCTCTTTTTCCAGGGCCGAATTCAAGGTGATGTCGGTTTCCTCCGGGATCAGCTTGGCCACCTGATCCACCAAAGACAGCGGGATGTTCAACACCCGTCCCACATCCCTGACCGCGCCCCGGGCGTTCATCTTGGAGAAGGTGATCAACTGGGCCACATTGGTCTCGCCCCCGTATTTTTCCGTAACATAGCGGATGATCTCCGGCCGTCTGGTCTTGCAAAAATCCACATCTATGTCCGGCATTTCCCGCCGCTCCGGGTTGAGGAACCGCTCGAATAAAAGGCTGTATCGGAGCGGGTCCACCTTGGTGATCCCGAGCGAGAACCCGACCAGGGACCCCGCGGCCGAACCGCGGCCCGGCCCGACCGGGATGCCCTGCTTGCGCGCGTATCTGATAAAGTCGGCCACGATTAAAAAGTATCCGGCAAACCCGGTATGCTTGATCACGCCGAGTTCGTGGTCAAACCGCTTCTGGTATTCGGTTTCCTGTTGCGGGCCGAAGGACGAGCTCTTCCGCAGTTGTTCCAGCTTTTGATCAAAACCCTCCCGGGCGTCCCGCTCCAGTTTTTGCTCCGGGGTCTGGTCCGGGCCGAGGTCCACCCGCGGGAGATGTAGTTTGGAAAAATCGAAGAAGAAGTTGCATTTATCCGCGATTTCCAGGGTATTGGAAATGGCCTGGGGGATTTCTCGGAACAGGTGTTTCATTTCCTCGGGAGAGCGGAAATAAAGCTGGTCGGTCTTGAACTGGAGTCGGTCCTCGTCGTCAATCTTCTTGTTCTGCTGGATGCAGATCACCACATCCTGCAGCGTCTTTCCTCCCGGCTTCAAATAATGACAGTCATTGGTGCAGACCAGGGGGGCTTCCATTTTCTTCGCGAACGGCGCCAAGGCGCGGTTGAGCTTGT
>CAIYYW010000088.1 GCA_903930515.1 uncultured delta proteobacterium | reverse complement strand
ATCTACGGGCCGAACGCGGGCGGAAAGTCGAACTTTCTGGCGGCGATGGCGCAATTCCGAGAATTGATCAAGGAATCCTCGAAAGACACGCAAAAGGGCGAACCGATTCCCGTAACCCCGTTTCGACTGCACAGCACAACCGAAGCCGCGCCGAGTTTTTTTGAGGCGGTGTTCCTGCAAAAGGGAATCCCCACTCCCAGGTATTGCCCGGCCGTGAGCGAGTCGTTTATTTTTGAGGAAATGAAATTCACTTTTCCCCTGGTGGTCAAGCCCAGCGCGGAAGGCAGCACCGTGGGCGTGAGCATTGTCCGGGAGCGGGAGCAGTTCGGAAAAGCGTTGGAAGACGCGAAGAAATATGACGAGCTGCCGATGGTGGAGGAATATATCCCCGGACGGGAAATCACCTGCGGAGTTTTGGACGGGGAACCGCTGGAGGTGGTGGAGATCATACCCCAATCCGGGTTCTACGACTATCAGGCCAAATACACCGCGGGCGGGAGCGAATATGTCGTTCCGGCGAATTTGCCGGGAAAAACCAGGGAATTGGTCCGGGAATTTTCCCGACAGGCATATCAGGCGTTGCATTGCCAGGGAGCGGTGCGGGTGGATTTCCGGCTCCACCCCGAAACCGGGCCGTTCGTGCTGGAGCTGAACACCATTCCGGGAATGACCGAGCGCAGCCTGCTCCCGATGAGCGCGGCCGCGGTCGGGATTGACTTTGACCAGTTGGTGGAGCGGATAGCAAAAAGCGCGATGTTGAAAAAGAAATGAGCACGAAAAGCCAGAGTGTTTCAAGGGTCAGGAAGAAGCGGATCGCGGCCGCGGCCAAATGGCTGAAGTGGTCTTTGATCCCGGTCCTGGTCCTGGGCCTCCTGATCGGCTTGAAGCTGGGATGGGGGTATCTCAAGGATCGTCCGTTCCTCAAGATCGCCCAGGTCGAGGTGAGCGGCAACCATCATAGCCGCAAGGAGGAAATCCTGTATCTGAGCGGGATCAAGCCGGGGATGGGTATTTTTGACTTTCAACTCAAAGAAGCGGCGGCCGCGGTCGGATATCACCCCTGGATCAAGGAAGCGCGGGTCAGCCGGCTTCTTCCCGACCGGGCGCTGATCACGGTCAAGGAAAAAGAACCGATCGCGATCCTGGTATTGGGGGAGGCCTATTACCTGGACGCAGGGTTCTCGGCTTTCAAAAAATTGATTCCGGGAGACGACCTGAACTATCCGATTTTCACCGGGCTTGCTTTGGAGGATTTAAGAGACCGGGATTCCTCAGCCCTGGCTCTGGCCCAAGGCGGTTTGTTGATCTGGAGGCTGGCGGGAAGCTCCAAGTTGTTCCCGCGCGGGTTGATTTCGGAATTCCATATTCACCCGGCCACCGGGCTCAGCCTGATCACGCGCCGGGGCCAGAAGATCGTCCTGGGCGAGGACGGTATTGAGGAGAAATTTAAAAAACTGGAATTGATCTGCGTGGAGATGCGCCAGGATTTTTATTGGTTTAAGGATTTGGACCTGAGCCGGCCGGACCGGGTGGTGGCCAGGTTATTGAATAAGGCCGGAACGGTTAATCCGGAAGCAGAGACGGAATAGAGATATTCCGAAAGGAGGATAAAAAAGTGGCACGCAAAGAAAATCTGATTGTGGGACTGGATGTGGGGACCAGCAAGGTCTGCGCGATCGTGGCCGAGGCCAGTCCGGAAGGGCTGGAGATCGTGGGACTGGGCAATGTGCCCAGCAACGGCCTCCGGAAAGGGGTGGTGGTCAACCTGGACGCCGCGGTGGAATCCATCCGGAGGGCGATTGAAGAGGCCGAGTTGATGGCGGATCATGAAATCAATTCGGTATATGTGGGGATTGCCGGAGGCCATATCAAGGGGATCAACAGCCAGGGAATCGTCGCGATCAAGAGCCGGGAGGTGACCGAGCCGGACATCAGAAGGGTGGTGGATCAGGCCAAGGCGATTAACATCCCGGTTGACCAGGAAGTGATCCACATTATGCCCCAGGACTTCGTGATTGACGACCAGGACGGGGTGCGGGACCCGCTCGGGATGACCGGGGTGCGGCTGGAGGCCAAGGTGCATATCATCACCGGGGCGATCAGCGCGATCCAGAACATTGTCCGTTGCTGCAACCGCTGCGGACTCTCGGTCGCCGACATCATCCTGGAGCAGATCGCCAGCAGCGAGGCGGTGTTGGCCCCGGATGAAAAAGAAATCGGGGTGGCCCTGGTTGACATCGGAGGCGGAACCAGCGACCTCGCCATCTGGCATCGCGGCTCAATCCGGCACACCGCGGTGCTCACCCTGGGCGGGGATCATCTCACCAACGACATTGCCGCGGGATTACGCACCCCGGCCGCGGAGGCGGAAAAGATCAAGCGCAAATACGGGTGCGCTCTGGCCAAGCTGGTGGGCAAGGAGGAAGTGATCCAGGTGCCGAGCGTGGGCGGGAGAAAGCCGCGGGATCTGCCCCGGCACCTCTTGTGCGAGATCATTGAGCCGAGGATGGAGGAGATTTTTATGCTGGTCAACCGCGAGGTTCACCGGGT
>CAIYYW010000087.1 GCA_903930515.1 uncultured delta proteobacterium | reverse complement strand
GGACACTCCGGTCTGCGCATGACTTCAATCATAAAACTTTACCACCTTTTCCAACGGATCGCGAGCGCTTCGGAACCGGTTGAGAGAAGAATCGCTCGGATACCCGAGCGCGATCACGCTCACCAAATATTTATGCTCCGGGATTTCAAACATCGCCCGGAACACCTCTCCGAATTCCAGCGGGACCATCATCCAGCAACTCCCCAAGCCGAGATCATAAGCTTGAAGCAAAAGGTTTTCAATCCCGGCTCCGACGCTCACCAGCGCGCCATTCCCATACCCCTTGTCCATCAAGACCAGGATCGCGCAGGGCGCGTTGAAGAAGCGGAAGTTGCTCTGGATAAAATCCGAGGCCTTGATCCCGGCCTGGGTCGCGGATTCCACCAGAGAGCGCATCAAATGGTTTGACCTCCGGGCGCCCTCTTCCGGCATCGGATATTGGTCATCCCAGGTCTTCAGGTCCCGCCGCTGATCCTTTTCCCGCTCCTGCTTCATCGCCAACCCGATCCGTTCCACCAACTCCCGCAGCTTCTCTCCACTGATGACCAGGAATTCCCAAGGCTGGCGGTTGGAATTGCTGGGAGAGCGGACCGCGGCCTGAAGGACTTGTTCCATCAATTCCTTCGGAACCGGCTCCGGGTTGAAATCCCTTATGCTTCTTCTTCCAAAGATAGCTTCTTTCAGTTCCATTCAACTCCCCTGGCGCGCATGGGTTATAAAGTTTTTGTTGCTTTTCATAATGGTGGATTAGGATGTTTCTTTTTCGGGTTTTTGTCAATTTTATCCAGCAGCAGCTCCAGGCCGCGGAAGAGTTTCATCCGGGTCTGGTCCGGGCTGATTACTTCGTCAATGTAACCGAGTTCCGCGGCCTGATAAGGGCTGGCGAATTTATCCCGGTATTCCGAGATCAATTCCCCCCTCCGCTTTTCAGGATCGGACGCGGAAGCGAGTTCCTTCTTGAAAACCACATTCACCGCGGCCTCCGGGCCCATCACCGCGATCTCCGCGGCGGGATACGCGAAATTCAAATCGCCGCGCAAATGCTTGGACCCCATCACGATATAAGCTCCTCCATAGGCCTTTCTCACCACCACGGTCAGCTTGGGAACGGTGGCCTCGGCATAGGCGAAGATCAGCTTGGCGCCGTGGTGGATGATCCCCTCGGATTCCTGCGCGGTCCCGGGCATAAACCCGGGAACATCCACCAAAGTGATGATCGGGATATTAAAGGCGTCGCAGAAGCGGACAAACCGCGCGGCCTTGCGAGCCGCTTTGGAATCAATCCCCCCGGACAGACGCAAAGGCTGATTCGCCACCACCCCGACCGAGTATCCGCCCAGCCGGGCGAACCCGATCACCATATTCGGCGCGAACTCGGGCTTCAGCTCCAGGAAGCTCCCGTCATCAAACACCAGCTCAATCACATTCTTGATGTCATATCCGGTTTTGGCGTCAGCCGGGATGATCCGGAAAAGGTCTTTGAGCGACCGCTCAATCGGGTCCTTGAGGTCCACCACCGGAGGGTCTTCCTGATTATTCTGCGGAAGGTATGTCAGCAGCCTCCGCGCCGTTTCCAAAATACCCCGGTCATCCTCGCCGACCAGGTCGCAAACGCCGCTGCTGCGGGAATGGACCCCGGCCCCGCCCAATTCCCTATGATCAACATCCTCTCCGGTAACTTCCTTCACTACCTCCGGACCGGTGATATACATATAAGATGTCGGCCCGGCCATCAGGATAAAATCGGTCAGGCCCGGGGAGTAAACCGCTCCCCCGGCGGACGGTCCCATAATGATGGAAATCTGCGGGATAACCCCGCTGGCGAGGGTATTGCGGAGGAAAATTTCCCCGTATCCGGCCAGGCTCATCACCCCTTCCTGGATCCGTGCTCCGCCGGAATCGTTCAGGCCGATCACCGGCGTCCCGGTCTTGATCGCCAAGTCCAGGATTTTGCAGATTTTTTTCGCCTGCGACAGGGACATGCTTCCGCCCAGCACCGTGAAATCCTGGCTGTAAACCAGGACCGGTCTGCCGTGAATTTTGCCCGATCCACCCACCACGCCGTCTCCGGGGAATTTCTTGTCCGCCATCCCGACCCCCGAACCTTGAGGAGCGACCAGCCGGTCCAGTTCCATAAAACTATCCGGGTCCAATAAAATCTCCAGCCGCTCCCGCGATCTCAGTTTGCCCAGCGCGTGCTGTTTCTTCACCCGCTCTTCCCCGCCCCCGGCCAATGCCTCCTGATTCTTGATCTCCAGATCCCTGATCAGGTCGTCCCAGTTCATTGCCCCTCCTTGTGATTTTCACGGTCGCGCTGGAGAAGGATTTTAAGCCGGTCGCTCACCCGCTCCTCGTCCATCGGCACTGCGTGCAGGTCGGCCCGCTGGTTGATCTGGCTCAGGGTGGTTTCGAGGAAAATCTTGAAAAACTTGGATTGCATCTTGAACTCCTCCAACTGATCCATCCGGTGCAGGTCCGAAAGGTTCAGCGATTTGATCTTGGCGAAGTATCTCCGGAATTCCACCAGGTCCCCGTGTCGGATAAAAGGAATCACGCTCTTTTCCAGGTATTGGATGTAAAGCTTCTGGAGCCGGAGGTATTTAATGAAATTGTCCAGAGCCGCCCCTTCCACCGTGCTCTCGGTGATCTCTTCAAACCGGTCCATCAAAGACTTGAAAACCGCCAGGTCCTGCCGGAGTTTTTTTGACTGTTCTTTTTTGGAAACGAAATTGGGAAAGATTTCCTCGCCCTTGATCTCGGGCCGGGCGAGTTGGATCATCTGGACCAGGCTTTGCTCCAGGAAGTTGCTGAGAATTCCCTTGCTGTTTTCCACCGAGGCCTTGAGCGGGTCGAGCAGGGACTGCTTGGTGGTTCCGGCCAGTTCGGTATGGTTGATCTTCTTGAGTTCCATCCCGAGCTGGAAGGCCAGGGAGTCGGCCAGTTCCGCGAAATTCAGCGCCATCGGGTTGCGGCTTTTTTCCAGGCCCGGCTTGAGTTCCAGTTCCAGATGCTGGATCAAATGGCGCGCCTCGGAATTGATCAGGGCGAAGATGATCAGGCTCTGCTTGAGCTGGTCAATATTTAAGGACCGCTCCTTGATGGATTCCAGGTAGCGCAACAGCCGGTAAAAGGCCAGGATGATCACCGAGATGTAATGCCGGAGCCGGGTATCCTTAAGCTCCCGAACCGCCCGCTTCACGATCAGGTTCTCCACCCGGTCATACTCGGGCCGGAATTCTATCCCGCTGATCGGATTAAAAAAGCGGTTCTGGACAATGGCGCGGCTGGCCAGGGAGCCGATGTGGAAGAACAGCGGGTATTGGACTTGCTGCAACCTTGATAGCTCCACGCACAGGTTCTTCAGGCTCAGGAAGTAAGTATAAGTCAGCATCAGGCTTTCATCCGGGGTGCGCTGGCTCAGGCTCTGCTCGACAATCCTTCCCCGGGCCAAATCCCCGAGCAACTCGGTCTCGATGTAATAGCGGAACTGGTAATAGTTCCGCTCGCTCGCCTCCAGCAGCCTTCGAGACAACTCGGTGATCCGCGCAAAGCCCTGGCAGGCGATCAAAAGCTCGTCCGCAAAATTGAAACGAATCGGGTTGTCCTCCGAGTTGAACGGAAGGTTCTCCAGATTGAAAAAGCGGTCCAGACCCTTGAGCAAGACTTCCAACTCGAACAGCTTGTCTTCCTTACCGTCCAGCTTCAGTTCCGCCAGCCAAAGGCTCCGCTTCTTTCCCAGCTCCCGGTCCGCTTTTTTCTCATGTTCCAGCTTGTCCATTCGGGCTATATCTTAGTATTTTCCGGACTGAGATTCAAGGGAGCAAATTGCCGGATGGATCAGCGCGCTTCAATCAATCGTCTGATCGTTCGTTATTCGGATAAATGTTGAAGGATAGGGGGACTGGTGGTAGTATTTAAAAATCGAGGTGGAGGAGTGAAGGACAATATTTTGGATGTGAGCGGGGTCCGGGTGGGACAGGCGTCCGACTTTGAGCACGGGACCGGATGCACGGTGATCATTTTTGAAAAGGCGGCGCCGGCCGGGGTCAATATCTGCGGGTTCGCCTCGGGCACGCGCGAGTTGGACTGCCTGAGTCCTGATCATATCACGCCGGGCATAAATGCCATCTGTCTGGCCGGCGGAAGCGCATACGGCCTGGCAGCCGCGGACGGGGCGATGAAATGCCTGGAAGAGCAGGGGATCGGATATTCCGCCAGGGTGGCGATCGTGCCGATTGTGCCGGCCGCGATTATTTTTGACCTGAGCTTCAAGAGCGCCAAGGTCCGGCCCGATTCGGAAATGGGATACCTGGCCGCGAAATCCGCCCGGTCGGACTTGCTAGAGCAGGGGAGCGTGGGCGCGGGAACCGGCGCCACGGTGGGCAAGCTGTTCGCTCAGAAGGGAGCGATGAAGAGCGGGCTGGGTTCCGCGAGCATCGCTTTTGAAGACGGCCTGGTGGTGGGGGCGCTTTGCGTGGTGAACAATTTCGGGGATGTGCTGGATTACCGGACCGGTCAAATCCTGGCCGGATGCCGTCATCCCGAGACCAACCGGTTCGCGGACATCACCCGGATCATCGCCGGGACCAGGAAGCCGGAGGAATTTTCAATCGGAGAAAACACCAATTTGGCCGTGATCGTAACCAACGCCAAGCTGGACAAGGTCAAGGCCAAGATGCTCGCGAAAATGGCCGAGGCCGGCTTTGCCCGGTCGCTCTCCCCGGTCCATTCCACCTTTGACGGCGATATTATCTTCGCGGTCAGCGCGGGAGAGATGGATGCTGAGATCAACCGGCTCGGGATCCTGGCCGCGGAGGTTCTGGCCCGGGCCATAAATAACGCGGTGATTTACGCGGACGGACTGGGGGCTTTGCCGGCTTTGAAGGATTTGAAGCCGGAAATGGCTTCAAATATTTAGTTGTGCGCAGACCACGAAGATCGCGGCTAATCCTGTCACGCTCTCGTAGGAGCGAGACAGGACGCTCGCACATTAAGGTATCGCGCCTGAAGGCGCTCGCACATTTTTATTGTGCGCAGGCAAGAGTGCCTGCGCCCCGAAGGAGAAAATAATGGAAGAGTTTAAGCGGGTTCGGATGGAAAAACTTTTAGAGTTGATGAAAAAGCTCTTTGTCGCGGCCGGGATCCCGGAGCAGGACGCGATTATTGCCGCGGAGGCCTTGATCGCCGCGGACCTTCGCGGGATAGATTCCCACGGCGCTTCCCGTCTTCCTTATTACATCGGCAAGCTCAAGAACGGCACGGTCAATCCCAAACCCACGATCAAAATTCTTAATGAGCTTCCGGCAACCGCTTTGCTGGACGGGGATAACGGACTGGGACCGGTGGTGGCGAAACAGGCGATGGAGCTTGCGATCGCCAAAGCGAACAAGGTCGGCGCCGGCTTGATCTCGGTCCGGCGCAGCAACCATTTCGGGATCGCGGCCTATTATTCAATGATGGCGCTTAAACAGGGGATGATGGGATTGGTGATGACCAACTCGGTTTCAATGGTCACCCCCACATTCGGCGCCAAGGGTATGTTGGGCACCAACCCGATCAGCTTCGCGGTCCCGGCCGGGAAGCTCCATCCGTTCGTGCTGGATATGGCCACCAGCGCGGTGCCTCTGGGCAAGATTGAGATTGCCCTGAAAAACAATAAAAAGATTCCGGCCGGATGGCTTTATGACAGCCAGGGGGAATTCACGGAAGACCCGAGTATGATCGTGAAAGGCGGGAACCTGGCTCCCCTGGGCGGGACCCGCGAACTGGGCGGGCACAAGGGATACGGTCTGGCGATGATGGTTGACATCCTCTCCGCGATCCTGTCCGACGCCAATTACGGCGCCAAGCAGGAAGGGCTGATGAGTATGCGGAAAGAGCCGAGCAATGTCGGTCATTTCTTTATGGCGGTTAAGGTGGACGGATTCCGGCCGGTCAATGAATTTGGAAAAACCATGGACCAGGCCCTGAACTCGCTCAAGGAATCCCCCAAGGCCAAGGGCCAGGATCGCATCTATATCCACGGCGAGCCGGAGTTTGAATTTGAGGATGAGCGAAGGGAAAACGGCATCCCGCTGCATCCGATGGTAATACTGAACCTGAGCAATCTGGCCAAAGAGGCGGGGATAAATCCGGAGGAATATTTATGACCCGCGAAGCCTTGGAGTATAAAAACCGCTCGGGAACAAAGAGATATTTGAGCAGGGGATTTGAATTGGGGCGGATTTTTTTCCAGGACCGGGGGGTTCTGGTGTTGTATCGGCAAGGGTTGGATGAAGGGGTAAGGGAGGTTTTAGAGAAATGACTCTGCTGGAAGAGCGGATGGGCCTGGACGAATATATCCGGGAACTGCGGGAAGGGTTTCAGGTAGAAGAAGAGCCGACCCTGGAATTTAAGCTGACCAGCAGCACGCTTACGCGTCTGCTCCAGGACCAGGAACTTTTAAGAAGGATTCTGGAACTATTGGCGCATGACATTCATTTTGTGAGGGAGCAGTCAGCCAATTTGTTCAAGAATGAAGTTCTGCTCTGGCGCGATCCGGACGGATGTTTTTCTCTTCGGATGGCGATCTGGGCCGCGGACGCGGATGTTTTCATCCACGATCATAACGCGATGGGGGTGACCGGGTGCTGGTTCGGGAAGCTGCTGGTGGAGAATTATGAGATCAAGGAATATGTTTCGCCGGAGCGGGTGAAGCTGGAGTTGAAGGAAAAACTGGTGCTGGATCCGAAAAATACCGTTTATATCCGGCCCCAGGATGCCGGGATCCATCTGGTGAGCCTGGCGGAAGGGGAGTTCGCGGTCAGCCTGTCCGCGTATGCCCGTCCCATCCCCAGGGGATACCTCCGGAAATTTGACCCGAAAACCGGGGAAATCAGCCGGATTTACCATCCAACCCGCCAACAAAAATCCTGGGCCGCCCGCCTGCTGGAAATCCTGGATAAAAGTTGACGGGAGCCAAGTTGATGATTACCTTAAGGAAAGATATTCTATATAAAAAGTGAGGTATCGCGTTAATGTATAGCGAAACGGTTATGGATCATTTTCAGCATCCGCGCAATATGGGGGAAATTGCGGACGCGAACGCGATTGGGGAAGTTGGGAACCCGGTCTGCGGGGACATAATGAAGATGTATTTGAAGATAGACGCTCAGGGGATTATCCGGGAGGCCAAGTTCAAGACCTTTGGGTGCGCGAGCGCGGTTGCCTCCAGTTCCATGGCCACCGAGATGATCATCGGCAAGAACATCAAGGACGCGCTCAAAATCACGAACCAGCAGGTGGTCGATGC
>CAIYYW010000086.1 GCA_903930515.1 uncultured delta proteobacterium | reverse complement strand
GAAACCCGGTTAGGGCGGTATAAGCCGAGCCGGATCCTGAATACTCCTCCAGAGTGCCATTCAGCGTCAACATTGCCTCTACTTGATCGCCCTGGCGCCTGGGCAAAAAAAAATAGTTGCCCTTGAAACAGCTTATGCGGAAATGACGGGGAAGGAGTATTCAAAGCAGAATCGCAGACAAGAGTGTCTGCACCCCAGAGGTGTATTCAGAGCTATTGCGCCTAAAGTCGCTTGCAGCCTTAAAAGGAATTGCGCCACGAAGGGCTAGGAGTGATTGAGCCGTTCTTCCAAATCGCTCAAGATCCGCATCATCACGATGTAGGCGAAGTGAGGGCCGTGGTGGGGGTTGAAGTATTTGTGGACCTCTGCGTCTGCGGCGTATTTGGTGGACATATAGTAGTAATGGTCTGAGGTTGAGAGTTTTCTCCAGTCCGCGATCAGTTCAAAATTCCCGGATTGCACAATTCTCTGCTCCATCTTATACAGTTTGTCCATTGCGTCCCTTTGCATTGAGTTTCCGAGCCAGGCGGACAGGTCGCGCTCGGTATCCGCCCAGGAGATCCAGTTGGGGCAGGCCAGCTCATCCTGGGCGGGATATTTTTTAGACACCTGAGATGGGGTAAGGATTTCCAGGTCTTTATAAGCGAGCAAGGCTTCGGGGAGGTAATTGAGGAACTCAAAGATTCCGGTGGATGCCCATTGATGCTCTCCGAAGGTTTCGTAGTCAATGAAAATGTTATGGAGCGGCCCGGGCGCGGCATTGACCCAGGATGCCCATTTATCTGCAAAGAGGGGATGCTCGGACCATCCGGGGTTGGAGAATCGGAACCCGATGTCGTCGCTGAGGCGGTAGTTGCGGAGCAGGATTTTGAGGTTGTCGGTTCCGCGGGCGCGCCAGATTTTTCCGGCCCCATTCTCCCCGGCCAGCCAGTCCACACCTTCGGCCATCACGGTCTGGAATCCCATCTGTTGGATCAGCCAGGCCAGATGATCGGAATAGATCAACTCGGTATTGCGGAAGGTGACCGGGACCACCCCGAAGAGCTGCTTGAGCTTGTCGCGGTGGATGTTCACCTGGCGCTTAAATTCATCCTCCGAGTAAACCGCGGACAGGGAATGATAGTAGGTCTCGCTGAGCATCTCCACCCCGCCGGTGGAGATCAGGTCGCGGAAGCTGTCAATCACTTCCGGAGCGTATTTTTCCATCTGCTCCAGGGCCACCCCGGTAACGGAGTAGCTGACCCGGAACTTGCGGCGGTGCTTGCGGATCAATTTGGCGATCAGTCGGTTGGTCGGGAGGTAGCATTTTTCCGCGACCTTGCGGATGATCTCGCGGTTCTGTTTATCGTCAAAGTAGTTATGGCTCTTGCCGATGTCCAGGATATGATAGTTTCTCATCCGAAAGGGCTGATGGACCTGGAAATAAAAACAAACGGTTTTCACAAAGGCCTTCCAGCCGCCAGACTTTTATAATTGTCCATACAAACCTTGCCCGAGCGGTTCCAGTTAAGTTGCTCCAGGGTGGGCAAGATGCTTTTGAGTTGCTGATCCACCAGCTCCGGCGATTCCAGCAATTCCAGCGACAGGCGGGCGAACTGGTTGGTATCCCAAAAATCGGCCTTGGGCACACCATCCAACAACTCGGCTACGCCGCTCTGCTTGCTGATCACGGCCGGCACTCCCTGGCTGAGCGCTTCCAATACCACCAGGCCGAAGGGCTCGGAAGCCGAGGGCAGCAGGAACAGGTCTGAATTTCTAAACAGCTTCTTGACATCCAACTCATCCAGGAACCCCCCGAAGAGGATATGATCGCCCAGTCCCATCTCCGCGACCCGTTCAATGATCGGATGGGCGAGGTCTCCCCAGCCGGCCAAAATAAACCTCAAGTCCTTCCGTTTCTCCAGCATTAGCTTGGCGATCTCAACCAGGTATTCCGGCCCTTTTTGCCAGGTCAGACGGCCCAGGTAAAGAATCTGGCGGACCTTTTTCGCGCGGTCGGGCCTTTTCCCCGGCCGGGCGCTACCGGCCAGATCAACCCCGTTATGAACCACCACCAGCTTTGATTCCGGAACCTGGTAATTTTTCTTCACCTGCTCCAGGGTGTATCTGCTCACGCACATCACCAGGTCGGCCTGGTTCAGGCATTGCTTTTCAATTTTAAAAATCCGCGGGTTGGAGAACGGAGCGCGGTCGGCTTCAATGGAGTGGACATGCATAACCAGGGGCGCTCCTAAAATCTTTTTCGCGGCCACTCCGGCCTGATAGGTGAGCCAGTCATGGCAATGAATAATATCAAAATCGCCTTTTTCCGCGATCTTTTGACCCATCCAGGCATACTTTTCTATTTCGCTGTAAAGGTCCGGCCCGTAAATCAATTTGGCCTTGGAACCGCTGGTCGCTGATTCTTTATACCATTGCTCATAATCCTCCGGCCTTAAATAGCCGCTGATCAATGGCATAACTTCATTTTTCTTAAGGGATTTGCCGGACCGGAGTTTTTCCAGGACGGAGTCGGTGGTAACGATTTTTACAAATTTGGGGGATTTTTCATAATACCTTGGGAGCACCAGGGTGATCTTTCCCCCCTGACGCGCAATGGCTTTGGTCAACCCAAAGCATGCCACGCCCAGCCCTCCGCTGATCAAAGGAGGAAATTCCCAGCCAAACATTAAAATCTTGATACTTATGCCCCCTCAGCCAAATCCTAAATGGTTAGATTCAGACCCATTGCCCTTAGTTTCTATTATAGCCGCTTATTATTTTTTTTTCAAGCTCAATTTGATAAATCTCAGGGGAATTTCAGGATTAGGTTAAAAAGACCGGTTCCGAGTATTGACGGGAGGGATTTCTTGAGCTATTTTGGTTCCAGCGATAAAGCAATGGCGCAAGCAAAACCAGGCATTTTAAAACGACTTTTTTTCTTCACCATCTATTTCGGGATCCTGATTTTAATCACCATCGGAATTGATCGGGCCATTGTTTCCAGGTTCGCGGAAAGGCAATTCAATGACGGTCTGATCTTCAATCCCTTTACCAGAATTATCTCCCAAACCATTGAATACAAATATGAAGTTTATGTGAATAATAATGGATTCAGGGATGTTAAGAATCCGATTGCGCAACCTGTCAAATACCGGATTATGGCGATTGGGGATTCCTTTACTTATGGCTGGGGGGTGGAGATTGAGCAGAGCTGGCCGAAGGTTTTGGAAGGGATTTTGAATGAGCAGGGGCTAAATGTTGAAGTAGATGACCTGGGGAAGCCCGGAGCCGGGCCGAAAGAATACGCGGAGATTGCGGAAAAGGCGATCGCGGTCTTAAAGCCGGATTTGGTGATCGTGGGGATTTTGCAGGGTGATGATTTGGCGCAATCTCGGCCGGGGCCGGAGAGCGGGGTTGCCGAACAACCTGAAAAAAGTTTAAGGCAAACCCTGGCCGGCCTGATCCGACGGATTTATCCTTATACCGCGAGCCTGATTGCGAAGAATTTTACCCCGGTGATTACGGACGCGAAGATCCATCAGGCCTGGAAAGAGCAAGCCGGCCAGACTCTGGCGCGGTTCAATCCGGAACAGAAGGAGAGATTCAATCTGCTTGACGAGGAAGTAAAAAAAATATTTCTTTCCGGAGAGTTTAACCCCGCGGTCATTTATCTGGCAATCACCAACCCGGATTATTTTTTGGAGTTGGAATCCCTGGAAAATCCGAAGACCCGGGAGCATATAAAGGAGATGGCGAAAGAGCTTGAGCGGATAAAAAATGATGCGGATAAATATAAGGCGCGGGTGATGGTGGTTTTCATCCCGCACCGGATTTATATCAGCGAGGCTGATTTCAACACTCCCCGTAGATTCGGCTTTAACCTTGATCCCCAAATGCTGACTTCGGAGGCAATGGATCAGGCCATTGCCGATGCCTGTCAAAGGGACGGCCTGGAATTTCTGCAGTTCACCGGCCAATTCAGAACCGCGTCCAAAAATACCAGTTTATTCTTCCGGCTGGACGGTCATCTGAATCCGGCCGGTCATCAACTGCTGGGGAAAATGCTGGCTCCCGCAATCGCGGATAGTTTTAAGTAGCCTGCTTATTTCACAAAGATGACTTCGCAGGAGGCCTGTCCGGAGATTTTGCTCAAAGACCCTTTGGCGGTCAGTTCCAATTCCGCGGGTCCGACCGACCGGTAGTAAAAGGGCTTGGTGACAAAGGTTTGAATGGTCCATTTCAAGGCGCGGCTGGTCGCGGACTTATTCAGCTTTTCCAAAACATCCATTTTCTCAATCACCTTGCTGGCGTCAAAATTGATTTTTCCGGAATAGTCCGGGGCGGAGAATTCAAACTGGATTCGTTTGGGGAAGGTTTTTTTGCCCACCGGGTCAAATTCCAATTGGGACTCGGCCACGCGCAGGTCGGTGGTCGTCATCAAGACCTGCTGGTCATTTACCAGGCTGACCAGGCTGACCCGCTTGCCGCCGAAATTCTCGGTGGTGAGGAAGCTGGTGATCAGGAGGTTTTGGTTGGGGGAGAAGAATTTGAAATTATGCCAGGTCTTTTCAAAGTCGGTGGTACTGGCGTTATACCAGGAGTGGTCCAAATACCCCCATCCCTTGGCCGCGACTTTCTTGTCGTTATAAAGGATATATCCGCTCACCCTTGCGCGCGGGGCAGGGTAGTTGATACAAAGATAGGCGTCCTTCTTGCTCCCGAACCAGGCGCAGCCGTCTCCGACCTTGAACCCGGGAGTGGGGCTGGTGAACTCCAACTCCAACCCCAGCTTCTCCTGTCGCACGCTCAGCTTCTGCTTCCGGTCGTCTCCGGACAGGAGGTTATCCCCGATTTTCAGGGAGAAAGCATTTCCGGAAATTTTCAAATCCTCGGGCGGGAAATCCTTTTCCGCGGTCAGTCGCTCCCGGCTGGGGGTGATGATGGTGAGGGTGAGGGCCGGCTGATTTTTTTTCAAGCCCATATTGGAGACGAGCAGGTTCAGGTATGCGATCTCCCCGCTGTCCAGATAGGCGATGAAAAAATAACTCTCGGTGTACCAGAAGCTTTCCGCGGGATGAAGCTTGAAGTCCTCCAGGACCAGGTTATGGACTTTGCCACTAGACCCGTCTTTTTCCAGAAAAGTATAAACCGGTTCCATTGCCGAGCCTCCTTTTGCAATCAGGAATGTCAAGACCATACCCCAAACCCATTTTTTCATTATTCAGATCTCCCATCCTTTCCTTCAAAACACGCCCGGAACTGTTCCGGAAGTTCCCGGTAAGGCCGGAAAGCCGGGGCCAGTTTTGCCAGGTCCCGCGAGTTGAAGCTATTCAGGAAAACCACCACCTTATTATTTAAGCCGTCTTTGCGGGCCAGGTCAATCAAGCCAGCCAGACTCTTCCCGGTATAAGTGGTATCCAATTGCAATCCCTCCAGGTCTTTGCCCATCTGAACCGCGTCCTTGCCAGCCACAGTGGAGACGGCATATCCGGGCCCGGCATAATCGTGAAGCACCGGAAAGTCCGAACGGCTGAGCCTAAGGACAGGAACGGTCGGGTCAGCTTTCCGGAGCAGGCGCAAGGCTTTGCCGGCCAAGCGGAAGGCCTGATAGGTGTTGGCGCCGATTTTATCGTAAACCCGAACCCCAAAAATCCTGGTCTTCAAACCGGCCAGCTTCATCCCGATCACCAGGCCGGCAAAGGTGCCGCAGCTCCCGACCGCGCAGAAAATATAATCCGGCTCCGGCAGGAGTCCCTCTTTAACCTGGTCCGCTATCTCCAAGCCGGCGTTGACATACCCGAGCGTGCCCAGCGGGGTGGAACCCCCGGCCCAGATAAAATAGGGGCGGCTGCCTTGACGCCAATGCCTCAGATAGACCTCGATGATTTTACAGCCGGCTGAGAGCGTTCCGGCCGCGTAATTGAGTTCGCAGCTGAGGGTGAAGTTGGCCAGAAGGTTGTTCCGCGCGTATTCCTGTCCGCATTGCGGGACCATAATGGCAATCGGTTGCAGCCCCAATTTCCGGGAAAGGATGGTGGTGGCGAGGATGTGGTTGGATCCCCAAGCGCCGATGGTGAACACGCTTTTCCGTTTCAGCCGGACCGCGTCCGCCAGCAGGAATTCCAGCTTCCTTATCTTGTTCCCGCCGTATTCCGGATGAGACAGGTCGTCGCGCTTGCAATAAAGCTGACTTAAACCAATCGCGGCTCCCAGTTTTTCCAGCTTTGGGATCGGGGTGGGAAATTCTCCCAGACTGATCCAGGGGATCGCGCCTTCCAGATTGGGAAAACGCTCAAAAATAACCGGCCGCTTCCGCACTGCTATCCGAAGAATACCTTGGCTACTTCATACAGTTCCATCGGAACCGTCTTTTCCGCCTTTATGCAATCTTCGAGCAGGACCGGGACAATTTCCGTTCCCCTGAGCGCGGCCATATACCCCCATTGTTCTTTGTGCACCATATCCACGGCGCAAATCCCGTAGCGGGTTGCCAGGAACCGGTCAAACGCGGTCGGGCTTCCGCCCCTCTGGACATGTCCGAGGATGGTGGTGCGGCAGTCCAGACCGGTCATTTTCTCCAGGTCCTTGGCTAAGGCCACTGCCACTCCGCCCAGTTGGACATGGCCGAAATCATCCACCTTATCGGTCTTCAGATACGCGTCTTTTTTGCCCTTGGGGCAGGCGCCTTCCGCGATCACTACGATGCTGAAGCTCCTTCCCCGCTCCCGCCGCGCATTGATAACCTGGACCACATCTTCCAACTCGAACGGAACCTCCGGGATCAGGATCACATCCGCGCCCCCGGCGATCCCGGAATAGATGGCGATCCAGCCCGCGTGCCGTCCCATCACTTCCAAAATCATAATCCGGTTGTGCGACTCGGCTGTGGTATGGAGACGGTCAATCGCCTCGGTGGCGATCTGGACCGCAGTGTCAAACCCGAAGGTATAATCCGTCCCGGCCACATCATTATCAATGGTCTTGGGCACGGCCACGATATTGATCCCTGCCTGGTAAAGCTCCATCGCGGCCCCCAGGGTATCCTCTCCCCCGATCGTAATCAATGCGTCCAGCCTCAGCTTCTTGAAATTCTCCATCGCCAGCGCTTTCACTTCCGGGTTTTTCACCGGGTTGGTCCGGCTGGTCCCCAGGATGGTTCCTCCCCGGTGGATAATCCCGGAGATGGATTGCCGGTCCAGGTTCTCCCATTCAAAATCCAGCAAACCCGACCAGCCGTTCTTGATCCCGATAAACTTAAAGTTGTAATTACGGATCCCCTTGACCAGCACCGCCCGGATCACCGCGTTCAACCCCGGACAATCTCCTCCACCGGTTAGAATCCCCACCCGCTTGCTCATTTTTTACTCCTCCTTCTTTTGAAAAAAACAGACCAGATTGGTGCTATATTAAGCAAATATATTTCCCTTTGCAAGCGCCTCGGATTCCCTCCGGATTGGACAAAATTTTCAAAATGCGGATATAATCATAAATATGAAAAAAATGGTTGCGGTCTTTCTATCTTTAAGCGCGCTCGTGGCTTGGTTCGCGGCCCGGCCCGAGAGCGGGGGCAAGGAAGGTTTGGCCAAGGGTCTGGTGTTCAAGGAAAGTTTCAAGGAGGATATTAAAGGGATTTTCCTGGCAACCAAAACCGGGGAGGTCCTGGTTCAGGGCGATCATTTTATCAAGTTTTATGATCCGAACGGCAAATTGCTCTGGAAGCAGGATGACTTGAAATTTACGACCGGGGCCGGGGTCAGCCAGGACGGCCGGACCATTCTTTTTCAGACCAGCCCGGTTCCCAAGACCGGCCAATTGACCACCCTGGATTTGAGCGTGCATCTGATGGACCGGCAAGGGCAGGAACTGGCGGTCAAACTCAACCCGTATCGCTATTTCAACACCCGGTTAAGCCCGAAAGGGAATTTTGTCGTGTTCGGAGAGGCGCTGGCGAAAAAGATTTATCTTTATGACCGGTCCTTAAACCCGCTCTGGGAGCGCGAAACATATATCTGGTATGTGGGTTTTGATCCGGAGGAGCAGTTTATCTACGATTCCACTTCCGGGATGATCCTGAACCTGCAAGGCCGCCGGGTCTGGGAACTGCCGCAGGGGATGAAATTCCTCGGAGTGTCCTCCCAGGCGGAAGTGATCCTGAGCCAGCCCTTTCTCACCATCGGCGAAAACCGGAACCGGATTTATCTCACCAACCGGGTTAGTCTGGAGGAAGTGATCTTGGAGGGCTATTGCGCCGGGGTGTCTTATGACGGCGGCCTGGTGGCGTACCAGGATTTGGAGCGCAAAATCCAAGTCTGGCG
>CAIYYW010000085.1 GCA_903930515.1 uncultured delta proteobacterium | reverse complement strand
TATTTTTGGGTGGTCGCCGGGAGAGGGGTTTGAGATCCCGACCCTATGCCACAACGACCAGGTGAGCCGGGAGGCCCGGTGCCGGCTCTGCGTGGTGGAGACCCGTTGGGAGGAAGGCGGCCGGAGCCGGATCGTCACCAGTTGCCTGTATCCCGCGGACCAGGGTTTGCTGGTGGAAACCAATTCCGAGAAGGTGCGGCTGGTGCGCAAGATGGTTCTGGAGCTTTTGCTCGCGCGCACTCCCGAGGCAAAAGGCTTAGCCGCTCTGGCCGAGGAATACGGAGTGACCAAGAGCAGGTTCGGAGCGGATGACGATTTCGGGAAATGCATTCTCTGCGGGCTGTGCGTCCGCACCTGCCGGGAGGTGGTCGGGGTGGAGGCGCTCGGGTTTGAAATGCGCGGGGTGACCAAGAAGGTCGGTCCGGCCTTTGCCGAGCCGTCCTCGGTTTGCATCGGGTGCGGGGCGTGCTATTTTGTATGTCCGAGCGGTCATATTATAATGAGCGAGCATGGAAAGGAGCGCAAGATTTGGGGGAGAACTTTTGAATTGGAAAAATGTTCCCAATGCGGGAGGTATTTCGCGCCCAAGTACCAGTTGGAGTGGATCCATTCGCAAACCGGGGTTGCTTACGAGCGGCTGTCAATTTGCCAGGATTGCAAGTAGTCATTTGCATTGCTGAAATGAATTTGGTAGATTTAATAGAAGCGATTTTACAAAGGAGATAGAATATGGGACCTCCGGGCCTGGTAATGTATGAGGATGAATTCAACCAGATTTCCACGGTGCTGGAAAAACTGGTCAAGGATTCCAATTCCCGAATGGTCTTCCTGGTGGACAAGAACGGACAATTGATCGCGGCCGCGGGCGAGACCGAGAACCTTGACACCACCTCCCTGGCCTCGCTCACCGCGGGCAATATCGCGGCCACCGGGGGCCTGGCCAAGCTTTTAGGCGAAAAAGAATTCTCCATCCTCTTCCACGAAGGCGAGCGCGACAACCTCCATATCAACCTGATCGGACAGCGGGTGATCCTGGTGGTGATCTTTGACGACCGGAGCACCTTGGGATTGGTGAGGCTGCGGGTGAAAAAGTCCAGCGAGGAGCTGGGACATATTTTTGACCGGCTGATGAAAAAGGCCGAGACCGAGGCAGCCTCAGGTCAGGCCAGCCCGTTCGCGGAAATCACCGATGATGACATTGAAAACCTGTTCCGGGAATAAAATCTGGAGATGAAGGATTATTAGATGTCGTTTATAAATTATTCCTCGCGTGAAATCAATTGCAAGCTGGTCTATTACGGCCCGGGGTTGGGAGGAAAAACCACCAACCTCCAGTATATCTTTGAAAAAACCAATCCCCAGGCGCGCGGAAAGATGATCTCGCTCGCGACCGAGACCGAGCGGACCCTGTTCTTTGACTTCCTCCCTTTAAGCCTGGGAACCATCCGAGGCTTCCGCGTCCGCTTCCACCTCTACACCGTGCCCGGCCAGGTCTTTTATGACGCGAGCCGGAAGCTGATCCTGAAAGGATCGGACGGGGTGGTGTTCGTGGCGGATTCGCAAGAGGAGCGGATGGAGGCCAATAGTGAGAGCATTGAAAATATGTCTGCGCATCTTAAAGAGCACGGATACGATCCGGAGAAGATCCCTATGGTGATCCAATACAATAAGCGCGACCTGCCCAACGCCTCTCCGGTGGAAGAATTGCGCAAGCTCCTCAACCCCAAGGGAGTCATTGATTTCGAGGCCGTGGCCACCTCCGGCGAAGGCGTGTTTGACACCCTCAAGTCCGTGGCCAAGTTGGTGCTCCAGGAACTCAAGAGCGGAAAGTAACTTTTTCGCCGCCAAGCGTCAAGTTCTCGTTCCTCGTTCCTCTTTCCTCGTTTCTCGCTTTTCGTTTCTCGCTTGCCCTCGGCCTTGGGCAGGGCTAAGATTTTGGAATGATCGTTGAATCCCGCGCCCCCAACCGGATCCTGGATTTGGGCGGATGGACCGACACCCATTTCGCGCAAAAGGGATGCATCGTTAATTTCGCCATCAGCCTGTTCGCCCGGACCGCCATCCAGACCCGGGCCGAGCCCGGGGTTGAGATCAACGCGGTGGATTACGGAGAGTTGTTCAAGGTGGACGACATCATCAAGGCGAATTACGGGACGCAATACGACCTGCTGTTAGCCGCGGCCAAAAAGCTCCCGGGCAAGTCCGGCCTTAGCATCACCATTTCCGCGGATGTGCCTCCCGGATGCGGGACCGGGTCCTCCGCCGCAATCAGCGTGTCCCTTTTGCTAGGCCTGGCCCGGATCAATCAGCTCGCGCTCAGTTCCTCCGAACTGGCCCGGCTCGCGCACCGGCTTGAGACCGAGGAGTTGAAACTGGAGTCGGGGATCCAGGACCAAATCGCGGCCAGCTATGGCGGGATTAACTTTATTGAAATTGACCATTACCCCGATTTTACCGTCTCTCCGCTCCGCTTGAGCCAGGAGTTGATCTTTGAGCTGGAAAGCTCCCTGCTCCTGGTCTATGAGGGCAAAGGGCATCTCAGCAGCGAGGTGCATAAGAGCGTGCTGGAGCGGATGCGGGCGGGAGACCGGGAGATGAAAGAAATTTTATCCGAACTTGCCCAATGCGCGGTTGCAGGAAAAAACGCGCTTCTGCTCGGGAAGCTGGAGCATTTCGTGGACGCGGTCAATAGAAATCATCAGCTTCAAAAACAGCTCCATCCCGAAATCGCCACGCCCCGCTTCAACGAGATTGAAGCCATTTCCCGCGGACTGGGAGCGGTCGCGGTCAAGATCAACGGCGCCGGTGGAGGCGGCAGTATCACCATCATCTCCCGCCCCGGGTCCCGCGCCCAAATTGAACGCGCCCTCAAAGCGAAAAACTACCTGGCGCTCAATTTCACTTTTTCCTTCCAGCCCGCCCGGGCCTGGATGCATCATTGATAAAAAGAATCGGCTCAATGCCAATAGACTTGCTCTTTTCCGGAATAGCCGAAATCCAGGGCGCGCCAAAACCGGTTTTGCTCCCGCTTCGCGCGCGCGGACGGCTCAATCAGGTTTAAGCTGACTCAGTACCCGAATAAACAGACATCATCTTTAGCGTCACATCTGAGGTTAATATCCCAGGAACAATTTTCGGGGCCGCAACTAGAGCAAGAACAATCATACGGGCTGGCGCAAGATAAATCGCAAGAGCATTCCGCTAAACAGCAATAGCAATGCCCGTCCATACAAAATCCCCCGTTGCTTTGAGAACCCGAGGCGCCGTCCAGCCAGGTGTGATTGGCCTGAAAACAATAACAACTGCAATCCTGATTGGTGACGCAAGCGCCGTCGCTGCCGCAGGAGACAAACCTGGCGGTCACTGATTTATTGGAATCCATCGTTAGAAGGCAATCTCCCTTCCCGGAGCAAGCCCCGGACCAGCCGGCAAAGGCTTTTAAAGGACCGGCAATAAGGGTGACCGTCGCGCCCTCCGAATATTTTTGGAAACAATCGGTTCCGCAAGAAATCCCCGAGGGAGTGGAGCCGACCGTGCCGGTCCCGGTTCCGGTTTTGTTTACGGTCAGGCTATAGCGTATGTCCGGGCTCACATCCACCGTGGTCTGAGCGCAATCCATCCAGCCGATCAGGTCCACCACGCATACCCCGAAGGTAAAAGAGCCGTGCTCGCTGGGGGTTCCGGTTAAATATCCATCCAAGCCGACCACCGTTCCCAGCGGAGTCCAGCCGTTCCGGGCAGTGTCCTGCTCAAAGTAATAGGGCGGGGTTCCTCCCGTGGCAGTCGCCACCTGAATGGGGCAAGGGTTTCCCTGCTTGCAAGCGCCGGGGACCGGTATTACCTCCGGTCCCTCCACAACAATGGTGATCCGCAACTCAATTTCATCGCTTGCCGGAGAACCCGCGGAATCAGTCATCACCACGGTAAAGGGCGGGGTGATCCTCATCTTGGTCCCGCCGGCCAAAATTTCCGCGGTGCCGGAAATGACGCAGGCATCCGAGATGCTAAATCCCGCGGGCATGGCTGAGCCGCCTTTGAGCGAGCAGTGATACGGCAAAGTCCCGCCCTGTCCGGAGATGGTCGCGGAACCGAACTGGCCGGAAAGCCAGACCGGCAAAGCGCTGGACACGATATAAAAATATCCTCCGCTCGTTCCCACCGGAGAGGGGCTGTTCGGGATGTCCAGAACAATGATATGGGTCTTATTGTTGGCCAAGGCGAGAAAAGCGTCAATGGCATTATGCAAATGGGAAGTCCCGGCCGAAGTCGGCAGGCGCACGGTCCCGCCGGCGATGAGCGGGAGGTCCAGGGGGTTGGTTCCGTTCATTCCGTCCAGGATGCCGTCGCTCAAATCCAGGGCCAGGGCCGAGATCAGGTCATAGGTCCGAACCCCGAGCGTATGCGCGAGCTGGGAAAGACCGGCCAGAACCAACCCGTAAATTCTCCGGTCAAGGTTGGAGGTGTTCACCTCTGTTTGATTATTCGCGCAGACCGGGACCACTCCCGCAATGTCCGGAAGGTTATATTGCTGGGCCACTCCGGCATTGGCAGCCGAGATCGCAGTCTTGAGCGGAACGCCGGAACCGGCCATTGCCCGGGCCCGGGTCGCGGCCAGATGCGTAAGCGGAGTAACCGTGATAAATTTGGTCCCGACCGGAACGATCGCGGTCATTACATCGGTGGAATTCAAGGTCACCGTGTCCCCCGAGACTTCATCCGCATAAGCCCCTCCCCAAGCTTCCACCAAAATCGGCTTAATCGGCTTGGGGGTGAACTTGATGGAAAAATATCCCTGGGTGTCCGTGGTCTTGGCGCCCAGCTTGGTTCCCCTGGCGCCGTTGCCCTTGAGCAGATAAAATCTCACGCTCGCGCCCGCGACCGGGCATTTGACCACATCGCCGGCGAGATTGAGCGAGCCGGTGGCGTAGGAAGCGGTTGAGTCAAAATCTTCTCCCGCATTTAATCCGCCCTGATTTTCGTGATTGCCGTTCTCCGAGCATCCGCTCAGGATTGCCAACGCCATAATGAGTACCCCAATCCCGGCCAGTCTTTTTCCGGAAAAACTAATCATAGGCTTACCCTCCATTTTTGCGATTTTATTCCCGTTGAAATTATATTGCAAGATTGAGTCTTTACGGTAAGATGGATCGTGAAGGGTTTTGCGCAATGCGCTGGGATTCAAGAATGAGGAAAGGTGGAAATGGACCAGAGGGTTGAGCGAACGGTCAAGGCCTTGAAGCGGCATGGGTTCAGCGCGGAGTTTGTCGCGGGCAAGGAAGAGGCGGCGAAGCTGATCCTGTCCCGGATCCCGGTTTCGGCCAAGGTGGGGATTCCGGGGAGCAAGACCATCCGGCAAATGGGATTGGACCGGGCGCTGCGGGAGCGGGGCCTGATTACTTTTGATCATTGGGTTCCGGGGATGAGCGCGGAGGAATTGCTCAAGACGCGGAAGGCTCAACTCGCCTGCGAGCTGTTGCTCACTTCCGCGAACGCGATTACGGAAAAGGGGGAGATTTTCAATATGGACGGGGTGGGCAACCGGATCGCCCCCACTATTTTCGGGCCGGACCGGGTGATTTTTGTGGTCGGGGTTAACAAGCTGGTGCCGGACCTGGCTGCGGCGCGCGTTCGGGTTCAGAAGGTCGCGGCGCCGAAACGGGCCGCGGAACTTGAAATAGATGTCCCTTGCGTGAAGACCGGGGAATGTAATGATTGCAATTCTCCGAAAAGGATCTGCCGGGCGGAGTTGGTTTTGCACCGGGCGCCCGGCCTGAGCAAGATTGAAGTGTATATCGTTGGGGAGGAACTGGGGAATTGATCATATTACAGATTACAGATGACGGATGGGCGCAGGCAGGAGCGGGACCCGCGCGTCCTGCGCGCAAGACCGCGACTAACTTGTCCTTCGTAGCTTTAGCGGAGGAGGAAGCCGCTCGCAGATTAGGAGAAGCGAAATGAAGCTGAAAGAACTGGCTGAAAAGATCGGCGCGAAAATTGTTGGAGACGGCGAGGTTGAGATCAGGGGAGTGGGCTCGCTTTCGAACGCGCAGCCGGACCAGGTTTCGTTTGTGAACGGCAAGCAGCATCTGGAGTCTGCGAAGAAGAGCCGGGCCGGCGCGCTGATCGTTGAGGATGAGAAGTGGGCGGCGGGCAAACCCGGGCTGGTCGCGAAGGACGCGGATCGGGCTTTTGTGGCCGTGGAGAAATTATTGATCGGGCCGGAGCGGGAGTTTTGGGGGATTCACGGCTCGGCGATGATCGGGGAGCCGGTCAGGATCGGGGAGCCGGTCTGGATCGGGCCGTATGTTGTGATTGAGGCCGGAGCGGAACTAGGGGCCAAGGCCAAGATTGAGGCGCATTGTTATCTCGGAAGGAATGTCCGGATCGGAGCGGGGACCAAACTTTTTCCCGGGGTCAAGGTTTTGGACAACTGCCGGATCGGGGAGCGGTGCATTATTCATTCCGGGACCGTGATCGGCTCGGACGGGTTCGGATTTTTGCCCGGGGAGAAGGGTCTGGAAAAAATTCCCCAGATCGGAACGGTGGAGATCGGGGACGATGTGGAACTTGGGGCGAACTGCGCGATAGACCGGGCCAGCCTGGACGCGACCATGATCGGATCCGGAACCAAGTTTGATAATCTGGTGCATATCGCCCATTCAGTCAAGGTCGGAAAGAATTGCGTGATCCTGGCCGGGGCGGTGGTTGGAGGATCGGCCGAGATCGGGGACGGCTGTATGATTTCCGGCCAGGTGGCGATCAAGGATCACACCAAGATCGGGGCCGGGAGCCAGGTGGTGGGAGGGAGCGGGGTTCTGGACGACCTCCCGCCGGGATCGGTGGTGATGGGATATCCCTCTATGCCCTTCTCGCAGGCCAAGCGGGTTTTTTTAAGGCTCAAGAATTTGCCCGAGTTGTTCCGGAGAGTGAGGAAGCTGGAAGATAAGCTCAAATAAATTTTTCCCCAAAAACCTGAATCGCGCAAAGAATTATTATGTTATTGCGCGGGCGAATTCAGCCGCGGTTCCTCAATAATCTATCCGGAAATAAATTTCCTCAATCGGTCCAGGTCTTCGCGGATCCTGCCGGGATCCAGGTCCTGGTTCTGGTAATTATTTTTTTCCGCCCCGACCGAGTTCTGGAAGGTTCCCATCCGGGAGAATCCATTGCTGAAGAAAAAATCCACGGCCTCGCGCCTTGATCCGGAGAGGAGGAAGGCTTGGACTTTGTCGCGGTCGCGGGTTGAGATCAGGTATTTCTGGTCAAAGATCGGGTCGCCGATTTCCACTTCGCGGGCGAGATGAATTTTTTTCAAGACACCGGTCAGGACATTTTCCGCGGTAATCGTGATTTGGAAATCCAACTGATCCAGAAACCGGATGGTCAGCTTGGGCGGAGTGTTTTTTCCCCGGGGCGTAATCACAACCTGGGCCTCGTAATCGTATCCTGGAATCCGGACATAGTTATTGACCAGCCATCCACTGACCAGCTCCCCGCCCAGGGCGTTCGCGATCGGCTCCAGTTGAGAGCGTAATTTTTTCCGGGCGCCTTTAATCGCAAAGATAAAGATGAGCAGGAACCCGGCGAAAATCGCGATGGAGACCAGGAAATTTCCGATTTCGCCCATCAGTCACCCTCCTTTTTCAGCGGCCGGCTTCGCAGGAAGACCTGATCGCCGCTTTGATGAATTCCTTCCATAACCGGGCATGTTCCGGATGTTTGGGATATAGCAGTTCCGGATGCCATTGCACGCCCAGGATGAATCCCCGTTTCGATTCCACCGCTTCTATCAAGCCGTCCGGGGCGCGCGCCGCCACCCTCAGGCCGGCCCCGAGTTTTTTCACGGCCTGGTGATGGGTGCTGTTGACCCGGATGGTTTTGGCGGTTGCGATCGGTTTCAAGAACAAACTCCGGCTGAGCAGGGTTCCGGGCAGGACCACCACCGAATGCGAGACCTGGATCGGAGGAATTTTTTGCTCGTGCTCCAGGCCGGACGGATATTGCTGACCGATGTCCTGGAACAGGCTTCCCCCAAAAGCCACATTGATGATCTGCTCCCCGCCGCAAATGCCCAAAATCGGAAGCCCTCTTTTGCCCGCAGCCAAAACCAACTCCCGCTCAAACCGGCTCCGCTCCTGCTTGGGCTTGACCCCCGCCTCCCTGAGCAGACGCTCTCCATAAAAATCAGGCGGAACATCAAAGGCCCCTCCGGAAATTAAAATCCCGTCCAGCCGGGAGAGCAGCACCCGGAGGTCCTCCCGATCCCGTCCGACCGGAAGCAGGACCGGGGTTCCGCCCGCGTCGCTCACCGCGATCAAATACCTCTCCCACAGGTGCACGATCCGCTTGCCCTTGAGCCGCTTTTTGAACCTGCTCCCGTCGTCAATGTCCGCGGTGACTCCGATCAAAGGTTTCATTGGTTGCCCCCGATTATCTTCCCGGCCATTTTCCCCGTCAACTTGCCGCGCTTGACCGCAATCTCGCCGTTGACCAAGACCATCTCAATTCCCGCCGGGGCCTGGAAGGGGTTTTCAAAAGTGGATCGGTCGGTAATTTTATCGGGATCAAACAGGACCAGGTCGGCGTAAAAACCCTTTTCCAGCTTGCCGCGATCCCTGATCCCGAAATGCTCGCAGGCCATCCAACTGCATTTCCGGACCGCCTCGGCCAGGCTGAATATTTTTTTGCCCCGAACGAATTCAGCGAAAAAGCGCGGGAACGAGCCGAACACCCGCGGATGCGGCTTGCCCTTGGCCAGGACCCCGGTGAATCCGCGCGCGCCGGAATCCGACCCGAGCATCACCCAGTCCTTCTGATAAATCCGGTCCAGGTTCGCTTCGCTCATGGAATAAAAAATCGCGTTGGGGCTGGAGGATTCTTTGCTCAATAAATCCACCACCAACTCCGCCGGCTGAACCTTTTCCTTAATCGCCAAGTCCGCGACCGTCTTTCCTTCCAGCCCCGCGGCCCGCTCGCTGAACACCTGGCTGATGGCGATCCGGGTCCAGTAGTCCGCCTGGTATTGCCGCTCCATCTCGGTTTTGATCCTTTCCCGATCCTCCTTCAGCTTCCGCCGGTATTCATCCTCGCCTCCCTCAAACACCCAATCCGGGAGCACCGCGGAAAGGCTGGTGAAGCTGGCAAGGTAAGGATAGCGGTCGGCCTTGATCCGGACCCCGTCCTTTTGCGCGTTCTCAATCAGCTCAAACGCGCGGTCCAGCTTGCCCCAGTTTTTCGGGCCCCCGGTTTTTAAATGAGACAGTTCCAGCCGGACCCCGGCTTTCTTGCCCACGGAAATAAATTCCTCAATCGCCTCCAGCAGCATATCCCCCTCGCTCCGGATATGGCAGGAAAAAATCCCGCCGGCTTCCCGAACCGGCGCGAGCGCTTCGGCCAATTCGTCCGCAGTAGTGAAAGTACCGGGCGCGTAGATCAGGCCCGCGCTCATTCCGATGCATCCCTGCGCCAAGGCCTTTTCAATTTGCGCCTGGATCTGCTTCATCTCCTTGGCGTCAGGCGGGTTCCGGCGGTATCCGAGCAGATTTCCCCGCACCGTGTTGTATCCGGCCAGGAGGGCGAAATTCACCCCGATCTTTAGACGCCTAAGCTCTTCAAAATATTCAGACACTTCCTGGAAATTGATTTTCAGCTCCAGGTCCCGGGCCAGGGATTTTTCGCGCTCCTTTTTTATCTCTTGGAAAATCGGGGCCGCGCTATACCCGCAGTTGCCCCCGATCTCAGTGGTCATTCCCTGGAGGATTTTGCTTTTCGCGCTGGGTAGCGCGAGCAGGTGATAGTCGGAATGGCCGTGCGCGTCCACGAACCCCGGGCAGAGCGCGAGGCCATGCGCGTCAATCACTTGATCTTTCGGGACGGGTTTGATCCTGCCGATTCCCTGGATCCGGTCGCCGCTCACTTTCAGATCGCCGGGATACGGCTCTTGGCCGGAGCCGTCAACCATCAGGGCGTTTTTAAAAACCAAACTGGGCATCAGGTCTTCTTGCTGATTTTGATCGCGCAAAATTCCCCGCACATCGTGCAGACCTCCTGGTTCCTGGGAGGACGGCTCTTGCGGATCTCCCGGGCGCGTTTGGGATCAATCGCGAGCCGGAACTGTTTTTCCCAGTCCAAGGCTTTCCGCGCCTTGCTCATTTCCAAATCTTTCTTGAACGCGAGCGGATTGCCCCTGGCCAAATCCGCGGCGTGCGCCGCGATCCTGGACGCGACCACCCCCTCCCGCACTTCTTCCGCGTCCGGCAATCCCAGGTGCTCGCTGGAGGTGACATAGCAGAGGAAATCCGCGCCGGCCTTGGCCGCGATCGCGCCTCCGATTGCGGAGACAATGTGGTCGTATCCGGGAGCGAGGTCGGTCACCAGCGGTCCCAGCACATAAAAGGGCGCGCCCTGGCAGATCTTTTTCTGGAGCAGGATGTTCGCTTCAATCTCGTTGAGCGGGATATGGCCGGGCCCTTCAATCATCACCTGCACGCCTTTTGACCAGGCGCGTTTGGTAAGTTCGCCGAGGATGATCAATTCCTGGATCTGGCCCCGGTCCGTGGCGTCTGCGATGGACCCGGGCCTAAGCCCGTCTCCCAGGCTCAGGACCATTTCAAACTCGCGGGCGATTTCCAAAAGCCGGTCAAAATCCTTATAAAGCGGATTTTCCGCTTCATTGAAATCCATCCAGGCAACCAGCAATGCCCCGCCCCGGCTCACCACATCCAGGATCCGGCCCTGTTTTTTCAGACGCGACACCGATTCCCGGGTCACCCCGCAATGCACCGTGACAAAATCAATCCCGTCCTGCGCGTGCTTCCGGATCGCGCCGAACAAATCCTCCGCGCTCATCCGGACCATCGGCTGTCCCTTGCGCTTGGATGCGATTGCGGCCTGATAGATCGGCACAGTCCCGACCGGGAGCCGGGTCGCCCGGAGAATCTTGCGCCGGATCAGGTCCAAATTTCCGCCGGTGGATAAATCCATAATGGTGTCGGCTCCGGCATCCTCAGCGGCTTTGAGCTTTTTCAGCTCCGTTTTCAGATTGCACAAATCCTCGCTGGTGCCGATGTTGGCGTTGACCTTGACCGAGAGGCCTTCACCGATCCCGATCGGAAGAACATTCTTGCGCACCCGGTTTTTCGCGATCACCACCCGGCCTTTGCCCACCAGCCCGCAAATCTCCTCCGGCTCCCTGCCCTCTTTCCGCGCCACCGCGATCATCTCTTTGGTGATCCTGCCCGAGCGCGCTCTCTCCAGTAAGCTTTTTTCTTTTTTCATTCCCCTTTAATTTACCACAGATTTGTTCTAAAAAAAGTCTTGGGGTTCGGTTGCTTCAACTGGTTTGGAGGTTTGACTTTATAAAGATACTGTTTTAAATTTGATTCTCAAAAGACTATTTGGTTTTCGGGTTGGAAACGATTCCGAGTTATTCAAATGCCGGGAAAAAGCGACAAAGATTATGAAAAGGAGATTGCGGAATTAAAGCAAGAGCTGGAAAAGGCAAAGAAGCGAATTCAGCTTAATCTCTCAAAAACCTTCAGCCTGTCGGTCGCGGGATCAAGTTTCAGCATCGCGGGATTGGAAGAAATGGTGCTTTTGGTTGATGCAAACGGCCTGGTAAAATATGCAAACAATTCCATGGCAAAGCTGATTGGCGCTCAAGACAAAAAAGAACTGCTCCATACCCCGATCAAAAATTGGCACAGAGGCATCTTGGGAGAGGGCTTTATCATTGCGTTGATCGAATCGGTTAAAAGCACGGACCAGGTCTGCGTCCTGGAACAAGCATTTCCCGATTTGCCTCAAGGGCTTCTGCCGATCCGGCATAAGCTGGGATCTCCGATCATTTTAAGGTTTATCGGCACTCCCATAAAAGATCAGGTCCAGATTATCGCTCAGGATGTAACCCAAAACCGGTGGCTGGAAAACACTTTCTCCCGGTATGTCTCGCCTAAAGTTATAGACCTGCTCCGCAATATTCCGGTCCAGGAACTGATGAAAGTAGAGCGCCGGGAATTGACCATCCTTTTTGCGGACTTGCGCGGTTTTACCAGGGTCACTCAAGAGATAGAGCCGGAAGCGGTTTGCGAGATGTTGAACACCTATCTTTCCCGAATGGTGCAATGCGTGGAAAAATATGACGGCACGGTGGATAAATTCATCGGAGATGAAATTATGGCGGTATTTGGAGCGCCGCTTCATCAGGAAGACCACGCGCTCCGGGCGCTTCTTTGCGCAGTGGCAATGATAGAATCTCATCAAGCCTGGCAAAGGGAGAGGGAGAATGTGGGATTAAAAGCGCCTGCGGTTGGGATCGGCATTGTCACCGGCGAGGTCATTGTTGGAAACATCGGGACCGAGAAACAGATGGATTACACGGTTTTGGGTCATCCGGTTAATCTGGCCGCTCGTCTATGCGGAGCCGCGGAGGGATTGGAGATTCTTACCGTGGCGGAAACCCACAAATCCGCCCAGAAAGCTTTAAAACAAGGGGTTGATTTTAAAAATATGCCGCATCTCAAATTTGAGCCGAAAGGAAAGCTTGAGCTTAAAAATGTCAAGGCGCCGGTGGAGGTGCTCAAGGTTACAGTGAAAATTTCCGGCTGATAATCAAGGGGGCTAAATGTCCAAAGATCGGGAATTACTATTCGGGGTTCTGGCGGTTCAGTTGAAGCTAATCAGTTCGCAGAAGCTGATGGAAACCGCGGCCATCTGGGCGACCAGCCAGCAAAAGCCTTTGAGCGAAATTCTGGTTGAGCAGGGGTATTTAAGCCTGGAAAAGAAAAATCTGATTGAAGAACTGCTGGAAATGCAGGTAAAAGAGCACGCGGGTAATATCCAATCCACCCTCCAAGCCTTTGGCGGAGACCGCGCGGTTTATGAGAGCTTTGCCGGGTCCATCCTGGTGGAAAAGGATCAGATAAAATTGTCATACCAAGGCACTCCGGATCTGGGACAGAAACCGGTTACGGAAAAACTGGATGATGACACCCGTCTTTCCATTGAGCAGCCGGGCAGGTATTCCATCAAGGGCGAGCACGACCGGGGCGGGATCGGCCGGATTATGCTCGGTGTTGATGAGTTCATCGGCAGACAAATTGCCATAAAAGAGTTGTTGCCGGATCAAACCCCGGACGGCTCGCCGGTTTCAGCGACCCCGCTTTCCAAGACCGCGGCGGCCATCGCTCGCTTCTTGCGGGAGGCCCGGATCACGGGCCAGCTTGAGCATCCGGGCATTGTCCCGATTTATGAGATCGGCAAACGGGCTGACGGCTCGCTTTATTACACTATGAAATTCGTGCGCGGCAATAATTTTTCCGCAAAACTGAAAGAATGCAAAAACTTGCAGGAACGACTTCGGTTGCTTTCCAATTTTCTCTCCCTCTGCCAGGCGGTTGCTTATGCGCATTCCAAAAAGGTGATCCACCGCGACCTCAAGCC
>CAIYYW010000084.1 GCA_903930515.1 uncultured delta proteobacterium | reverse complement strand
GCTGCGCGTCTTCGCCGTATCCGTCCGCTCTGATCCGGTCCGCGTATTCCCTGCTCACGGCCGCTCCCCCGATGATGATTTTCACTTTTCCCCGCAGGCCGGCCTGCTCAACCGCCCGGACCGCCTTCTCCATCTCCGGCATCGTGGTGGTGAGGAGGGTGCTCATTCCCAGGATGGGCGCGTTTTCCTTTTTCACCGCGTCAATAAACCTCTGGGCCGGGACATTAACGCCCAAGTCTATCACCTGGTACCCATTCCCTTCCAGGAGCGCAATCACGATATTCTTGCCGATGTCATGCACATCCCCGGCCACGGTCCCGATCACCACTTTCGCCCGGGGGGTATAGTCGCCGGCCATCAGCACCGGCTTGATGATTTCAAACCCAACCTTGAAGACGCTGGCCGAGAGCATAACTTCAGGGAGGAATATTTCATCCTTGCGGAACCTTTCCCCCACCACCTTGAGGGCGGCGATCAATCCCTGGTCCAGGATCTCCCGGGCCGGAATGCCCTGGCTGAGCGCGGTCTTGATCAACTGCGCCCCCTGCTCAGCCTTCATTTCAATCACCGCTTGTTTGATTTGTTCCAGAATTTCCTTCATTGACCCGCAACCTCAATTCATTTCAAACCTTGAACCGGAAATGGATAATGTCTCCATCCTGCACCAGATATTCCTTTCCTTCAACCCGCGCCAAACCCTCCTTGCGCGCCCCCGCTTCTCCGCCGACCTTGATAAAATCTTCAAACCGGGTCACTTCCGCCTTGATGAATCCCTGCTCAAAATCGGTGTGGATCTTGCCCGCGGCCTTGGGCGCGCTGGTGCCTCGCGGGACCAGCCAGTTCCTGAGTTCCTTGCCCCCCACCACGGTGTAAAAGGTGATCAGGTCCAGGACTTCTTTCCCCGCCCGGATCACTTCCGACAATCCCGACCGCTCGATCCCCATCCCCTTGAGAAAAATTTCCTGCTCGCTTTTATCCAGTTCATGCACTTCCAATTCCACCTTGCCGAAAAAAGGCGCCACCTTGACCGCCAGCTTCTCCGCGTAATCCCGGAGCCGAACCAGGGATTGGTTTTCAGAAGACAGCGCCTCTTCCCCCAGGTTGGCAATGAAAAATTTTTTCTTCAAGGTCAGGGGCTTGATCTCGTTCAAAAGCGGCTCCTCGTCCGGGTGGAACTGAAGCCGGTCCAAAGGGTTAAGCTGTTCCAGTCCGTTTTTCATTCTCTGGCACAACTCCATTTCCAGTTTGAGGGTTTTATCCCCCACCCGGGCCATCTTCTGCGCTTTTTCCAACCGCTTCTCCGCAGTCTCCAAATCTTTCTGGATCAGCTCGAAGGTGATGGTCTCGGCGTCCCGGACCGGGTCCAGGGATCCGTCCGGATGAGACACTTCCGGGTTTTCAAAACAGCGGATCACCTCCGCGATCGCGTCCACCGCTCTGATCTCGGCCAGGAACTGGTTGCCCAGGCCCTCGCCCTTGTGCGCGCCGCGCACCAACCCGGCGATATCCACGAACTCAATCACGGCCGGGACGGTCTTTTCCGGCTTGATCAACTCCGTTAATTTTTCCAGCCGCTCATCGGGCACGGCCACCATTCCCCGGTTGGGATCAATGGTGCAGAAGGGATAGGCCTCGCAGGGAACCTGGATGGAGGTGAGCGCGGAAAAGACCGTGCTCTTTCCGGCATTGGTCAGACCGACGATTCCCACCGAGTATGGCATCAGCCCTTCCGATGAAAAAGGTTTTGCGCCCGCTCCGGTCCCTCGGAGATCAAAACCCTGACCGCCTGGCAGGCGTTTTCCATCATCCGCTCAACCGCCTCCATCTCCCCGGGGCCGAACTCGCTGAGCACAAAACTTACCGCGTCATCTTTTTCTGGCGGCTTCCCGATCCCGAGCCGGAGCCGGTGGAATTCTTTGACCCCGAGCCGGTCAATGATGGATTCGATCCCGTTATGGCCGGCGCTTCCGCCTCCGAAAGTGATTTTGATCTGGCCGATCGCCAAGTCCAAGTCGTCGTGGATCACGATCAACTTGTCCGGCTTGAGCCGGAATTTATTCAGGGCCTGGGCCACGCTTTCCCCGCTCAGGTTCATAAAAGTATGCGGTTTCAATAAAGCCACATCTTCCGACTCAATCCTGGTTTTGGCCACTCGCCCCTGGAACCTGGGCCAGAAGATTTTCGCCTGATGAATCCGGGACAGACGGTCAATCACCATAAAGCCCAAGTTATGCCGGGAATATTGATACTTCTTCCCGGGATTCCCCAGACCGGCGATCAATCTCACGATTTCGCTGGCTTCTTCCCTTTGGACCGGGCCGGCTCAGCTTTGGCTTCGGATTTTGCCCCGGCTTTCTCCCCGGGCTTGGCCCCGGCTTTCTCACCCGGCTTGGCCACAACTTTCTCCCCGGGCTTGGCCGCGCCTTTCTCGCCCAGTTTGGCCGCGCCTTTCTCGCCCGGCTTGGCGCCCGCTTCCGCTCCCGCCTCCGCGCCCGGCACCGCTTCTCCTTCAACGCCCGGAACCGCCTCGCCTTCAACCGCCGCGGCTGGCGCAGCCTCTTCCTCAATCTTGGAGGGGGCCACCACGGACACCACCGCCAGATTGGGATTGCCCAGCACCTTGAACTTTTCCAGCTTCAGGTCGCGGATATGGATCGAGTCGCCCAGGTCCAACTGGGACACCTCAATCTTAATCTGCTCCGGGATTTCGTCCGGGAGGGAAAAGATTTCTATTTCCCGAATATGCTCTTCCAAAGTTCCGCCCTTTTCCAGCCCGATCGGCTTGCCGGTGATCTCCACCGGAATCGAGACCCGGAGCGGCCGATCCTTGTCGACTTCCATCAGGTCAATATGGAGCAGTTGATCCGTGATCGCGTCGGTCTGGCTTTCCCGGATCAAGGCCCGCCTTCCCGCCAATTCCTGATCCTCGCTTTTCACGGTGAGGATGGTGTTTTTCCCGGTCCGGGAATGAAGAATTTTCAAGGCCTCCCCGGTATCCACCAGGACCGCGCTCGGTTGCTTTCCCCGCCCGTAAAAGACCGCGGGAATTTTCCCCTGCCTCCGGATCTTTCCCGCGAATTCCTTCCCGGTATCGGTTCTCATTTCCAAATAAAGTTCCCGTTCTGCCATTTCAACCTCCCTTTGGTTCACGCAAAAAGAGAAGACACGGATTCTCCATAATAAATCCTCCGGATCGCCTCGGCCAGAAGATCGGACACGCTCAGCACCTTGATCTTCTTGATCTTCTGCGACGCCGCAATCGGGATCGTATCGGTAACCAGCACTTCCTTTAAAGGGCTTTGCTCCAGCCGCTCCATCGCGGGATCACTCAAAACCGGGTGCGCGGCCATCGCCCGGACTTCCGAGGCGCCCCGCTCCATCAAAACCTCGGCAGCCTTGGTGATGCTTCCCGCGGTATCTATAATATCATCAATCAGGATACTTTTTTTGCCCTTGACGTCTCCCACCACATTATAGACCTCGGTCCGGCCGGTATTGCCGATCCTGCGCTTGTCCACCACCGCGATCTCAACCTCCGGCCCCAGATTCTTGGCGTACGCCCGGACCCGGGCCGCGCCTCCGGCATCGGGAGACACGATCACCAGGTTGTCGGTTCCGATTTTCTCTTTGATGTATTTGATGAAAATCGGCATCACATACAGGGCGTCCACCGGAATATTGAAAAAGCCCTGGATCGCCTCGGCGTGGAGGTCCATCGCGATCATCCGGCTGGCCCCGGCCACGGTAAGCAGGTCGGCCACCAGCTTGGCCGTAATCGCCACGCGCGGCTGATCCTTCTTGTCGGTCCGGCTGTAGCCGTAATAGGGGACCACCGCGGTGATGCTCCGGGTGCTGGCGCGTTTGCAGGCGTCAATAATGATCAGCAGTTCCATAATATTATCGCTGACCGGCCGGCAGGTGGGCTGGATGATGAACACATCCCGCTTGCGGATGTTAATGTTGATCTTGCAGAAAATCTCGTCATCCGCGAACTTGAACACCGCCAACTCCCCGAGCGGCGCCCCGATCTTCTTGGCGATCTTCTTCGCCAACTCCGGATGCGCGTTCCCGGTCAGAAGGATCAGATTGTTTTTCACCGTTTAACCTCCAAGCCCGATCATAATCCTGGCTGGGGCGGCAGGATTCGAACCTACGAATATGGGAGCCAAAATCCCATGCCTTACCAACTTGGCGACGCCCCAAATTTTAGATTGCCTTCAGATAATTTTATATTTTATTTTCAGACTCCGGCAATTGTTGCTGGGCCGGCTCCGGCTCGGTTTCCACCGCCGGCGCCGCTTCCGGCTCCTTCTTTAGTTCCTCCATCCGCTTCCAGTAGGCGTCCATAATCATCTTCTCCACCCGGTCCCGGGTTTCCTGGTTGATCGGATGCGCCAAGTCCCGGTAAGTGCCGTCCTTCCTTTTCTTGCTGGGCATCGCCACGAAGAATCCGGAGTTGCCATTGATCACCTTGATCTCACGGACCAAAAAGCAATTGTCAATGATGATCGTGATATAAGCCTTCAGCCGCTCCTCTTCAACCGGAAATACCTTGACATCCGTGATCTCCATCTCCTTTAAACCTCCTCATTTTCTAGCCGAACCTGGCTGATCTTGCTTTACTACATCAACCCAGAGATCAGGTTGAGATTTTCCGAGTTCTTTCCCCCCCAGCTCCGCCTGTTCCCAAGTTGAAAAAATACCAACCAAGGTTGATCCCGAGCCGCTCATCACCGCGGCTGAGGCCCCCAGTCGGATCAATTCCGACTTTAATTTTTCCATCCCCCGATGTCTGGCAAAGACCGTTGACTCCAGATGATTCACGCAAAACTCCCGGAATTTTCCTTTTTTAAGTGATGACAAGATAACCTCTTTTGGCTCAATTGTCAAATCCGATTCCAGCCGGAGCGACTGATAAACTTCTTGGGTGGAGCTTGAGAACCCGGGCTTGGCGAGCAGGAAAAACCTGGGGGGAATATCCGGAACCGGCTCCACTTTCTCCCCGATCCCTTCCACCCAGGCCGGTCCCCCGAACAACAGGTAAGGCACATCCGCGCCGACCCGGTAGGCCAACTCTTCCAGGTCCAGGTCCGCAGGCGAAAACCCGAATTGGTCCAGCAAAGCCCTAAGCACGGTCGCGGCGTCCGAGCTGCCCCCGGCCAAACCGGCCCCGGCCGGGATCCGCTTTTGGATTTTGACTTTGACGCCGAACCTGATCCCGAACCGGGCCGAGAAATAGGCGATGGCTTGGAACACGGTGTTGCGCTGATCGGTGGGGAGGGATGGATCATCCGTCCGGATTTCGATTCCGCGCTCAAGGAATTCCAGCTCAATCAAATCGTGGAGCGAGATGGTGATATTGAACATACGGAGCTGATGGTATCCGCTCTGGAGCCGGCCCAGGACTTCCAAGCGGAGGTTTATTTTGGCCGGGGCAAGTAATTGCTTGGGTTCTGGCATCGCTGAAAAGGGTTAGCCCCGAAGATTAGCCGGGACGGTTTTCCAGTCAAGGTTCATTTCCGCTCAGGTCAGTGAGACGATTTTCCAGCGGAACGCACTCTGGCCGATCTCAACCAGGTCGCCGTCCTTAAGCCCGAGTTCCTTGACCGGCTTGCCATTGACCAGGATGGGCGCCTCAGGGGAGAGCGCCACGATGAAATTGTCGTTATAAAAATGCTCAATCCGGCATTGCCGGGCATCCACCGAAGAGTCGTAAATCATCAGGTCTATTTCCGGGGAATCTTCCTGGAACCGGCCCAAAAGGATCTCGTTGGTGGCGAGCAAATAGGCTTCTCCGCCGTTGTTGAGCCGGATCGAGCTGAGCCGGCGGTTGCGGTGGCAAGTGCGGACCTTGTAAACCACGGCCTGTCCCACATCAATCTTGTCCTGGTTCTCAATGATGATGTCGTCTTCCACCAATTCCCCGTTCCGGTAAGTGCCGTTGGTGGACCCCAGGTCGGTCAGGCTGGCGTTCTCCTCGCCCAGCCGGATCAGGGAGTGCTTACGGCTGATCCGGTCGTCAATGATCCGAATTTCGCAGCCCTCTTCGCGGCCGATCAGGAACTGGCCTCCGAACAATAGGTATAGCCATTCGCCGGAAACCTTTTGCCCGGCCCGGCGCTCAAACACGAGCCGGACCACCAGCACTTTTCCTTCTGAGCCTTTGGTGGCGACGGTAGTTCTATCCAACATTGCCGCTTCCTCCGGATGAAATTTTTCAGACGAATTTCCGGAAAGTCATAAAGATTATATCAAGGAATTGGTTGGGGACAAGTCCGAGCAGCACCACCATCGCCGCGGAGAGGATCAGGACGGTGTTGATCAGCACCCCGGTCTCGATCCCGGGCTGGATCACTTCCTCCCGCTCCTTCTGCATATACATCACATAAACCACGCGCAGATAGTAGAAAGCCGCGATCACGCTGTTGAGTACCGCGATCAGGACGAGCCAGTAGAGCCTGGAATGGACGGCGCCGAGGAAGAGATAAAACTTGCCGAAGAAACCTCCCAGGGGGGGTACCCCGGCGAGGGAGAACATAAAGACCGCCATCAGGACGGCCAGGAAGGGCCGCTTTCTTGAGAGGTCGGAATAGTCGGCGATCATTTCCCCTCCCCGTCTTTCCCTTCCCAAGACCACAATCACGGCAAAGGCGCCCAGGTTCATAAACGAATAAACCAGCAGGTAATACATCATCGCGTAGGTTGGCGAAAAGGCTTCCTGGGTGGTATTGGAGGAAACCAATGTGGTCATCCCGACCAGGAGATAGCCGGCGTGGGCGATGCTGGAATAGGCGAGCATACGCTTGAGGTTGTTCTGGACCAATGCCAGCAGGTTCCCGACCGTCATCGTGAGCGCGGCCAGGATCCAGATGATTTGATAGGTCTGAAGCCATTCCCCGGCAAAGGCATAGAGGAAAGCCCGGATCAGGACGGCGAAGCCCGCGGCCTTGACCCCGGCGGCCATATAGGCGGTGATCGGGGTGGGCGCTCCTTCATAAACATCCGGGACCCACATATGAAAAGGCACGGCCGCGACCTTGAACCCAAACCCGATCACGACCAGGGCGATCCCCACGATCATAAAGAAGAAGCGCAGGTCCGGCATCTTGAGCCGGGCCAGCTCGTTGCTGAGGGTGAGAAAATCCGTGGCGCCGGCCGCGCCGTAAAGCAGGGCGATTCCGTAAAGCAGGATGGCGCTGGCAAACCCTCCGAGCAGGAGATATTTAAGCCCGGCCTCGTTGGACTTGGGATTGGACTGGTCGGAAGCGGCCAGGGCATAGATCGGGATGGACATAGTCTCCAGTCCGATGAAGACCATAATCAGGTCTCTGGCTCCGGCCATCAGGCTCATCCCCGCGGTGGCGATCAGGATCAGAAGGTAATACTCCCCGCGGTTATAATCCTTCCCTTCCAGGTGCGAGATGCTCATCGCCGTTACCAGGATGGCCGCGGCCAGGAACAAGTAATTGAAATAAATACCGAACAGATCAAAGAAGATCAGGCCCCCGAACCCCGCTCCCAGGTCTCCGCTCAAATTGGCGCGTCCGATATGGAGCAGGAGTTGGAAGGCCAGGATCAGGATCATCCCGGCCAGGGAGAACCCTCCGATCCAGCTCGGCTTCTTTTTCCCGATCCAACTGTCCAGGACCAGGCCGGCCAGGGCCAAAATCCCCAGCATCATCGGCGTGGCCACTCCGGCCAGGTCATAAAAACTCAGAATCGGTATCTTGATCAGATCTTCCATTATTACCTGTCGCCCTGTTCTGAAAAATCCCCGCCCGCGGGCAAACGGTTTTTCAAACCGGCCAGCCGGTCTTTCCGGCCCGCGTCCGCGAGCTTGCGCTTGCCCGCGACCTGGCTGACCACCTGGTTGATGGAGGCCTCGCTCTTTTGCAGGAAGGTATTGGGATGCACCCCGATCCAGACGATGAAGACCAGGATGATGGTCAGGTAAATTATTTCCCGGGCGTTCAGGTCTTTCAGGGATTTATTCTCTTCCTTGCGGAGCGGCCCGAAGAAGACCCGCTGATACATCCAGAGCAAATATACCGCGGCTAAAATCACCCCGGTTCCGGCCAGGGCCGCGGCGAGCTTGGAATAGGGATTGCCGCTGATATAGGTCCCGACCAGGATCAGGAACTCTCCCACAAAGCCGTTCAGGCCGGGCAGTCCGATGCTGCTCAGGGCCACGATCAGGAAGAAGGCTGAGTAAACGGGCATCACCTTGGCGATGCCTCCGAAGTCGCTGATCTGTCGCTTGTGGGCGCGCTCGTATAAGATCCCGACCAAAAGGAAGAGGGCTCCGGTGGACAGTCCGTGGTTGATCATCTGGATCAGGGCGCCCTGCATTGAGGTCACGGTCAGGGCGAACAGGCCGAGGATCACGAACCCGAGATGGCTGACGCTGGAATAGGCCACCAGCTTCTTGATGTCTTCCTGGACCATTGAGACCAAAGCTCCGTAAATAATCCCGATCACGGCCAGGGTATAGAACAGGGGTCCCAGTTGCGCCACCGCGTTGGGGAAGAAGGGGATGGCGAAACGCAGGAACCCGTAAGTTCCCATTTTCAAAAGCACCGCGGCCAGGATCACGGAACCCGCGGTCGGGGCTTCCACATGAGCGTCCGGGAGCCAGGTATGGAGCGGGAACATCGGCACCTTGATCGCGAAGGCGATGGCAAAGGCTCCGAACAGGTAAAGTTGAAAAACTTCCTTGAGCTGGTTGGAACTGAGGAAGTTGGAGATCATCACATAATCAAAGCTGGCGGTATAGAAATAGAGCCAGAGGATGGCGATCAGCATCAGCACGGAACCGACCATGGTAAAGAGGAAAAACTTAATCGCGGCGTAAATCCTCCGGGGCCCGCCCCAGATTCCGATCAGGAAATACATCGGGACCAGCATCAATTCCCAGAAGACATAGAACAGGATCATATCTAGGGAGAGGAACGCTCCGAGCATACCGGTCTGGAGCAGGAGCAGGAATATATAATATTCCTTGACCCGGTCCTTGACTGCGGCCCAGCTGGAGAGGATCACCACCGGTCCGAGCAGGGTGGTGAGCATAACCAGGAGCAGGCTGATCCCGTCAATGCCGACCTGGTAGTGAATATTCCAGCCGGGAATCCAATTAAGCCTCTGGATGAACTGGAAATCAGGGCTGGAGCCGTCGAAGTTCAGGTACATCCAGACCGAGAGGGCGAAATCCAGAACCATAATCAAAAGAGAAACCACCCGGATCGCCCTGACTTTTTCGCGCTCTAAAAACAAAAGCAGGAACATCCCGATCACCGGGACAAAAATAATCCAGGACAAAATCTGTTTTAAGATCAGGCTCATCTTAACAGGCTCACCCTTATATTAAAATAATGCCCCAAAACATAAAACAGGATCACCACGATCCCGAGCGCGAAAACGAACAGATATGTCTGGACCACGCCGTTCTGGATCCGGCGCAGGGCCTTGCCAATCCACTGGTTGATCTTGGCGGAGAAGTTGATCAGGCCGTCAATGATCCCCATATCCACGAACCGGTACAGGAAATAATAAGAGCCTTTGATCAGGGGGGTAACAATGGTCCGGTCGTAAATCTCGTCCACATAAAACTTGTTATAGCTGAGCTGGTATAAGGCCTGATACCTTTCCGCCAGCCTTGCGGCCAGACCGGGCTTTTCAATGTAAACGCTAAAGGAGATCAGGAACCCGATGATGGCGGCGAGGATGGACATCACCAGGAGGATCACTTGCAATAATTTTTCGTTCCCGAACAGGGAAACCCCGGGCTCCACCGGCAGGGCCTTGGCAAAGGAAGGCTCCAGGAATTGCTCAAACCAATTGTACCCTCCGAACAGGGCCGGCACTCCTAAAAATCCGACCAGGACCGATCCGATCGCCAACAGTCCGAGCGGGATGATCATACTGTTGGGGGATTCCTGAAGATGATGTTGGGCGTCCTGGTCCGCGCGCGATTCTCCCCAGAAAGTCAGGATCATCCAGCGGGTCATATAGATCGCGGTGACCAGTGCCGCGGTCACGCCGATGAACCAGAGCACAAAATTCAAGCCGTATTTTCCCAAAACTTGGTTGGAACTGGCAAAAGTACGGTAGAGGATTTCATCCTTGGACCAGAACCCGGCAAAGGGCGGAATGCCGATGATGGCCAGGTAGGCGATGAACACCGTGCGATAAGTCCAGGGGAGAGATTTATTTAGGCCTCCCATTCTGGTGATGTCCTGCTCCTTGTGATGAAACGCCACGATCACGGAGCCGGCCCCCAGGAAGAGCAGGGCCTTGAAAAAGGCGTGGGTGAAGAGGTGGAAAATCCCCGCGGCGAACGCCGCGGACCCCATTGCCAAAAACATATATCCGAGCTGGCTCACCGTGGAGTAGGCCAGCACGCGCTTGATATCCTTCTGGGTCAGGCCGATGACTCCGGCGTAAAGAGCGGTTGCCGCGCCCACGATCGCGACGATGGCCAGCGCGGTCTGGGAATGGACATAGACGAAGCTGAGCCTTCCGATCATATACACCCCGGCGGTGACCATCGTCGCCGCGTGGATCAACGCGCTCACCGGGGTGGGGCCGGCCATCGCGTCCGGCAGCCAGACATACAAGGGCAATTGCGCGCTCTTGCCGCAGGCTCCGACAAAGAGGAATATTCCGGCCAGGGTGGCGACCTTGATTCCGAGGATGGCCTGGGAGGAAAGGGAGAAGGGGCTGGATTCAATCAGGCTTCTCATCCCGGCGAAATCCACGGTGCCCAACGCCCAGAACAGGGTGAAGATTCCGAGCAGGAACCCTAAATCTCCGATCCGGTTGACCACGAAGGCCTTCAGTCCGGCCTTGGCCTTTTCCCAGTCCTCGTACCAGAACCCGATCAGGAGATAGGAGCAGAGTCCCACGCCTTCCCATCCCACGAACATCAGCACGATATTATCTGCCAGAACCAGGGTCAGCATCATAAACATAAACAGGTTCATATAAGTGAAGAACCGGGCGTAGCCGGGGTCGTGCGCCATATAGCCGGTGGCGTAAATATGGATCAGCAGCCCGACCAGGGTGACGGTCAGGCACATCACCGCGGAGAGATGGTCGAACATCAGACCGAAGTTGACCTGGAAATCCCCCACGGAAATCCAGGTGAAAACTTTCTGGAAAAAATACGCTTGCGCCGGCTGTTGGGTGATGGACCAGAGACCGAAGGCGGTTACCAGGAAAGATCCCGCGATCGCCAGACAGGCCATCAGGTTGCTGACCGACCGGGGATATTTTCGCGGGAAGAAGAGCGCGCCGAGTCCGTTGACCAGGAACCCCAGGAAGGGGAAAACCAGGATCAGGATCAGCCAGTTCTGCGCGATCGCTTGTTTTAATTCTTCTTGCATCCGCTTACCATTTCATTATGTTTATCCGGTCCACATCCACCGTGTCCTTGTTCCGGAACAGCGAGATGATGATGGCCAGTCCGACCGCCACCTCGCAGGCCGCGATCACCATTACCAGGAGCGCGAAGACCTGGCCGGAGAGGTCTCCGGAAAAGCGCGAGAAAGTCACCAGGGACAGGTTCGCGGCATTGAGCATCAACTCAATGCTCATCAAAATCACCAGCACATTCCTCCGCACCAATACCCCGGTCATACCGATCCCGAACAAGACCGCGCTTAGGACCAAATAATATTCCGGTCCGATCCTCATCAACTCTCCTCCCGGTCCCGGCGCCGGGCCAGGTAAATCGCGGCGATCACCGCGGCGAGCAGAAGCAGCGACAGGACTTCAAACGGGAGCAGGTACTTGGTGAAGAGCATCCCGCCGATTTTCTCGCTGGTCCCTTCCGGGGGCTCGGGCCATTGGACATTTTTCACCTTTGAGATCTGGCCGGCCAGGGTCACCAGGATCACCGTCACCGCCACTCCGAAGGGAGCGGCGATCACGCGCAAAATCTTCTGGGACTTCCTTCCCGGCTCAAACTTGCCGATGTCAATCAGCATCATAATCATCACGAACAAGACCATAACCGCGCCGGCGTAAACCAGAATCTGAACCATCGCCAGGAACTGGGCGTGGAGCATCGCGTAAATGCCGGCCACCGCCACCAGGCAGACCACCAGCCAGACCGCGCTGATCACGGGGTTGCGCGCGCCGATCACGATCAGCGCGGACAGGACCGCGATCCCGGCCACAGTGTAAAAGCCGGCCGCGTAAATCCAATTGACCGCTTCAGCAGCCATCTTCCCGCCAGTCCATCAAATCCTTCAGCCCGATCACGAACTTATCCGGGCTGGATTGACACAGTCTCATTTCCTTCATATCCATATACAGGGCGTCGCAGGGGCAGGCCTCCACGCACAGCCCGCAGTAAACGCATTCAAACAGATTGATCTCAAACTTCTTGGGAACCTTTTCCACTTCCGCGTCCGGCGGAGACTCGCCCGCCTCAATGGTGATGCACTGGGCCGGGCAGACCGTGGCGCAACAGTAGCAGGCCACGCACTTGGTGGAACCGTCTTCCCTTTTGTTCAGGCAATGACGGCCCCGCCAGCGATCCGAGATCGGCCGCTCCTGCTCCGGGTATTGATAAGTGACCACTTCCTTCTTGATGATCCGGTCCAAGCCGGGGATGAACCCGAAGAAGTTGATCAGGAAATGCTTGGTGGTGATATAAAATCCCCGCAGCAGCTCCGGGAGATAGAACCGGACCCAATTGGGGGTTGGTTTCTCTTTCGCCATCAATACCTCAATAACCTCTTAACCATCGGCTTGTATTTTTCCTCGGCCAAAACCACGGCCACGGTCAGGACAATATTGACCATAGAAAGCGGGAGGATCCTTCTCCATCCCAGCCGCATCACCTGGTCGTAGCGGAACCGGGGCCAGGTCCAGCGGATGGTGACCAGGATCCAGCAGAAGAACACCACCTTGGCCGCGAAACATCCGGCTTGTCCGGCCGCCAGCAAAAGGTTGGCCAGCGTCGGCCCGAAGCTGTGGGCCTGGACCCAGGCCAGGTTGGCCCAGATGAGGTCCACCTGTAACAGCGGAATCCGGATCCCCGCGGCGTCCACAAAGGGAATCTGCCAGCCGCCGAAAAAAAGCAACACGGTCATCGCGGCGAGCAGGATCATCTCAACATATTCCGAGAACAGGAACATCATAAACTTGGCGCCGGAATATTCCAGGAAATATCCGGCCACGATCTCGCTCTCTCCCTCGGGCAGGTCAAAGGGGGTGCGCTTGATCTCCATCATTCCGCAGGTGAAGAAGAGGATGAAGGCGAGCGGCTGGGTGACAATCCCCCATTTGGGAAGGACCCCGAACCAG
>CAIYYW010000083.1 GCA_903930515.1 uncultured delta proteobacterium | reverse complement strand
ATTCCATTTGATATTTTAATTTTTTGTCCGGAAGCGGGATTAAAAAATATGCGGATTGTTCTACCAGCCGTCCGCTCCGGTCCAGCGAGGCGATCAGCTTCAACCCGGTTTTGCGCACCAGGATCCGCTCCGGCGCGGTCAGCTTGGAATATCGGACGGTGCCCCCGATCAGGTTGCGGGGATTGAACTCAAAATAATAATTACCCTCGGTTTTCCAGCTCCGGACATTTTCCCCTTTTAAAAGCTCCTGCTCAATCGGCGCCTGCCGCTGCTGGTGGATGGTTCCCTGCTTCGCGATCAGCCCGACGCCGGTGCACAAATAATCGGAGATTTTTCCCCGGGCCTCCTGTCTGATTTTTTCCAGCAACCCAAGCTCTTGCTCGGAAACCTTCTTGGAGAGCGCCCCTCCTTTTCGGACAAACCGGCTGACGCTGATCTCGCTCTCTTCTCCCAGCGCGTCCGTGACCTGGATTTTAGAGGCGGAAGCGCCGGTCTTTTTTCGGTGCCAATAAATCAGGGTGTCGGAGACGATCCCGGGGAAAGGCTCTCGGAAGTGGAATCTAAGGACTTCTCCATTTTCAATGATAAAATTTCTCAGGGACTGGAACTGGAGGTTTTCCGACAGCCGGTCCGGAACAATGAAACAATTAAGCCCGTCCTCCCGGACCAGGCTGATGGCGCGGCGGATGAACATTTCAAACAAGTTGGGACGATAGCTGTCCGCCTGGTAACGGCCGATCAGCCAGTTGACCACCTCCGGCCCGTAAGGATGCCGGGCCTGCTTGCCTTTCAGGGAGAGCCAGGGCGGGTTGCCGATCACCAGGTCAAACCCTCCTTTTACCAGGGCCTGCTGATGAGGGTGATGGGTATCCTGGAAACTGAAGAGCATGATTTCCCCCAGGCCTTGCCCCTCAAACAACCCGATCTGCTGGCGCACCGGCTGGTCAATTAAAAAATCCCCGAGCGGGAAATTTTGCTCCAGGAAAGCCAGCCCGCCCGGGGAAAATTCCCCGAGCTTTTTCCCGGCCAGAAGCAAAAGCGACATCGCCCGGAACGCGCTCAGCCGCGCCTCCCCGTTCAGTTCCAAGCCGTACAGGTGTTTCCGCGCCAACTCCATCCGGAGTCCCGTTTCAATATTCCGGCTTAAATCAGGCAGCCGGATCAGCGGATAAAACAAACCGCTCGGACGGTGCGTGTAATAATCCTCTTCCGCCGCGATCATCCTCCGGACCAGCCCGAGCAGGAAATTTCCCGACCCGAAGCTCGGGTCCAGGATCATAAATTCCTTATCCTCCAAACGGCCCCGGTCCCAGCCCAGATGCTTAAAACTTTCCTCAACCATCAACCGCACCAGATGCCCGGGAGTAAAAAAAGGCGCTTGCTCCGGGTGAATAATTCCCGTTTTTTCCAACAAACCCCCGATCAGTTCCGCCGGGGATTTGGGAGGCAAATATCTCGCCTGGTAAAGTTCGCCGATGAATCCGGAAATTTCTTCAGGACCAGGCTCAAGCATCCGGTGGAGATGGGGCCGGAAAATCTCCAGGCCCAAAATTTGGTTGGCCTCATTCAATCGGTTGAAAAGACCCGAAAGGTCCCCGGATTTTACCCGTTCCGAAAGGAACCCTTCCTCCAGAATCCAGTGTTGTTCCATCAGGCGAACTAAAAGCAGTTCCTGGGCAAGGTTGAACGCCGCCCGGAAAAATTCCGAGTAACGATCGTTAGATTTTTTCAGGCCCCGATGATCCAGCAATCCCGTAATCAAGACCTGAGCCCGGCTCAGAATCCGGGTGGGAAAATCATATTTGGATCCCCTGGCTCTATCCATTCGACCCTATAGTTCTAACAAATAAAATATCAAATGGCAAGCCTGATATTCAAATCCGGTGAACGGAGAGCGGGAAACAACGCCCGGGATGGAAGAGACCAGGAATGAGAAACGAGGAACGAGGAATGGATCCGTTGGTCGTTTCTCGTTAACCGTGCTTATCTTTTCCCGTTATTTGCGTCGGTCAGTTATTCAAAGATTTCCCCGCTGGCCATTTTATTCCATTTCTGGATATATGCGTCCACATTTTCCGGGGTAACCACATCCACCCCGGAATAGATAATCGGGTCGGGGGGATATTTTTTGTTGACCACAATGTCATACAGGATCTGGGTGGGCACGGCGCCCCAGCCGAAATATTTCTGGCCGATCAATATTTGTGCTTTTCCTTTTTTCATCACATCCGGCGCAGGCGGAATGGTGTCAAAGGCCACCACCTTGACCCGGGTGGTATCCACCGGGTTTAAAATGTTCTCGTTGAACACCGGCCATCCCCCGGTGGAGATCATCCCGGTCAGTTCCGGATGACTCTTGGTCACGATTTCTATGTATTGTTTGGCAGCCAGATAGTCATCCTTGCAGTCAAAGGTTTCCATAACCTCAATCCCCGGATTCTTCTGGAGAACGCTCATAACCCCTTTCAGCCGTTGTTCCAAATTATCCGCCCCCAGGGTGGTGATTACCGTGATCTTGCCCTTGCCGTCCAGGAGCTTGACCAGGTTATCGCCCATAATCACCCCGCTCTCAAAATCATTCACGCCGTAGAAGGCGGCCCGCTTGCTCCTGGGCGCGTCCGAGTCCCAGGTCACCACCGGGATTCCCATCTCAACCGCCTTGTTGATGCTGGGCGTGACCAGGGCGCTGTTCATGCAGGAAATGGCGATCCCGTCCACCCGCTGCGCGATAAAGGATTCCAAAATTTCTTTTTGCTTGATCGCGTCAATGATGTCAGGGGCGCGCCAGATGATCTCAACATTGCCCAACTGCTCCGCTTTTCTCTCCGCGCCGATCTTGGCGTAGGCGAAGACCGGGATCGTGAGCGACTTGGGGATGAAGGCGAAGCGGAGTTTCGCCCCGGGTTGCCTGGACCCGGGTCCGGGTTGCGCTTCTTCTTTCGGTTTACAGCCGTTAAAAATTATGCCCGCCAGGGCCAGCGCCAACAATATTTTTTTCATCTTAACCCTCCT
>CAIYYW010000082.1 GCA_903930515.1 uncultured delta proteobacterium | reverse complement strand
GGGACCCGCAAAGCAGCCACCAGCGAGATCACATCAAAATAGCTCTGGGGATTGGACATAAAAACGCAGGGGTAACCAGGAACCTTATCCCCGCCCTCCACTTTCAATTTCACCCCGCTCAGGAACAAGATGTTCTTTGCCCAATTGCGCGTGGTCAACAGGTAAAGAAAACTGCTCCGGTCAAAGGGCAGAAGAATAACCAGAACCGCTCCCCATAAAATCGTGGCCTCTGCCAGGACCAGCCAGACCCAGGTCGTGTAGATTATTGCCATCCTCCTTGTATTATATGAGAGCTTGTGATAAATTCAAAAGAAAAAATGGAGTAGGAAAATGAGCAGAGGCCTGAATCGGGTAATGTTGATCGGAAACCTGGGAAGGGATCCGGAGGTCAAGACTTTGCCAAACGGAACGAGCGTGGCGAGATTTTCGCTGGCCACTTCGGAATCCTGGAAGAACAAGGAAGGCAAGCAGGAAGAACGGACCGAGTGGCACAAGATCGTGGCCTTCGGCAAGCTGGCGGACATTTGCAAGGAATACCTCAAGATGGGCAAGCAGGTTTTCGTGGAAGGCCGGATCCAGACCCGCAAATGGCAGGACCAGAGCGGCGCGGATAAGTATATGACCGAGATCATCGTCCGGAATATGTTGATGCTCGGCTCCAAGGGAGAGGCCCCGGCCGATGCCGCGGAAAGCGGCGGAGGAGATGTGACCTACGAGCCGGTGGGCAACGAGGAAGACATTCCGTTCTGAGCGATGCTTGGATTCGGTTCCGCGATCCAGCGCGGAATGATTCTTGCCGCAGGGAAAAAATGACTGAATTGGACCGCAAACCGGAAAAACCCCATCCCAAAGTTTTCCACCCGGGCTTGGCATTATACCTGGTCCCGCTGATCGCCTTGTTCCTCGGAGCCGGGATCGGGAAATGGGTTTCCCTCCGGATCAACCTCCTGCTCCCTTCCGTGGAGGCCCGGATGGGAATCACGGCTTCGCGCCTGCTGCTGGGATACGATAATCCCAGCCTGATCCTGGGATACCTGTTTTTAATCCTGAGCTTTGCCGCGATCCGGAGCCGGCCCCGGATCATAACCGCGGGAGCGGATCATCCGGAAAGCCCGGGCCGGGTTTCCAGGTAAGCGATGCGCGAGCAAGGGGAAAAAATTGTCTGCCGGAACCGCGAGGCCTCCCGGCATTATGAATTTGAAGACCGCTTTGAGGCCGGGATGGTCCTGCTTGGCACCGAAGTGAAATCGCTCCGCGCCGGCAGGATCCAGCTCAAAGATTCCTATTGCGATTTTAAGAACGGAGAGTTGTTCCTGATCAGCGCCCATATCTCTCCCTACGAGATGGGCACTTTTTTCAATCATCCGCCCGAGCGGCCGCGAAAGCTTTTGTTGAAAAAGCAGGAATTGAAAAAACTTTACGGCCGGGTCGCGGAGCGCGGCTTCACCATTGTCCCGCTCACCGTTTATTTCAAGAACGGACTGGCCAAACTGGAGATCGCGCTCGCCCGGGGCAAAAAAACCTATGACCGGAGGGAGGAGATCAAGATGCGGGATCTGAACCGGGAGTTACAGCGCGAAGCCAAACACCGGAAACGATAGCGGGGTCAGGTATTTGCTTTTAGCTTGACGACCTGACATCGCCCTTAGAACTCCGGCGGACAAAGATAAAAAAAAGAAATGAGAAATTTAAAATGACGGGTTATTTTGCCGGAATTGACATCGGATCAATTTCCACCGAAGCGGTGATCGTTGACCAAGGCGGGAAGATCCTCGGGTGCGCGATCGAGTTGACCGGGGCGGAAAGCTCTAAGGCCTTGCAGCGCGCCCTGGGCCGGTCGCTTGAGCAGGCCGGGATCGGGCAGGAGCATGTCAGCCAAACCGTGTCCACCGGTTACGGCCGGGAGCGCGCGCCGTCGGACTGGAAGATCACGGAGATCACCTGTCACGGCCGTGGGGTTTATGAAATTTTCCCGCAAGTCCGCACCATCCTTGACATCGGGGGCCAGGACAGCAAGGCGATCCGGCTGGATCAGACGGGTCGGGTGATCAATTTCCAGATGAACGACAAGTGCGCGGCCGGTACCGGCCGGTTTCTGGAAGTGATGGCGCGGGCGCTGGAAGTGGAAGTGAGCGAGATGGGCTCGCTGGAGAAACAAAGCCAAAAGCCGCTCCGGGTGAGCAGCGTTTGCACGGTTTTCACCGAGAGCGAAATTGTGGGCCTGCTGGCACGGGGGGAGAAGCGGGAGGACATCATCAAGGCGGTGCATAACTCGGTGGCGGAGCGGGTGTTCGGTCTGCTGAGCCGGGTCGGGATCGAGCCGGAGATTTCCTTGAGCGGGGGAGTGGCGAAAAATATCGGGATCGTGAGAGCGCTTTCGGAAAAGATCGGCTTGAAACTTCTGGTCCCGGAAGAGCCTCAAATTATGGGCGCCTATGGAGCGGCGCTGATCGCGCGGGAAAAGGGATCGGGGAAAAACAGGGGCTCTTGAGCAACTATCCCCTGCCCTGCTTTGGCCGGAGATTGAAGGAGAGAACGATGAGCAAGAAAGTCGGCATAATCAGAGGAGACATTTTTTTGGAACACGATACCGGGCCGGGCCATCCGGAATCTCCGGAGCGGCTGGTATCCATCTATGGAATGCTGGACCAGAGCGGACTTTCGGCTGAGCTGGAAAAAGTTGAACTCCGGAAAGCGGCCAAAGAGGAAATCCTGCTGATCCACAGCGAAGACCATTACGACCGGATCCAGTCCACCCAGGGCCACGAGACCTACCTGGACGCAGACACTCCGGCCTCGCCGAAATCTTTTGAAGCCGCGCTCTACGCGTCCGGGAGTTTGCTGGAAATGGTAGACCAGGTGATGGCTGGAAAGCTGGACTCCGGCTTCGCCCTGATCCGTCCGCCCGGGCATCACGCGGAGCGGGACGAGGCCAAGGGTTTTTGCCTGTTCAACAATATCGGCATTGCCGCGGCTTACGCGCTCGCGAACCAAGGCCTGAAGCGTATCCTGGTCGCTGATTTCGATGTCCATCACGGGAACGGCACCCAACATTCTTTTTACGACACGGACCAGGTGCTTTATTTTTCCACCCACCGCTATCCCTTTTATCCGGGCACCGGATACTTCAACGAAATCGGAACCGGCAAGGGCAAAGGCTTCACCATAAACATCCCGCTTCCCTCCGGAATGGGCGACGCGGAATATGACACAATCTATACCAACGCGCTGATGCCGATCGCGCGGGAATATCAGCCGGAACTGATCCTGGTCTCGGCCGGATTCGATTGCTATGATCAGGACCCGCTGGGCGGGATGGAAGTCACCGAAGCCGGGTTTGCCCGGCTCGGATCCATTTTTCTCGAACTCGCCGACGAGCTTTGTCCGGGCAAGTTGATTTTCGGCCTGGAAGGTGGATATTCACTGGAGGGCATTGCCCGCTGTATCCGGGAGGTCCTGGTCCGGATGCTGGGCAGGGAAAAGCCGGTTGAAGAAATGGGAAAGCCGACGGAGGGCCTTGAGCGCTTGCTTCAGGAAGTGTCAAAGCATCATAAATTATTTTGGAAAGGGCTGTCATTATGAAACAAACCGTAAAAATTTTGTTCTTGCTTATTTTCCTGGTTTCCATTCTCGGCTGCGAGAGCGGCGACCGCACCCCTCCCGGCGACATCAACGATCTGACTTTTTTCACCGACCCCAAGGCGCTGGAATACCTTGACGGGCATTTCCAGCTCGGAAAACAAAGACCTCCGGCCAAGACCTTCAGCCTGGCCTGGACCGCCCCCGGCGATAATGGAAGCTCCGGCAAGGCCGCGATTTATGACCTTCGCTATATTACCGACACGGAGATAGAAAAATACGGGTTGGGCCCGAACCTTTGCGATCGCGGCAGCGATTTTTTACATTCGGTTTTCAACGAGCCCCATCCCCAGAAGGCCGGCGAGAAGGAAATCCTTTCCCTGCTCGACCAGGGATTCAAACGCGGGGCAACCTACCATTTCTGTTTATGGACCATTGATGAAACCGGACAGGCCTCTGATCCCGCGTACCTGCAAGCGACCATCCCGGTCCTGGGATTTGAGTTGAGCGCGATAAAAGGTCAGATCCCCGGCCTGGGCGCCCGGGTCTCGGAGCTGGGGGACTTGAACCGCCAAGGCCTGACCGAGATCAGCGCGGCCAGCCTGACCCAGGGAGAGGTCCTGATTTACCTGGGCAGGAAATACGATGAACTGTTCTGGAGCGGAGAACTGTTTGAACGGCAATATAGAAAAACCAGGACCCTCTTCCCCAAACTCCATATCTTCGGCAATCCCGCGGAAAGCTTCGGGTTCGTGACCGCCAAGCTGGGCGACCCGGACAAGAACCACAAGCAAGACTTTGCCATCACCGCCCCGGACGCGGCCACGGGCAAAATATTCCTGTTCCACTACGGCCAGCAGCATTCCCTGACCAGCGCGGATGCCTGGTCGGAAATTGACGGCGAAGCCCCGGGAGATCACCTGGGGTTCGCCCTCTCGGCCTGCAACGATATCAATATGGACGGATACCCGGATTTTGTGGTGTCCGCGCCGGACGCCGGAAAAGTCTATGTGGTTCTGGGAGGATCTACCGCCATTCCCCTGGGCGAGATCCCCGCGAGTGGAAGCATCGCCGCGGCCGCGTCAGTCCTGATCCAGGGAGACCCCTCCTGGGGGTTCGGCTCCAGCCTGGCCTGCGGCTCAGACCTGAACGGAGACGCCATCCCGGACCTGCTGATCGGAGCCGGATCAGAATCAGCCGGCCAGGGAGCCGCATATATCCTTTTCGGAGGCACCGTCGGCCCGATAAATTTTGGGGGAATCTCCAACCGCGGTATCCCGGTCCTCCTCGACCTGACCGCGGCCGGTCAAAGCAATCTGAAAATTTCTGGGGCCGTTCCCGGAGAAAAATTTGGGGGATCGGTGGCGATGGTTGGAGACATCTTCAGGCGATCCATCGTGGATTCGTCCCGCGATTTCGCGGTCGGCGCCGGCGGGACCGGGACCGGAACGATTTATGTATTTTTCGGGGGAGTCAACGGGAACCTGGGGCTGAACCTGATCACCACGCCCACAACCGGGGTCGCCTCCGCCGCGGATTTGATCCTGACCGGCAAACCCGGGGAGATCATCGGAGAAGAACTCGCGGGAAAGGGAGACCTGAACCGGGACGGGCATTTTGATCTCGCCTCCAGCAATGGCGCCGGCGGGGTCCGGGTTTTTTATTTATTGCCCGTGAATGACCCCGACAAGATCAAAGGCAAATCATTCCATCTGAACAGCCCCATCACCGGTTTCGCGTTCGCGCCCGGATTTTACCTGGGCGGCAAAACCACTCTCCTGATTGGCGCGGCTGGCACAAACGACGCTTATATATTAAGGTAAACTAAGGCTTTATTGCCAATGAGAAGCAGGAAAATATTTATTCTCGCGGCGTTTTTTTTAGCCCTGTCGGTTTGCGACAACCGGAAGAGCGCTCCGGTAAAGCCGACTGGCGAAGACCTTTTGCGCAAGCCCCTGGATCAAATCACGGCCTCTGATTTAAAGAGGCTCCGGGTTTTAGTCAAGACCGATTACGGCAATTTCGTGATCGGCTTTTACCCGGAAAAGGCTCCGACCCTGGTCAAGAATTTTGTCAAGCTGGTCCAACAGGGATTTTATGACGACCTGTCTTTTCATATGGTGGTCCCCAGGTATATGGTGATCGCGGGAGATCCCACCGGAACCGGGAACGGCGGTCCGGGTTATTGGCTCAAGCCCGAATACAACGACCTGCCGCATAAGCGGGGCGCGGTCGGGTATTCCCATCCGCCCTACCAGCCGAAGCAGATCGGGAGTCAGTTCTATGTGATGCTGATTGATTACGGCAAATACACCAACGCCTACCCGGTGTTCGGTTATGTGGAAAAAGGAATGGAAACCCTGGACCGGATCGGAGACATCCCCTCCAGCGGCGGATCGTCCACCCCTCCCTGGCAGCCAACAGTCAAGATCAAGATTCTAAGTATGGAATTGATGGTTGAGCAAAGCCAATGAACCAGACGCTCGGAAGTCTTCCGGCCTGGATATATTCGATCTGGGCGAAAATGTATCTGGCCTCCCGCCGTCCCAATGTTTTGGAGATGGAAATCTCGGGGGAACTGGTGGAGCGCAAGACCGGGATCAACCTGTTCCAGAAATATATGGGCAAAACCCCGGCCGCGTTCGGGGATTTGATTTTCAGCCTGGAGCAGGCCGAGAGCGATCCCCGGATCAAGGCCTGCCTGGCGCGGATCAGTGTGAGTTCCCTCGGTTGGGCACGGGCCTCGGAGTTGAGAGAGGCGATCCAGCGCTTTCGCGCCTCGGGCAAAAAAGCCATCGCCTATCTGGAGGAATCCGGCAACCTGGAATATTTTATCGCCACGGCTTGCGATGAAATTATCCTGCCCCCCTGCCAGAGCCTGGACCTGATCGGGCTTTTGAGCGAGGTGCTTTATTTCAAAGGCATCCTGGACAAGCTGGAGGTCAAGCCGGAATTTATCCACATTGGAAAATACAAGTCCGCGGCCGAGCCGTTCACGCGCGACTCGATGTCGGACGAGCATCGCGAGGCGATGGACGCGATCCTGGACGACATTTTCCAGGAACTGGTCCAGGCCATTTCCGCAGGCAGGGGCATCGCGCCGGAACAGGTGCGGGAACTGGTTGACCAGGGGCCGTATGTCCCGGAGGAGGCTTTGGAGCGGAAGCTGGTGGACCGGCTGATGTACCCGGACCAGTTGGATGAATACTTGGAGGGGATGATCGGCGAGCCGGTCAATAAGATCAACTCGGAACAGTATCGCCGCCTGGCGGTGGGAAGACGATTCGGGATCAACCTGATCCGGAGAATGCCCCGACTCGCCCTGGTTTACGCCACCGGGATGATCGAGCCGGGCGAAAAGGACGACCAGGGTACGGAGGAAAATGTCAACGCGGATCAGATGGTCAAAACCTTGCGCGGGATTCGAGAGAACCCGAAGATCAAGGCCGCGGTGCTCCGGATTGACAGCCCGGGCGGGAACGCGGTCAGCTCCGACCTGATCTGGAGAGAGGCCAAGCTTTTAAGCCAGTCCAAGCCTTTGATCGTTTCGATGGCGGACACAGCCGCGAGCGGCGGCTATTATATCGCGATGCCCGGGCAAAAAATTATGGCCCAGCCCTGCACCATCACCGGGTCCATCGGCGTGCTGGCCGGAAAATTCAACCTGCGCGGCTTATACCAGAAGTTCGGCCTGAAAAAGGAACAACTTAAGCGCGGCGCCGACGCCGACATCTTTTCCGACTACACCGATTTATCCGGGAGCCGCCGGGCCAAGCTGAGCAAAGAGATTGAGCATTTTTATCAGATGTTCCTTGAGAAGGCGGCCGAGGGCCGCAAGATAAGCAAGCAAGAAATGCATTTGAAAGCGCAGGGAAGAGTCTGGACCGGAAAACGGGCGATGGAAATCGGATTGGTAGACGGCTTCGGCGGTTTGCGCAAGGCCCTAGAACTGGCCAAGCAGGCGGTGGGGCTGTTGCCCGAGGACCGGGCCTGGATCGAGGTTTATCCCCGGCCCAAACGCCGGCTCTTCCCGGTATTCCGCTTCCGGCTTCCGTCCCTGCCCTTTTCCGATGAAAGAGAATCGCGCTGGCTCGGCCATTTCTCCCGGATGGCCAGGGAAAAAATCCTACTGCTGATGCCCTTCCTGGTCCGGATCAAATAAAGGGACTTGATGAAGGTTTGTCCCAATTGCAAAAGCGAATATCAAACCGGGATTACCCTCTGTCCGGATTGCCGGATCAGCTTGAGCGAAAAAGAGGAATCCGATCCTATTGAAATATCGCGGGAACAATTCGACCAGCCCCTGGTCCTGATCTCTACAATCCAGTCTCCGGCCGTTGCCGGGATGGTCAAAGATATTTTGGAACAGAGCGGGATCCTTTGCTCGTTGCGGAATCAGTATTTTGGAGGTCAGCGGAATGAATTTGTGCTTGGAGGTATTGAGATTTGGGTGCCGGAATCAAGAGTTGAGGAATCTCAACAAATCATTGCGGCGTATATAGATAATTGAGGAGGTGTGGCAATGGCATTTTGTCCGAATTGCAAAGCCGAGTATCGGCAAGGGATTGAGACCTGCCCGGAATGTATGGTGAAGCTGGTGGATCATCTGGAACCGCGGAAAGACTTTTCGGAAAACTTAAAAAACGCCCATGTCACCAATTCCCCGATGGTCGCGGAAATGATCCAGGGGCTGTTGGAGCAAGAGGGGATCGCTTCCGTGCTCAGCAACGAGATGGGATCGGCCATCTTGCCGGTGATGGGCGAGAGCAATGAGATCGGGATCCTGGTCCCGGAGCATCAATTACAGGAAGCGCAGGGATTGATCAAGGCTTACTTTGAGGACAACCCGGAGGCCGGGGATATGATCCTGTGCGGGAATTGCGGCGCGAGGGTCGAGCCCAAGCTTTCCCAATGCCCCTATTGCGGAGATAAATTCGACGAAGGGAAAAACTAAGCCCGAAGCGACGCGGGCAATTTTTACTTCGTGTAGTGGAGCGCTTTCAGCCGTTTTTGAACTTCGGGGGAAAGCTGACCCTGTTTTACGGCCGGACCCGATTGGATCAGGACCGGATCCGGGAGCAACGAAAAAAATCTCCGGACCAGATCGGAAGATTGATCCGCCAGATTCTTTTGTGCCGCCGAATCATCCTCTAAATTGTACAGCTCAATTTTTTTATCCGCCGGCCTCCAGATCAAAAAGTTATACGGCCATTGCACCGCGGCGATCTGATATTTTTTAAGATTGTAGTATCGGATTGAATAGCCGATCCGTTGCTCCGACTCGGTTCCGGTCAAAAGCGGTTCCAAACTCTTGCCGCTGATCCCGCTCAGCATCCCGGCTTTGCCGTACTCCAGCAGGAACGGCGCGAAATCCACGCTCCGGATCAACGGCTCAATTTTCTTCCCAACCGGAATCCCCGGACCGGAAAGGATCAGGGGAATGTGCATCACCTGCCAATGGTTCTCCTCGGTATGGTCCATTTTTTGGTGCTCGAAAAAGGCCTCGCCGTGATCTCCGGTCACCAGGATCAAGGTTTTGTCCCGGAGACCCAGCTCGGAAACCCGGGCGAGCAATTTCCCGATCTCGGTGTCCGCGTACCGGATTTCGCCGTCGTATTGCGAGACCAGCCAATCCAGTTCATCCGGGCGGGGCGCCCGCGGAATCTGATACCATTGCCGGTTGTCTCCGAACGGCTGAATATCCCCCATCCCGACCGTGCCCTTGGGCCTTTTCAGGCCGGAGCTGAAAATCTTCTGGTATTGTGCCGGCGGATAGTAGGGCGCATGGGTGGACACATAATGCAGGTACAGGAAAAACGGTTCCTCCCCGTCCCGGTCCAGCCAGTTGGTTGCCTTCTCGGTCACGCACTCGGCGTCGTTGATAAAAAATCTCGCGTCGCAATCTTCGTTAAAAAGCTCAAAACCCCGGTCGAGATTGAAGTCCGAAAGCCGGAAATAGGTCGCGCTGAAGCCCGCGGTTTGATAGCCGGCCTCCCGCATCCGTTCCGCCAGAGTCGTGATCTCGTCAGACAGGATCAGGTTGGACGCGAATAGCGAGCGGTGTTCCCAGGGCCAAAGCCCGGTGAACATACTGGACAAACTGGTCACGGTAAAAGACGAGGCGCTCATCGTATTCATAAAAATCGAGCCCGAGCGCGCCAATTCGTCCAGATTGGGGCTGGTCTCGCGCGAATATCCGTAAGCGCCCAGATGGTCCGCCCGGAGCGCGTCAATCAGAATGAAAATAATGGAAGGACGGGGATCAGGCGGAGCGGGATATAGCCTCGGAGCCGTGAGCGCCAGCCCGTAGTCTTTCAGGTCCGAGCGAAAAATGACCTCATCCGTTAATTCCGGCAAAGCCGCCTCGCCGGTTTGCCATATCGGAATTTTCTGCGCGGACAGTTCAGAAGTCCAGATCACCCGCTCCAAGCCCCGGCTCCGGGAGAGCGCCTGGAGGTGGATCGGGCCGGGATGCTTTTGGAAATAGGACGGCAGCGCTCCGTAATAAAACTTGATCCGGTTTTTGGAAGCCGTCTCAATTTTCAAATCCCGATCCGGGACCAAGGGGGCCGCGATCCTGACCTGAGACCCGATCCTGACCCGGAGAAAAATCAAATCCGGGTTCAGCCGGATGATTTCCGCAACCGGCTCCGCGGCCGGGAAGTTGAGCATCTGACTTTTTAAATCCAGTTCCGGTTTTTCGCAGGCAAACAGGATCAGGAAAAGTAGCCAAGAATACCTCTTCATCGTTCCTGCTAGATTAACACAATTCCGGCCGGGGAAAAAGATATCAGTCACCCGAGCCAGGCGAGCATGCCGGAAATCGCCAGCGCATACGCGAGCGGGGCGGTGAGGTTATCGTTCAGCCGCTTGATGGGAAGGCTTTCCACCAGCGCGGAAAGCCAAGCCGCAACAAAGGAACAGAGCAATAACGGCAGGGGCTTTATCCTGAATATCTCCTCGGATGGATACAACATCTGCCAGACCCAGCCGGATCCTTCCAGGTTCCCCCAGGTCCAGAGCATCGCCATCCATCCGAAAACG
>CAIYYW010000081.1 GCA_903930515.1 uncultured delta proteobacterium | reverse complement strand
AGCCGAGCCGGATCCTGAATACTCCTCCAGAGTGCCATTCAGCGTCAACATTGCCTCTACTTGATCGCCCTGGCGCCTGGGCAAAAAAAATAGTTGCCCTTGAAACAGCTTATGCGGAAATGACGGGGAAGGAGTATTCAAAGGAATCGCAGACAAGAGTGTCTGCACCCCAGAGGTGTATTCAGAGCTATCGCGCCTGAAGGCGCTCGCACATTCAGGAAGCAAATGGCGACTAAAGTCGCCCGCACAGAGTGGTCAAGGGCTGCGCCCTTGTCGCGACTGAATTCGCTCGCAGACTTATGGCGACCGGCGGAAGGCGGTGATAGAATAGGGAAGATGAAGCAGGTGTTGGGATTGAGGTTTAAGGGGGAGGTTGGGGGGGAGATATTTATAAGGCGGTCGGAGGCGGAATGGCTGGAGGGATTCAAGCTCCGGCGCGGATCGCTTTTGAGCGTGCAGGATGAGGGCGGCAGGTGGTTCCGGGCGAGGGTGATTGAGCTTTCGGAGAAGGATCTGAGGGCGGTGGTTTTTGAGGAGATGATTCAGCCGGCGGAATCCAACCTATTTTTGGTTCTGATACAGGCTATTCCAAGCCGGGAGCGGATGGAACTGATTATTGAGAAGGCGTCTGAGCTGGGCGCGGATCAGGTCCAGCCGGTATTCACCGCGCGGTCATATCTGCTTAAGGACCTTGCGCAAAATAAGGAAAGGCGCTGGCAGGATCGGGCGCGGAAAGCCGCGGAACAATGCCGGAGGGGGATGGTCCCAAGGGTATTTGAGCCGAGGTCTTTGGAGGCGGGGTCGGATTTGGCAAGGGGATGCGATTTGAAGCTGGTATTGGATGAAGGTGAATCAAAGACGATGCTGTCTGAAATCCTGGAGGCCCGGAAGGGAACGAAAAGCTGCGTGTTGGCGGTTGGTCCGGAAGGGGGATGGGAACAGGCGGAAACGGATTTGCTGAAGCGGAAGGGATATATCGGGGCGAGCCTGGGCGGGAGGTTGTTGCGGGTTGAGACTGCGGCGATTACCGGGCTGGCTATGGTCCAGTCCCGTCTGGGGGACTTGGGGAGAGCGGAATAAACTTGGAGAAAAGTAGAAAAGAGGCCTGGCTTTTTCTCGGGACCGCTGCGGTTTTGAGCATAGCGCTGGATGTCTTGGTTTATTGGAAACCGGGTTTTTGGAACCATACCTCGGAATATCAGTGGTCGGTTTTATGGCATGGCCGGAAAGCGATGTCGGTTTGGGTATTTTTCGGGTTCAGCGGCCTCTGGCTGTTATGCTACGGGATTTGGGAAAAGCTGATGAGCCAGCCCGGGCGTGCCCGGGTATTTCTGACCGGGTTGATGGTTTTCCTGCTCGGTATTTTAAGCCCGTTGGCTCTGAGCCCGGTTGACCGGTTCGGGGGCAACGAGCTTTTGATCCGGGTGTTCGTTTCCGACCATACCGGCTATTTCACCGACTCGCTCCGGTTCAATAACCGGCGGGAGCTGGCGCAGACATATCTTACCAACTGGTCAGCGCTCACCACCCACAGCCGGACCCACCCGGCCGGGACGATCCTGGTTTTTATGGGATTGAACCGGGTCGCCGCGAATTCAGGGGCGGCTCAGGGAATGTATAAATTTTTCGTTAATGCGGATACCCGTTTGCGGCTGGAGGAACATTTTCAGGTGGATTTGGCGGAGCAGACGGGCGGTATGCTGGCCTTGATGCTGATGCTGATCGCTTCCGGCCTGAGCGCGGTAATGGGCTATTTCCTGGTCAGGAGATTTTATGGAGGAGACACCGCCTTCCTTTCCAGCCTGATCCTGGTTTCGCTTCCGGCTTTCTCGCAGAGAACCCCGGTGATGGACCAGGTGTTCGCGGTATTCATACTGGGGGCGGCCCTGGCCGCCCTTTCCGGGGCCGGCAAGGGGATCCTGCGCCGGATTGCGGGTGCGGCAATATCCGGGGTTTTGATCGGAGCCGGCGCCTGGCTCAGCCCGGGGGTATGGTCGGCGATGATCCTGATCCCGATTTTGCAGTTGGCGGACCTCCAGACCAACCGGCCGGAAATGAACTGGAGCGAGACCTTGAAACGGGTCATCGGAACCGAGCTGGTTTTAGCCGCGGGAGCCGTCCTGGCCTTATGGCTCGGCTCTCTTATAATGGGGGTGAGTTGGATTCAGATCGCCGAGGTCAACCGGCTGGGCTGGCATTTCAATAATAACCTTTCCGGAAGGCTACATATCTGGAAATGGATCATTTTCAACCCATATGAGTTCTTTTTCTGGAGTTCAATGCCGGTTTTGCTGGCATTCCTGCTAAAATCGGCTTGGGAATCGGCAAAAACCACATCTCCCGGTTCCGGCCATAAATTTGATTGGTTCTTCTGGACATCATTGATTTTCTTGATCTTTTTGAATGTATCCGGACAGGTTTGTTATGAATCGCCAAGGCTTTGCTGGTTTTGCCTGCCGTTAATAGCTGGGATATGCGCAAACTCATTCATATTGATCCTGAAAAAAATGCATATACCCGAATTGGTTGTT
>CAIYYW010000080.1 GCA_903930515.1 uncultured delta proteobacterium | reverse complement strand
TGATCTTAGGGCCTGCCAAAGGCCAGCTTCTTCCATAATATCTAAAATTGACTTTCAACACTGTAAAAATTATAATTCTATCCAACTGCTTCAAGGCTGAAAATAATGGGATATAACGAATCAGATACTCGCGCCAAGCTGGTTGATCCGGCCTTGCATGCTCGCGGCTGGAGACCAAAGAGAGAATGTTTGCGGAATGAATAGTGAGAAGGGTATGAAGGGTCGGAACAAAGTCGCGGAATCATTTGAGGAATTGCATATCTATCAGCGCGCAACCGAGCTGACCAATGCCATTTATGCCCTGACCCGCTCGGAAAACTTTGCCCGAGATTACGGCCTGGTGGACCAAATTAGGCGATCCTCGGTTTCCGTTATGTCCAATATCGCCGAGGGCTTTGAACGCGGCTCCAAAACCGAATTTATCCAGTTCCTCTTCTACGCCAAAGGCTCCGCCGGTGAAGTCCGCGCCCAACTCCGAATCGCCCACGACCAGAATTATATCAGTCCCTCCGACTACGAGCGCCTCCATGACCTCGCCCGCCGGGTCAGCGGTATGATCTCCAACCTGATCGCCCATCTCCAGAAATCAGCCTATCAAGGAGAAAAATTCGCCCGGCCCCAGCGCTTCTCCGCCGAGCTTAAACAGGAGCAAAGAGTGGCCCTCGGACAAGCCCAATTAGTCAATATCCGCGCGAGACAAGAGCGCGAAAAAAAGGAAAAAGAATAATGTTCCCCTCCCACCCTTCGCACTCTTCACACCCTTCACACCTTGCTTCGCTCAGGCGGTGGTCAAGCTTGGGCGATATTTCCCGCATATATGCAGGTTCAGCCGCTCCGCAAGGAAAAGAATATTTAGATTTCCCAAAGAGCAAAGCCGCCATTTCTACAAACACCCGGGCAATTCTGGGAGTAGGGGCGTATATTGTTTCTCATCTGACGGAAGGAAAAGCTGGAGAAGTGGCGGAGGCTCTAAAAATTCTAAAATCTATTAAATGATTTTTTAAAACAATGATTCAACGCATAATCAGAATCGTCATATTAATTCTGGTCCCGTTTGTTCTGGTGCTGGCCAATTCTTTGCTCTGGATGCCGGGGTTGGAGCCGGAGAAGATGGACCAGGTGAACGATCTGCTGAAAGACGCGGACAACCGTTTTTATGAGAACGGCAAATTCCGGACCCGGATTTGGCTGGACGGATCGGATTGGGATTTCCAGTCCCAGCTCGGAACCGGGCCGGTCAAAATCACGGCGCCCTCGTGCTGGAACTCCTTTCCGGGAATGGCCAATTATTACGGCAAGGCCGTCTATTCCCTGGATTTCCTGCTTCCAAAAAACCTGGGGCCCAGAACCTTCCTCTGCTTCCGAGGGGTGTCCTATCAGGCCCGGGTCTCGCTTAATTCCGCCTTGCTGGGCGAACACCGGGGGGCATACACCCCGTTTGAGTTTGAGATCACCGACCAAGCGCTCCGGGTGGATGAGACCTGGGAAAACGCGGAACTGGACAGCAAACCATTTGAGCTCGGCCCGGAGCGAGAGCAGGGCAAGATCAACCGGCTGAAGGTTGAAGTTGACAACCAGTTGTCAATGAAAACACTGCCGGGGAAATTTGAGGGCTGGAAACAGGTCGGAGGTATTTACCGCGAGGTATATCTGGAAAAGCGGCCGGAGGTTTTCATCAAGGGGGTAAAAATTCAGGCCGAGCCTTCGGCCAGGGGCGGCAAGCTCCGGGTCAGTCTCAGCCTGGAAAACGGGTTGGGCGGGAGCGGCGATTTCCTGGTCAGCGCGGAGTTGACCAATCGGACCGAAGTCCAGGAACTGGAGAAAAAGGTGTCTCTGTCCGGGGAGAAGGAATTAGAGCTGGAACTGGAAGCGGATGTGAACAAAGTGAAGCCCTGGAGCCCGGAGCAGCCCAGGCTTTATTTGTTGGCGGTCAAATTGTATCGGTTGAATCCGGCCGGGGCGCGGCTGGAGGACCAGCTTAATTACCGGATCGGGTTCCGTCGTCTGGAAGCGAGGGGGGATCAGTTATATCTGAACGATAAATTGCTCAAGATCAAAGGGGTTAGCCGTCATAATTTTTATCCGGTTTATTACCAGACCCTTCCGCCGGAGACGATCCAGGCGGACCTGGGCAAGATCAAGGAAATGGGGGCGAACCTGGTCCGGCTCGGTCATTACCCGAACCATCCATATCTGTTGGATTTATGCGACCAGGGCGGACTGCTGGTCTGGGAGGAGATTCCGGCCTGGGGGAGATGGAGTCCGGATTACGCGGACCCGGAAGTGATCGCTCTGGCCAAATCGCAACTATCGGAAATGATCCTCCGCGACCGGAACCATCCCAGCCTGGTAATCGCGGGGGTGGCGAATGAAATACCGTCGGACCGGGAGAGCGGGAGGAATTTCATCAAGGACCTTTCGGAATTCATCCGGCCCCTTATGGCCGGGCAGCTTTTGGCCGCGGCCGGAGACCGGTTTGAAAAAGAGCTGGCCGCGCCATACCTGGACCTGCTCGGGCTTAATTGTTATTTCGGATGGTATGGCGGGAAAGTGGAGGATATGGACGATCGGATCAAAAAGGTCCAGGCCGCGATCAAGGACAAGCCGATCCTGATCTCGGAATACGGCGCGGACGCCCAGGCGCGCAAGCACGGTACGAGCGGGGACATTTACAGCGAGGAGAACCAGGCGGTTTTTCTGAAAAAGGCCTATAAAATAATTGAAAATAATCCGAACCTCTCCGGAGGGATCATCTGGCTCTTCGCCGACTATCCGGACCCGATCCGGGCATTTAACCCCAAGGCCTTTACCAACCAGAAAGGGCTGGTGACCGAAGACCGCAAGGAGAAACTGGGATATAAAGTCGCGGCATCGCTCTTTCAGGACCAGGAAATACACATCACCGCGAGGAGCCGTCTGGAAACCAGAATCCGGGAATCCATCCTGGCCGGACTGATCCTGATCACGATCTTTTTCGGCATCTCAAGCGGGATTCCGGAAAAATGGATTTTGCTCATGCCCGGTCTGACCCATCCGAAGAAACTGATCCGGAGGGCTTTGCTGGTTACCGGGTTGCAAACCCTGATCCTAGAGCTGACTTGGGAAAGCTACCTCAACCACCAGCCCCTCAGCCTCCCGATCTCCTTTTCCTATCCTTCCACCAGGCTGATCCAGTTGATTTTCCACTCACCGCTCCGAATGATTTTTATTTACCTGTTCCTGTTCTGGAGCTGGTGGCTGTTCAGCGAGTTCCTGTCCCAGCTGGTGGAGCGGAGGAAAGCCCAGGTCGGCCGGCATCCCTTTGAGCTGGCCCTGGGAGTGGGAGACCCGCTGGCAATGGTGTTGCCCTACCCGATCATCTTTTTCTCCCCGGTCCTGGTCGGCCTGTCCTTGAATGTTCCCTCCCTGATTTTCTACGGCGAATTCCTAAACCATTTTTCCACCATCCCCTGGCTGATCTTCCAATTCAGTTTTGTATCCCTGATCCTGATCAGTTGGATCAAGCTCCCGCTGGTGGTCAGGACCGGCCTGAAAACCGGATTCTTCCGCGCGGTTCTATACCTGTTCCTGTTCTTCATCTTTGTCAATGTCCTGATGGGCATGCTCCTGTTTTCGCTCTACTTGCTCTGAGCGTCATTTCCCGCCAAAACCGCTTGGGTTTATAATCAAAATATGGCCATTGACGCGAACGCGAAAAAAATCGTCAAGACCCTGCGGGGTCATAAGTTCCAGGCATACCTGGTGGGCGGATGCGCGCGGGACCTCCTGCTCGGAATCCAGCCCAAGGACTGGGATGTGGCCACCAATGCCAAACCTAAGCAGATCATCCGGCTGTTCCAGAAAACCATTCCGGTCGGGGCCAAATTCGGGGTGGTGATCGTGAGGATGGCCGGGAAAAATTATGAGGTGGCCACCTTCCGCAAAGATTCGGATTACGCGGATGGAAGGCATCCCGGCAAGGTGCAATTTTCCGGCCCGGAAGAAGACGCCCGGAGACGGGATTTCACCGTCAACGGAATGTTCTACGACCCGGTCGGTAAAAAAGTTTTGGACTTCATCGGCGGTCAAAAGGATTTGAAAACCGGGATCATCCGCGCGATCGGAAACCCGGACCAGCGCTTTTATGAAGACAAGCTCCGGATGCTCCGCGCCGTCCGTTTTTCCGCAAGGTTCAATTTCCCGATTGAGAAAAAAACCGCGGCCGCGATCAAAAGGCATTGCGGCGAAATCAACCAGGTGAGCCGGGAGCGGATCCGGGACGAGCTGGTTTACATCTTCACCCAGCCGCGCCCGGACCGGGGATTGGACCTGCTTGACCGGCTGGGCCTTTTGAAAGCGATCCTCCCGGAAGTGAGCGCGCTGAAAGGGGTGAGGCAGCCAAAACAGTTTCATCCCGAAGGAGATGTGTTCAAGCATACCCGGCTGATGCTGAAGCTGATGAAACAGCCCAGCCCGGAACTGGCCTGGGGAGTTCTGCTCCACGACATCGGCAAGCCCGATACTTTCCAAATCGCGGACCGGATCCGCTTTAACGGACATTCCACACTGGGAGCGGAAATCTCCCAAAAAATCCTCAAGCGCCTCCGGTTTTCCAACCGCCAGGTCAAAATCATCGTCGCCCTGGTCCGGGAGCATCTGAAGTTCATTGACGCGCGCAAGATGAAGCAGAGCACCCTCAAACGCTTTATGAGTCTGGAATATTTCGACCTCCATTTGGAACTGCACCGGATTGATTGCGTCGGAAGCCATCACGACCTGTCAACCTATCGGTTCGTGAAAAAAACCTGGCCCTATTCCGCAAAGAACAGGCCAAATTCAAATCCAGGCCCAAACGCCTGCTCACCGGCGATGACCTGATCCGGCTCGGGCTCGCCCCCGGCCCCATCTTCCGCGAAATCCTCACTGCCATTGAAGACGCCCAACTGGAAGGCAAAATCAAGACCAGGGAAGAGGCGGTCAGGATGGTGAAAAAAGAAGATGCTTCTTGATAAAATTAGGCGGTAAGAAATAACCAAGCGGTGTCTAAGGCCGCCGCACTCCAAAAATTTAACCCAAAACCATCATCGCCATTGACAGGAAAGCCGAATTTGCGGCAAAATGTTCAGGCCATTCAGCCTGCTATGTCAGGCATCCTGCTCACGGCGGAATAAATGAGTTTAGAACCGGGGTTGGAAAAATTCTTAAAATTGTGCAATAATACTTGAAATTTAATCAGGGGGTGTCAAATGATGGCAGGATCAACCGGATTGGGACCGGCTTTTCAGCATCGGGAGTATTTGTTTCGGAGGAAGGTTTTGAAATTGTTCGGGGGAGCTTTTCATGTATATGATTCCAACGGGAACCTGGTCTTTTACGGAAAACAGGCGGCCTTCAAGCTGAAAGAGGATTTCCGGATTTACGCGGACGAGCAGATGAGCCAGGAACTTTTGGCGATCAAGACCCCTAAGATCCTGGACATCAGCGCGACCTATCACATCACGGATTCGCAGACCAAGGAAGCGGTGGGCGCGCTCAAGCGCAAGGGCCTGAAGTCCATCTTTTTTGACGAATGGCAGATCCTCTCCACCGACGGCAAAGAGATCGGCAAGCTGTCTGAAAAAAGCTGGGCCCTCGCGCTGCTGAGCAGATGGATCAAGCTGATCCCGCAGTCCTATGTGATCACCGGGGCGGGCGGGAACCAGGTTGCGGCCATCCAGCAGCATTTCAATCCCTTTGTTTTGAAATACACCCTGTCCCTGACCGAGCCTTCTCCTTCGCTGGACCCGAGGCTGTTGGTCGGGGCCGGGATTCTGCTGTGCGGGATTGAAATGCGCCAACAGTAATAATAATATTCAACCCGGAGCCGCAGTCTTCAACCCGGAGGCTCAGACCCGAAGGGAGGCTCCACTCGGCCTGAGCGCGTGGCCGTATGATTTAAACCTTTACTACTTTCCATTTCCCGCGGCGGACGGAGATGGTGAGATATACGGAGCGGAAGATGAAATCCGGGAGTTGGGTGAGCCAGATCCAATAAACCGGGGCGCGATAGACCTTCCATAATACCACCGCCAGGCCGATCCGGAACACATACATCCCGAGCGATTGCGCGATCATCGGCGAGATGGAATAACCGGCTCCGCGCAACGCGCCTGCCTGGACAAAGGCCAGCGCCATCAGGGGCTGGCAGATCGCGACCGCGAAAAGGTAGAGCCGGGCGAGGCTGACGGTGTATTCGGAGCTTTCGGGAAAAAGCGCGGTGATCAGGGGCCGGGCGAATGCGATCAGGATTCCGGAGAGGATGCTCATCAGGATCACGGAGGCGATCAGGTTGATCCGGACGCTCTGCTCGGCCAGGTCCGGCCTTTTGGCCCCGAGACACATCCCGATCTGGGTGGTTGCCGCGGCGTTATATCCGATTGCCGGGAGCTGGAAGAAGTTGAGGATGGTCAGCCCGATGATATAGGCGGCGCCTTCCTCCGGACCGTAATGGTTGATGATGGACACGATTGCGATCAGGCCGAGCTGGATCAATTCCCATTCCACCGCAGTGGGGCCTCCGATCCGGACGATCTTTTTGATGATCCCCCAATCAATCCGGAAGCCGGATAAATTGATCGGCAGAACCGCCAGCTTAAGCCAAAAGACCGGCACGAACATCACGGTTGCGAGCAGGAACGCGATGTTCATCGCCAGCCCGGCGCCGATGATCCCCATTTTCGGGATGCCGAATTTGCCGAATACCAACGCGTACTGGATGATGATATTGAGGGCCGTGTTGATCACGATGATGATCATCGGGGTGCGGGTGTCGCCGGCTCCGCGCAGGCCGGCTCCGAGGAAAAAGCAAATTGAGGCGAAAGGGAGCCCCAGGAATAGCCAGATCATACATTTAACCGCGTCGTCCATAACCTCGGGCGCGATCTGGAGCGCCTGAAAAATCGGACGGGTCAGCCAAATTCCCAATCCCGCGAGCAGGACCGAGAGGATGGTCCCGAATTTTGTTCCCTGCCCGAAAATCTTGCTTGCGCCCTTGGAATTGCCGCCGCCCACTTCCCGCGCGATCAAGGCCACCATCCCGACGCTGATTGAGGTCAAACCCATTACCACCGCGAAAAAGATCATCTGCCCGATCCCGAGCGCGGCCAAAGCCGAAGCGCTGATGGTCCCGATCATCACCCGGCTGAGCAGGATCATTGAGGTGCTTACGCCCTGTCCGATGAAAACCGGCCAGGCCAGTCTCCAGGACTGCGACCAGAGGAACCGCTTCTCACTGCCCTCCGGGATTATGAACATCAATTCATTATGATTCTGCGCCGACATCGGAATCCATTAGGATACCAAAATTTAGGCCTTTTGGAATCTGCGCCCAAAAAAGGGATCTTGAGGCGCGGTTATCAAATCGTTTTGATTACCGCTTTTTTCGCAGTCAGATTGGGGGCAGGGCTGACAATTTACATTCTCCTTAAAGGGTTTCCCTGCGGGGCTGAGTAAGGGTAGAAGACCGCCGAGCCGAAACTCCGGAAACCGTTCCCATTGACATTATAAATTGGTTTCGGTATCCTGATTAAGAGCTTGAGACCCTGATTTATTTGTGGCTTGGCGGATTACGACAAAGGGGTCAATGGGGCATTATAATGAAAAAGTTTAAGCGGCTTTGGGTAATCGGTTTTTTTGCTTAACCGCAATTT
>CAIYYW010000079.1 GCA_903930515.1 uncultured delta proteobacterium | reverse complement strand
TCGTGGTTGGACTGGAGGAATTCCAGATTGACTTTAAGAGACCGGGCCTGAGTTTTGAGTTGTTTTTCAATCCGGGACAGGGTCCAGGTTCCGTAGTGCTCTTTTTCGCGCCGTCCCAGGAGGTTGAGGTTGGGGCCGTTGAGGACGAGGATTTTCATCAGGACGCCCCGATCAGAGTTCCGCGCGGAGTTTGGGCAGGTTTACCCGGATCAGGTATTTGGCCTTGCCCAGGTTTCCGTCCGGGGACAGGATCAGGCAGATGAAATAATCCGGGCTGATCACGCGGAGCACCACATAAAACTGATCGGTGAGGATGGCGACTTCGCCGACTTCTCCGGTGCCGATGTTTCTTGAGGCCTGGATGGTCTGGGCGAGCAGGTTGGCGTATTCAATCCCGAGCGGCTCCAGGTCCAGGGAAACGCCTTCCTTGAGGTGCAGGCTCAAGGGGATGCCGTCCCGTCCCATAATGATGGAGGCGACCCCGCCATAGACCCTTTCCACAATCTCCTTGGCCACTTCTTCAAAAATCATTTTCCCTCCCGCTCCTTTCTGATGATCTCGATAACCCGCGCCAGCTTGTCAGCGAACTCTTTCTTTTCCGGACTGGGTATTTGCCGGAACCATTCCTTTTCCCATTTCTCCTTCAGCTCCCTGGCTTTCAGGTCCCCCGGATTCCCGGCCAGCACCTGGCCTAAAACCTCCAGGGCCTTTTTCAAATCCCCTTGCCGAAAATAAAGCTCGGCCAAAGTAGAACTGGCAAGCTGATCTTTTGATCCGGCCATAATCCCATCAACCCGGATTTAATTATAAAAAAATTGGGCAGGGTCTAAATCGCCCTGCCCGCTCTGATAAAAAGTTTTATTGCCCCCGCGGCCTCTCCCCAGAAAATCATCTTTAGCTGCCATTTTCCATCCGCGGCCCTACTCCGGATTCCGCTGCGGAGCAGGATCGGATTAGTTGCACACCCACCAATCTCCCGCTTCAAGATAAATCTGGGTCTTGAATTCAAACTCTTCTCCGAATTCATTTTCGCCCTTGAAAGTGATTTTGGCGGTGTAAGGCACGATCGAACCCCAGGAGTTGTAATAATTATAAAATTTCCTCTTGCTTGACCAGGCCATCAAGGTCCAACCTTCCATAGTAGCATCCGCTCCACCTTCAATGGGGAGATAGACATCGCGCTGGATGGAATCAAGCGGGACCGCATTGGGATCATCACTCTCAAATTCAACCTTGTAGGATAAAATATAAACGTAGGGGCAGGGGGCGTCGCCGGAACAACTCAGGGTATCGGTGTCATTTAAAATGGTAACGCGCATCGAGGCTTCAGTGAGCGGGTCCTCAGTTGAAACTATCGTGGCGCCATCCATTTCGCAGACCGAAAGTCTCATATCAATGTCCTGAGTATCCGCCCCCCGGTCCAGAGACATAATCTCGGTTACCCTTACGATCGCGCCGGTATTTACATTATCCGAAGCCGAGCTGTCGGTTTTTCCGCATCCCGCCGCGAACAACCCGATCAGAAATATATATCCCAGCGCCACTATCATCTTTTCTCCAGATCGCATTTCTGCATCCTCCTTCTTTGGTCTTATCCTTGGTTACTTAACGATTCTCGGGGTCAAGAAAATCAACAATTCGTTGCGGGAAGATTCCGTGAACCGGTCCTGGAACAATTTTCCCAGGATCGGGATTTTGCTCAAAAAGGGAGTCTGGCTCACAGTCTCGTTGTCGGTGGTCTTATAGATTCCGCCGATGACTATGGTCTCCCCGTCCCGGACAATGATGGTGGTCTGGGCCTCTTTCTTGTCTATGCTGGGAGCGCCGCCGCTGATCACGGTCAGGTTGGGGGTGTTGTTGCTGGCTTTGAGATCCAAAACCATGGAGCCGTCGGAAGAAATATGCGGAGTGACTTCCAGCCGGAGCGCGGCTTCCACGAACTGCCAGGTGGCTGCTCCGGAGGAGCCGGAGGAAAGGTTCATCGCGGGCGGATACGGGATGGTGACGCCCTGTTGGATGGATGCCCGCTCATTATCCATGGTCATAATCCTGGGGCTGGAAATAATCTTAACCTTGTTTTGAGTCTCCATGGCCTTGAGCAGGAGGTCGAGGCTGACCGCATCGGCCAAAGATCCAAAGGATATTCCCAGTCCGCCCCCTTGATTGGAAACGGTGTTGAGAACCCCGGGGTTGACGGGATCGATCTGTCCTCCCAGGACCGCTCCGCCCATCTGGATGGTATTGGGGAAGTTTAACCCGGTGGGGTTTCCCCAAGCCGGTCCGGCGTTGTAGTTGACTCCCCATTGCACTCCGAGTTCGCGGGTAACTCCCAGGCTGGCTTCCACGATCCGGGCTTCAATCAAGACGTGGGGGGTTCTGGTATCCAGGGCCTTGACCAGGAACTCG
>CAIYYW010000078.1 GCA_903930515.1 uncultured delta proteobacterium | reverse complement strand
TATTCCTCCAGAGTGCCATTCAGCGTCAACAATGCCTCTACTTGATCGCCCTGGCGCCTGGGCAAAAAAAATATTTGCCCTTGAAACAACTTATGCGGAATTGACGGGGAAGGAGTATTCAAAGCAGAATCGCGCCTGAAGGCGCTCGCACATTCAAAGCAACACGCAGACAAGAGTGTCTGCACCCCAGGGGAGTATTCAGAGCTATCGCGGACACGCGTGTCCCCTCTACGGTGATAATCAGGGCTTTGGGATGAGGATTTGAAATTGGGAGGGGGATGTGGAATCATAGCGGGGCGAAGCGAAGGCTTCGCCCGTACGGGCGACTCGGTGAGTCGCCCAAAGGCATTGTGTGCGGACAGGAGTGTCCGCGCCACGAATGAGGAGAAGAGTTGAAGGGAACGATAGTAGGACAGATTTTGAAGAGGCATCTGGTTGAGGGAGAGTTGAAGCCGGGGTCGGAGATCGGGATCCGGATAGACCAGACCTTGCTCCAGGACGCCACCGGGACTATGGCTTGCCTGGAATTTGAGGCGATGGGGACGCCCCGGGTCAAGACTCAGCTTAGCGCGATCTATATAGACCATAATACCCTCCAGCTCGGATACGAGAATATGGACGACCATCTTTTTTTGCAAAGTTGCGCGAAAAAATTCGGGATCTATTTCTCCAGGCCGGGAAACGGCATCTGCCACCAGGTCCATTTGGAGCGGTTCTCTGCGCCTGGGAAAACCCTGCTCGGCTCGGACAGCCATACCCCGACTGGGGGCGGAGCCGGGATGCTTGCGATGGGCGCGGGCGGATTGGATGTTGCCTGCGCAATGGCAGGCTATCCTTTCTTCCTTCGTTGCCCGGAGGTAATCGGAATAAAGCTGACCGGGAAGCTGTCCCCTTGGGTCAGCGCCAAAGATTTGATCCTGGAATTGCTCCGGAGGCTTACGGTCAAGGGCGGGGTGGGAAAGGTATTGGAATATTTCGGGCCCGGGGTTGAAACGCTCTCAGTTTTTGAGCGGGCGACCGTCACCAATATGGGCGCGGAAACCGGAGCCACCAGTTCCATCTTCCCCTCCGACCGCGGCACCCGCGAGTTCCTGACCAGGCAGGGCCGGGGGAAAAGCTTTTGCGAAATTGCGCCAAAGAAAAACGCCGAATACGGCCAGGTGATGGAAATTGATCTGGCCAAGCTGGAGCCGATGGTGGCTCTTCCCGGCAGCCCGGACCGGGTGGTTCCGGTGAAAGAGGCCGGCACGCCTGAGATTCAACAGGTGAATTTGGGTTCCTGCACCAACAGCTCCTATCGCGACCTTGCCTTGGCAGCGGCTATTCTCAAAGGCAGGAAGATCCCGGAACAGACGAGTCTGTCCATCAACCCCGGCTCTCGCCAAGTACTGAAAATGCTCGCGGATTCCGGCGCGCTCGCAACCCTGATCCAGGCCGGCGCCAGAATTTACGAGCCTTGCTGCGACGGCTGCATCGGGATGGGAAGCGCGCCCGCCACCGGGATCAACTCCGTCCGCACCTACAACCGCAACTTCCCCGGCCGGAGCGGGACCGTCGGCGACAAGGTTTTTCTCGTAAGCCCGGAAACCGCGGCCGCCGCGGCGCTGTCCGGGAAACTGGTTGACCCGAGGAAGCTCGGGAAGTATCCGAAAATTGCCGAGCCGAAAAAATTCTGGATTGACGATTCAATGATCGTCGCCCCTTCCCGGAAGCGCGGGCCGATGGAATTGAGGAGAGGCCCCAACATCCAGCCGCTCCCGAAATTCGAGCCGCTCCCGCAGAAGCTGGATCTGGAAATTTTGCTCAAGGCCGGAAACAATGTGACCACCGACGACATCCTCCCGGGCGGAAGCAAAATCCTCCCGCTCCGGTCCAACCTTCCCAAAATCAGCGACTATGTCTTTTCCCGCCTGGACCCCAAATTCGCGGCGCGCGCGAAGGAAAAAGGCAGCGGAATTATTTTAGGCGGGGAGAATTACGGACAGGGAAGCTCCCGCGAGCACGCCGCATTGGCGCCCCGCTTTCTCGGGATCAGGCTGGTCCTGGCAATAAGCTTCGCCCGGATTCATCTGGCCAACCTGATCAATTTCGGGATCGTCCCCGCGGTGATCGGCGCGGAGGATTACCACGGGATGGAACCGGGAGATCGGATCGTTTTCTCCGACCTGGCCCGGGAAGTTGCTGATTCCGAAACCCTGAATTTCCCAAACCCCCGAACCGGGAAAAGGGTCCAGGCAAAATTGAGGCTCACGGAGCGGGAACGGAAAATATTGTCGGCCGGCGGGCTGCTTAATCTGGTGAAGAGCTCTTCCTGAATCCGCCCGCTTCCGGGGGATACCCCTTGAAAAACCTGCCCACCTCGGGCCGGAGCATCAGTAACATCGTAGAGGCCGCGCCCAGGAAGATTCCCAGCTTGAACAAAACGACATTCAGGAACGACCCGGAAAGCAGGGGCCGATGAGTGATGGTGAAAACATTGATCAGATCCCCGCCGAAAACCAGGAGCACGAGCACGATCAGCAAAAAGGCTATCTTACGCGCCCAGACCCGGCATTGGAAAAAGCCGTAGATCACCGCCACCAGGGCCAGGGCAAAGGCCCAGAGCGCCGCCTTGACCGGCAGGATGGAAAGATACATTTGATCCAGCCGCTTGAAAGTCACGCTCGGATAGATCCCCAATTCCGCGGTGACCAGCCAAAACCATAGCACCGCCGCCGCCAGCGAAAGAATCCCGATCGCCGCATAAACCGCTTCCGGTCTCTTCATTTTAAATTTGGTACAACTCCTTGACTAATATTTTTAGATAGTTCTTCTGCAGAACCTTGATCGCCGGCTCGATTTGGTCCACCCCGAGGATCAGCACCGCATTATCATGGAATCTGCCGATAAAAGGATAGAGATAGCTGACATTGATCTTGGCGTCTCTCAAGGGCTTGAGCACCGCGTTCAAGCCGCCCGGATGGTCCGGGGTTTCCACCGCGATCACCTGCTCCACTTCTATTTTATACCCCTGGCTCTGCAGGATGTCCTTGGCCTTGTCCGGGTTGTCCACCACAAACCGGATCATACTCCGCTTATTCTCAGGCGCCGCGCAGATCGCCCGGATATTGATCCCTTCCTCGCCGAGCAGGTCGCTCAACTTGCTCATCTCGCCCGGCTGATTGACCAGCTCCACGGAAATCTGTTCCAGAATCATCTTTGACTCCTTTCAGTCAAGATACTCCCAGCCCCTGCGCAACGCGCCCAGGTTGACCGGGATCAGCTTTTTCTTCGCGCTGAAAGCGTCTTCCACGGAAAGCTCCAGGCTCTTCAAACTCACCAGCCCGGTCTTCTTCACCAGCGCCCCCAGCATCACCAGGTTGGTCGCCTGAATATTTTTCATCTCCTCCGCGATCCCCGAAGCCGGCACTTCCACGATCTCAATGTCGCCCCGCTGCGGCGGCTCGGTGACCAGGGTGGAATTGATGAACATCATCCCGCCCGAGCAGATCGCGTTCTGGAACTTCTTCGCCGAGGGCTGGTTCATTGCAACCACATACTCCGGCTCGCTCGCAACCGGCGACGCGATCTCCTCGTCGCTGATCCCGACCGTGCAATGAGCCGTGCCTCCTCGGACCTCCGCGCCGTAAGCCGGAAGATAGGTCACTTCCTTGCCTTCCTTCATCGCGGCGTAGGCCAGGAAGTATCCCATTGAGAGCACCCCCTGCCCCCCGAACCCGGCGAAGAAGCATTTAATCAACATTTCCTGAAGCCGCCTTTTTAATCGCCTTGGTCCTCCGGTCCACCAGGACCTTGACCTGGAATTTCTTGCTCATCACCTCGTCCATCCATTTGCACGAATCCAGCGGACTCATTTTCCAGTTGGTCGGACACATTGAAAGCACTTCAATCAAAGCCAGACCCGGTTCTCCGTCCAACTGACACCGAAGCCCGGCCTCCAGGGCCTTCTTGGTCTGCCGGATCCCTCTCGGGGTGCTGACCGAAACCCGCTCCGCGTAAACCACTCCGGGAATCTGCGCCAACAGTGAACTCAGGTCCAACGGATATCCTTCCCGCCGAGGGTCTCTCCCCTTGGGAGCCGTGGTCGCCCGCATTCCTTCCAGAGTGGTCGGAGCCATCTGCCCGCCGGTCATCCCGTAAATGCCGTTATTGATGAAGACGGTCATAATCTGCTCGCCCCGGCTCGCCGCGTGGATGCTTTCCGCAGTGCCGATCGCGGCCAGGTCCCCGTCGCCCTGGTAGTTGATCACCACCAAGTTCGGAACCGACCGCTTGATCCCGGTGGCCACCGCCGGGCCTCTCCCGTGCGCGGATTCCACAATGTCTATGTCCATATAATCATACGCCAGAACCGCGCATCCGGCCGGGGCCACCCCGATCACCCGGTCCGCGATATCCAGCTCGTCCACCAGCTCCATCAACATCTTATGCACCAAAGAATGACCGCAGCCCGCGCAATAATGGAACTTGCGGGGCTTAAGATATTTCGGTCTTCCGTAGATCTTCTTCATTTCGCTTTCCGCTTAATCCTCTGATAGTAACGGCTGCCGATGATCTTGGCAACATCCATCGGGGTCGGGATCACCCCGCCCGGACGGCCGTAAAAGAACACCTCCGCGCTGCCGGAAAGCGCCAGCTTCACATCCTCCAGCATCTGCCCCGCGTTCAACTCGTAAACCAAAAACTCGCTGCATTCGTTCGCAAGCTCCCGGATTTTCTTGTGCGGAAACGGCCAGAGCGTGATCGGCCGGAACAGCCCGACCTTCAGGCCTTCCTTGCGCAACCTCTTGACCGCCCCCTTGGCCACCCGAGCCGCGCTCCCGAAAGCCACCACTACCAGCTTCGCGTCCTCCAGCAGGTATTGCTCAAATCTGATCTCGTTCGCCTCGATCTCCCGGAATTTCCGCTGCAACTTCCAATTGTGCTCCTCCATCCTTCTCACATTCAATATCAACGACCGGCTGAACCGGCTCGGTCTCCCCTTGGCCCCGCGCAAGGCCCAGTCCTTTTCCGGAAGATGTTTGACCGGCTCCGGCAATACCACCGGCTCCCGCATCTGGCCGATCAATCCGTCCGCCAAAATCATTACCGGGTTCCGGTATTTATCCGCCAGTTCAAACGCGACCCCGGTCAGGTCCACCAGTTCCTGGACCGAGCCCGGCGCCAGGACAATGGTCTTGTAATCGCCGTGCCCGCCCCCGCGGGTGGCCTGAAAATAATCGCCCTGGCACCCGGCAATGTTCCCCAAGCCCGGACCGCCCCGCATCACATTCAAAATCACCGCGGGAAGCTCCTGCCCGGCCAGAAAACTGATCCCTTCCTGCTTCAGGCTGATCCCGGGACTGGATGAACTGGTCATCGCCCGCGCCCCGGTCACGGACGCGCCCAGAACCATATAGATGCTCGCGATCTCGCTCTCGGCCTGGATAAAAGTGCCGCCCGCCTCCGGCATATGCTCACTCATATATTCCGCAACCTCGTTCTGGGGCGTGATCGGATAGCCGAAATAAAATCGGCACCCGGCCCGGATCGCGGCCTCGGCCATCGCGTGGTTCCCGCTCAAAAGGACCTGGTCTTTCTTAAGGCTGCTCAAGGTAAACCTCTATGCAGGCTTCCGGACAGACCAGCCCGCAAACCCCGCATCCGGTGCAGTCATCATTCGCGACCTCCGCGGGATAGTACCCGGCCAGGTTGTAAATCCTGGCCAGGACGATCACCTGCTTCGGGCAATGCACAATGCAAAACCCGCAGGACTTGCAATATTCCTGGTCAATCTTTATTTTGCCTTTTACCTTCAACCGTAACTTATTAGTATATCCAAATTCGGCCGGATTTAAAGCCTTTCCAACGGTCCAGGACCCTTGACCGCAAGGGCCATCCGACCCCGACCTTATTGGATCTCAATCAAGATCGGGTCGGCGCATATTTTTTGGGAGAGCTTATCCTGGAATAAATAAGGGGAATCAAAGGAGCAATTGGCGGGCATTGAATCCGAATGGCAATTGGCCCAGGTGTTTTGATCCTCGCAGACGCATCCGCCGGGCAAAGTTCGGCCCGGATCGGCGCACAGGCAGATCGGCCAGGTTAGAGGGTCGCTGCAATTGCAGTATTCCACCATTTCACTTTCATCCGGCACACAGGCGGAAATCTCTACTTGAGTCGGGGCCGGGCAAACCGAGGTATTCACCGAGGCGGTGACTGCGGAAATTCCGTCCGGGCCGCTGATTTCAAAAACCGAGGAGCCATTTCCGGACACGGTGAGGTATTGGTCCCGGGCGCCTTTCCAGTCTGGATGCGGATTCCTTCCCTGCAAGGAGAGGCACCCGGCCGGGTCTGAAACCATCCGGTATTCCACGCCGATGCCGCCTCGGTCAAATCCATATTCGGTGAGGGTTCTGATTTCAACCGTTCCCGAGGCACTGGTTGAGCGGTTCAAATCCGGAGCCTGCTCTATTTCCAGTTGCGGAGGGGGAAGCCGGCCCGAGCCCTTGATCAGGCCTTGCAACAGATCCAAATCCTCGGCATCAAAATTTCCGTTGCCGTTTAATTCCAGAATGGATACTGGATCATTCACCGGGAGGGGACAGCTGAAATCCAGATCGGACGGATCCGCAATCCCCCGCAAAATTTTATCCAGATAGTCGGCCTCGGGAGAATTCCGGGCAAAGCCGTCTCCGTTGACATCCGCGGGATAGAACAGGCCGGGCAGGGGCGGGACCGCGGAGCAGCCGGCCGGAGCGGGATCGTAAAGGAAGGCCGGCTCCATCACATACTCCAGGACATTCCCCTGCGGTCCTTGATAGTTTTCCTCCTGATCCCAGGCCGTCACCTTGAGCGAAACATAAGTCAGCCCGGAAAATTGTTCCTGGAACCGGACCGCGTTCTTCCAATCCTGATACCCTTCCTGGGGCAGTTCCTGCCAGAGATACTCGTAATTGGCGCTGAAGGGCCGGTAATAAATCCGGACCCGCGGCTCGGGCTTGGCCGGGGTCTCGTTGTAGAGGGTGTCGGATACCTTAAGCAGGATCCGGTTTTCGGTGTTGGGCCGGAAAGTATCGGTGATCCGCCGGTCCGAGACCAGCGTCATCTTATCAATATAGGGCGCTCTCAAATCTGAAGCCGGGGGGCTGAAGGTGACTTCCGCGTAAGCGTTCCCGGTCATTCCCTGGATGCTGTAAGCCGGGGCGTTGATCCGGGCCGTGGTTTTTCCGTATGCCGCCTGGGCCGCGCGCTGTTCAAACAGGGATAGGTTGTTAATGCTGGATGAGGATTGATTGCCGGTGGCATCGGTCGCGGTCACGGACAGGCTGGTATTCTGGAAATCGCCGCTTTGCAGGATGAAGATGGGGGAATAAATCCAGTTGTAATATTTGATGATCGCCTCCCGCTGATAGTATTTGTGCGGGATCACATACACGCCTAAATTAGAACCCGGCGATCCATTGGCGAAGGCGATCCCGGTAAAGATCGGCGGCCCTTTGACCAGGGTGATTTCATCGCGCGGATATTTCAGGATCGGCTCCAGGTAAGTCTTGGGATAGGCATAGCGGGATTCTTCTTGCGACTTGTAAATTTCCAGCTCCGCGCCGGCCGCGCTGGTCCGGATATTGCCGGTGGTGTAATCATAACTCCCGGAGCCGGGAGGACGGAGTTTGAAGTTAAGACTAATATTGAAGGGCCGGTCCGCGGGGCTTTTCATCGGCAAAAAATAAAGCAGGTCGTCGCTCGGGCCGGGGGATGGCAGGACCACCTCGGGCAGACTCCCATAAAACGATTTCATCGCGTAAGATCCGAAATCCGCCTTGGCGGTCAGGCGGGGATGCCGGAAATCGGCGCTGCCATTGGCAAAAGTAATCGGGGAGGAGATGCCTTGTCCCTGGTAATCGTTGAAGGCGTAATACCTTCCGTTTTTATAGGTGACCATGCTCCAGAAGAATTCAAAATTGGAGCTGACCTGGTTGAAATAAAATCTGCCGCGCCCCAGGCTTCCGGTGGGCCGTCCCTCCACGCCGATCAAGACCCGCTCGTCAAAGCGGGAATATTTTTTATAGGCGAAAACATGGATCCCGTAATCGCCGGGGTTATTATCCACCGGGATCGGCTGGTTGAGCTTGTCCGAAAGGGTGATCTGGTAAAGGTTATGGTCGGCCTCGGACCGGGAAAAAGTTCCGTCCGCAACCTGATCGGAGGAAAGGTTTTCCCGGACATAATAAGCCTGAAATCCGTCCGTCCTCCAGTCGTGGAGCATAAAATTCAAGGGGATCCCGCACTGGATCGGGATCAGGCCCGGGACCGGGCTGTCAGTGGAAAATCTCTGGAAGCCGTCCTGGTCGAAGATCAGGGTCGGGGTGGGATTGTCGCAATCCGCGCAGCCGTATCGGGCCATGCAGGTCTTGGTAAAATAGGTCATCGCGGTCGCAACCCCTTGCTCGTCCGCGTAGATGGCCAATTGGTCAAAGTAGATCGGGGGCGTCTGGGAGTTGGTCTTGTTGAGCCAGGGTGGGTCGGGAACAATCCGGTTGTCCACCGAGATGGAAACCGGGAAGAGATAGGAATCTCCCGGGGCGATCTCAACCTGGTTCTCAGGGATCTGGTAGAGGACCCCGACGGGGAATTTTCCCAACGGCCGGATTGAATAGATATGGGATGAGTCGGAAAGGTTGAGCACTTGAATGGTCTGGGATTCCGAGTTCCAGCGACTCTGGGCGCGCTGGTCAATTTTGAAATTAAGGCTTTGCGGAGACACCGCGGCTTGCGCGGCCAGGGTATTGGACAGGTTCAGCCGTCCGGCTCCCTGGGTATAGGGAGGATAGCCCAGGTCGGTTGCGGTCTGCATCAGCAAGCCTTTGACCTGGTCGGGATTCCAGTCCGGATGCATCTGTTTGATCAGGAGCGCTCCCGCGGCCACATGGGGGGAGGACATGGAAGTTCCGGTCAGATTTATATGATTGAACAATCCGTTCCCGTCCAGGTCGCATAATCCGTTTCCGACCATCCCGCTGCCCCGGGCCGCGCAGATATTGTATCCCGGCGCCACCAGGTCCGGCTTGATCCCGAAATCGGGGAAAGTGGGGCCGCGCGAGCTGGAGGGATATATCTTGTCAATGATGGAATTGTCTTGCGCCTGGGAGTTGCCAACCGTAAGCGCCCGCTCCGCGCTGCCCGGACATTCGGTGGTGTATAAGAGCGAGCCGCTGTTCCCGGCGGAAACCGTCACGATCACCTTTCCGTTTTCCACGGCGTTATTCACCGAATCCGCGAAGGGCCGGCAGGTCTGATAGTCGGTGGCGCTGCCGATGCTCAGGTTGATCACTTCCGCATAAGGGGGATGGGGAGAGTTGACCACATAATCCAGCGCCTGCATTATATAACTTTCGTCGCAACTACTTCTCAGGCATACCCGGAGCGGAAGAACCCTCGCCTCCGGCGCCACCCCTTTTAATTCGCCGTTGCCCGCGGCGATCCCCGCCACATGGGTCCCGTGGCCGTAGGCGTCCGCGGGGTTGGTATATCCATTCTCTCCCGCAGTGCCTCCGTAAAAATTCCAGCCGATCAAATCGTCCGGATACCCGTTCCCGTCGTCATCCGCATTATTGAGCAGCGGGTTGAGCAGGCCCGGATATCCCGGGCTGATCAGGTCGTAGATGCTGAAGAGACCGTCCTGATCAAAATCTTTCACGCAGGAATTGGATTTGGTCGGGCTGTCATAAATGGCCTTGAGGTCCGGGATGGAAATCCATTGATCGCCGTCATTGTCCAGGGTGGACCCGGAACAGGGGGCGCCTTTGAACTCGGCCTGGTTGATCCACATATTGTCCGCCAAATCAATATGGGTCAGCTCAACCCCGGTGTCCACGATCGCAATGGTATGTCCCTTGCCGGTGTAACCAAAACTCCAGAGCTCCTCCGCGCCTACAAAATGCACATTTGGAGGAACCGTTCCCAGGGGATGGGCCGGAAGATCTTTTTCAACCCGCTTCACATAAGCGAGCTTCCGGATCGCCGGGATCGCTTTCCGCGGGACCGAAACCGCGACCCCGTTGCTGACATTGAAAAATTCGGCCTTGAACCGCAAATGGAATTGCTTCGGGCGGTACCCGGCATCCCTGAGAATCCCGCGGAGGTCCTTGAGCAATCGCTGATGGCTGGCCGCGATTTTTTTCCTCGCCCGCAGCGCCTGGGTTTCCGTGTCAAACTCCAAAAGAGCCTGATCGGATTTTGCCATTAGATAGACGCGGTCCCGGTCCGGGATTATTCTCAGGCCGGAACCGATCCGGGCGAAAAACTTGAACGCCCCCATACTTTTTCGGAAGCCTGAACCCCGCAGCCAGCCGTCCGCATCCTGTTTCCAGAACTGCTCCGCCAGGTCCAGCAAACGGTTCAAACCGGCTTTGATATTGACCGGGAGGTTTAAGGACTGGAGCCGATCCCGCAGGTCCCGGAGTATTTCCAGGAAGCCCAGAACGATCGGGAAATGATGATCGGAAACGGACGGATCTTTCAACTCAATGATGACCTTTTCGCGCCCCTGGAATTGCAAAATCCGAGGGTCTTGATCCAGCTCGGATGGATCCGGGTTTGGTCCGGGATCAACCTCATCCAACCCCGCGTAACCAAGACGGGCAACCATCATTATAGACCAGATCAGCGCCAGTGAAATGACCGTCCTTCTCAATCGCCACCCTCTAAGTTTAAGATAGATTCTATTGAGCCAAAGTCAATGCCGGTCTTCGGCGATTCCTTTTAAGTCTGCGAGAGGTATTCCGCGAGTCCAGTGAATGCCTGCGGAGCAGCCCGAGCCGGGATGCCAGCCAATTCCTTGTCCGCGGACCCTCGGTGCCCCCGACCCACCCGCATTTACATTGCTTAAAAGTTCATTATACTCCTAAAATTAGGCAAAGAATGAATAGTTCCATAAAGCAGAGAATTGTTTTTACCAGGGTTTAACGACCGACTAAAAAGGGAGGAATTTAAAATGAAAGGGTCTAAGCAGGGACTTGGTTTTATGGCAATCATTGGTCTTTTCTGCGCCATTTTCCTTATCCAGGCAGGTTGCCAGGCAGGAAGCGCGGAAGAGAGCAATCAGGCCTCTGTAATCTCGGGATTTGACAGGGTGGAAAGTTACGCCAAAGGTGTCAACACCAAAATCACGGCAGGACCTCCCTTGTGCGCAGATACAACCACGGCTAATTTTAAATTTAAATGCACCGCGGGCCCTTGCACTTTTAAATGCAACCTGGATGATGCGGGTTGGAAAAAATGCAAGGCCTCCGCGAC
>CAIYYW010000077.1 GCA_903930515.1 uncultured delta proteobacterium | reverse complement strand
TTCTTCCTCATCCGGCGTGGTGCCGTGGTGTTTAAAATCTTCAATTAGAATTTCTCTTAAACACGACGACACGACGGGCACGACGAAAATAATCTTTTGATTCGTAGTGTCGTTGTGGTAAAAAATGATTTGAATTCTCTGCGGCGCGGCTTTGCGGTGAAAAATCCCCCTCTCCCTAACCCTCCCCCACGGCGGGGGGAGGGAACAAGGGCGTGCCCCTTGACCCAATTCAATTCTCTGCGGCCTCTGCGGCTCTGCGGTGAGAATGCATTGTTTCGCGTTAAAAGCAGAAAAATAATTCTGAATTCTTTGCGGCTTTGCGGCCAGGGTCGCAGACCCTGGACCCAATTTATTTCTTTGCGTCCTTTGCGTTTCAATCGCGGACAGGAGTGTCCGCGCCCCCAAGAATTCTTTGCGTTCTTTGCGCCTTTGCGGTGAGAAAGATATTTGATTTTCTTGGGGTGTATTCAGGGCTTAGGGGATCCCGAGGAGGCTTTTGGCTATTTCCATCACATTTCCCGCCTGGATCGGCTTGGTGACATAGGCGTTTGCTCCCAGGGCCAGGGCGCGTTCCCGGTCCTCGGCGCCTCCCTCGGTGGTGATGATCATAATGGGAATATTCCGATACTTGACATCTCTCCGGACCAGGCTGATCAGCTTGAGTCCGTCCATCACCGGCATATTGATGTCGGTGATGATCAGGTCAAAGGTGTCCGAGTTCAATTTCTTGAGGCCCTCCACCCCGTCCGCGGCCTCCACGATCATCATATCCTTGAGCCGCTTGAGTGCGAAGCTGATCAACTGTCTCATGGTCGGCGAATCTTCAACTACCAGAATCTTCACTAGTTCCCCCTAAAGCTATAGATTTTAACCAATTACCCTCAATGAGTCAAAAGCTCCATAAAACCCTTGATCGTGGTCAGTTTTCTCTGCGCCTCGGTATAGAGCCGGGAAGAGAAAATTGCAGTGGCGGCATGTCCGGCTAACAGCGTGAACAGTTCGTAGTCCACATTTGCGAACTGGGTTTTTTGCGGGAGCAGCTTGAACAGCACGATCACCCCGATCACCTGGTCCTTGATCTTGAGCGGGATCGCCACCAACGGAGAATCCACCGAACGGCTCTGCTGGGTTTGGGAAATGTCCGGGGCATAATAGTTCTCCCCGGTCTCCGCGCATCTCCCCACCATGCCCTCCCCGAGCGGGAAAGTCGGAACCGCTCCGACCTCCCTTCCTTCCATCGCCACCGGGTGCAGGAGCCGGGTTTTTTCGTCAAGCAGTAGGATCCCGAATTCCTCGGCTCCGATCAGGTTGATGATGATCTCCATAATTATCTGGAGCACTTCGTGGAAATCCAGGGTGGAATGTAGTTGATAGGAACAGACATATAAATTGGCCAGATTATTGTTCTCCTCCTCCACCTCCACATAGCGCGTGGCGTATTCCCGGTTTTGGGCTTCCACCTTCTGATACTCGCCCAGCAGTCTCTGCTTCTCCATCTCCAGCCGGCGCAACTCTTCCTTGAGCCGGACCTGGAGCTGCTTGCGCTCGGAGAGTTGTCCCAATTCCTGGATCTCCTCCTGGAGCTGAACCATCCGGAACCGGAGCCGCTCATTCTCTCCCAGTATTTCCTTGGTGAACTCCATCCCCCGGTTGACCATTTCCAGGATTTCTCCGGCTTCGTCGCTGGTGGCCAGCTTTTGCAACGCCTTGAGTTTGTCTTCCAACCGCTTTTCTTCTCCCATCATTCAACTCCCGATCTAACAGAATTTTAAAATCTCTCCTGAAATTTCCTCCAGGTTCGCCACCCGGTCCACCTGGTGCGTCTCAATCGCCTCCCTTGGCATCCCGAAGACGATGCTGGTCTTTTCCGATTCGGCGATCACGAAACCGCCTGCCCGCTTCACCGCCAGGACCCCCTCTTTTCCGTCCGAGCCCATCCCGGTCAGGACCACCGCCATCATCCGGGAACCGTAGACGCCCGCGGCGCTCTTGAACAATTTGTCCACGCTCGGGATGTAACGGTCGCTTTCGGCCCGCTCTTCCAGTCTTGCCACTACTTTACTACCCTGTCTGGCCAGGATCAAATTCTTTCCCCCCGGCGAGATCAACACTTTCCCTTTTTCCATAAAATCGCCCGGCTCCGCTTCCTTGACCGTCAGCTTGCTGATCCGGTCCAGCCGCTCGGCAAAGGCCTTGGTGAACCCGGACGGCATATGCTGGCTGACCGCGATCCCGGCGTTCAAATCCGCGGGGAACCGCGAGAGGATGCTCTGGATCGCGCTGGGGCCCCCGGTGCTGGCGCCGATCGCGACCAATTCCACTTTGCGCGCGACCGCTTCCGCGGGCTTGACCACCGGGGCGATCCCCAACTGGGTCACCACTTGCTGGCTGATCCGGCGCTGGATATTGCGCATCCGGATATGACGGGTCATCGCCAATTTCTGGATCAGGTCTTTCTGGAACTGCTCAATGGTGGAAAGCTTGGTGTCCGGCTTGCCCACAAAATCAAGCGCGCCCAGCTCCAGCGCCTTGAACACATTCCGGTCTTCCGCCAGCGAACTCACCACCACCACCGGGGTGGGCATGCTCTTCATCAGGATCCGGAGGAAAGTGAAACCGTCCATATGGGGCATTTCCAGGTCCAGGGTGATCAGGTCGGGCCGGAGATCAAAAACCTTTTTCAAACCCTCCTCGCCGTCCCGGGCCACCGCCACCACCTTGGCAAATCCGGTCTGGTCAATAATCTCGCTCAGCATCCGTCTATTATAAACCGAGTCGTCAACCACCAACACACTGATTACATCATTTCCCACGGCTATCCTCCAGCGGCGGTTTCTGATGAACCAGGTCGTTTTTAAAATGACGGAGCCGGAAAGCGGTGGACAGGTTGAGCAGGCTTTCCGAGTGGCCGAGCAGGAGGAATCCTCCCCAGCGCAGGCTTTGATAGAACCTTTCCACCAAGGCCCGCTTGGCCTCCAGGCTGAAATAGATCAGGACATTCCGGCAGAAGATCACATCCAGGTTCCGGAGCGGGGCGGGATATCCGAAGCTGAGGAGGTTGAGGCAATCAAACTGAACCATCTTCCGGAGCTGGTCCTGGACTTGAAACTTGTGTCCGGAGGCGGAGAAATATTTTTTGAAATGATATTCGTCAATCACCCGAAAGGAACTGGGGCCGTAAACCCCCTGGCCGGCCTTTTTGATCATCTCCTCGCTCAAGTCCGAGCCGTAAATTTCCACCTTAAGTTTTCCCAGGTCCTTCCGTTCCGCGATCAGCATCGCGATGGTGTATGGCTCTTCCCCGCTGGAACAGCCGGCGCTCCAGATCCGGATGCTTTCCCTCCCTTCCTGGCGCGCGCTTTCAATCAGCTCAGGCATAATTTCTTCGGAAAAAGTCTGGAGCTGAAAATCTTCGCGGAAAAAATAGGTCTCGTTATTGACCAGGAGCCGGGTCAGCTCATTCAACTCTTCCTGTCCGCTGACCGAGTTCTCCAGCCGGATCAGGTAATCGGAAAATCTCCGATCCCCCAGTTGATGCATGCGCTGGGCGATCCTTCGTTCCACCAGATATTTCATTTCCAGGTCAAAGAAGATGCCGTAGCTCAGGCTGATCCGGTCCCGGATCAGGCTGAACTCCGCCTCGCTCAACTGCGGTTTGGCCTCCTCGGTCAGAGACAGAATCCCTTCTTCCTCCTTGAGCAGATGCTTGACCGCTTCCTTTATTTCCGAAACTTCCCCCTTCAACTGCTTCTTGAACCAATCCGGACGGCGCTGCCTGATCCGCTCCAGGTTCGCGGCCAAATCTTCGGAAAGGGAATCGTTCAGGCTGAGCGAAAACAGATAATGCAGCGATTGCTCGAGGTCCAGCAAGGATAACAGGGTCAGCACATTCCGGCGGGTATGGGCATGATCACCCTCAATGAATTCCACGAGCAAGCTTAGGTTCTTATGATTGAAAATCTTCCGGAGACCTTGCTCAATCTGCGGCCGCAGGTTCCCGGCCTGATCTTTCTCGTAAATCCGGGTCATCGAATGGATCGCAGCCTGGCGGGCGCTCTTGGCGCTGTCCGCGATCCCTTCCAGGAGGAAGCTGACGCTTTGAGGATCGGAACTTCCTCCCAGAACTTCAAACACGGCGCGGCGGAACAATCTTTCCTTGAGCAGCCTTTCAACCATCCCGGCCGGAAAAGGCTTTCCGGATTTGCCCAGGAGATGCAGGGCGCTGAACCGGATCACCAGATCATTCCCGGAATTGATCAGCTCCATCAATTTCTTGTCCGCCTCCTGGCCGCCGATCTTGCCCAGGGCCTCCACCGCGGCCAGCCGGACATTTTCATCCGGGTCGTCCAGGTTCTTGAGCACGCAGGGGAGCGACTTGGGGTGGCGGACTTCTCCCAAAATGTCCAGGAGAAATTTTCGCACCTCCGGGTCATAGGTCTGGCAGGCCTGAAGCAACTCATCCACCGACCGCTCTCCCATCCGGATCAGGGCCTCAATCGCGCTGGTGCGCCGTCCCGCGTTCTCGTGGTCATACAGGGCATTGATCAGGATCGCGGTCGAGGATTTCTGGTCCGGGTAATTCACGATCACATCAATCGCGGTCTTCCGCACCCGCCAGCTCAAATCGCCCAATCCCTCGCTCAGGAGCGCGAGGTTCTCCGCCCCGTGACGGCGCTTGAGCTCGTCAACCGCCAGCCGGCGGATTTCTTCCTCCGGATGATGCAGCCGCCTGGAGATTTCCCCTTTTTTGACCAGGTTGTTCGGATCTTCCCCCATCTCACTCCAGGCCGAGCTTCTTCTTCTTTTTCGCGATGACATCTTCCAGGGCCAACTGATAATAATCCGCTACCGCCATAATCTCCGGGCCGGCCTTGGTTTGAAAATGTTTTCTCCCATCTTCAATATCCTTGGCGAGCAGTTGGAAAAGGGTTCCTTCCCGAACCCCTCGTTCCACCAGGTCGGGATTGTACAGGGCGATATCCGCGACAATGGTTCTCGCGAGCCGGGCCGCCTTCTTATGCTCGGGAGTATCCGGGACCAACTTGGTCCAATCCACGCCCGTTGCAGGCGGAGCCGCGGGAGCGGGCAAAGGCGGAGCAGGAGGCGCCGCGGGTTTGACCGGAGCCGGGGGCGCGGGGCGTGGTGGCGGAACCGGTCTTGGGGATGCGGGTGGCGGAACCGGGGCCGGGATTGCGGGCCTGGGCACGGCTTTTGGCGCCGGAGGCGGGCTAACCGGCTGGGTAACTCGCGGGGCAGGCGCGGCCAGCCTGGCCGGGGCAGGGGGCGGCGCGGGTTTCGGAGCCGCGGGCGCGGGCCGGGCCGGTGGAGCCTGAATTTTCAGGGTTGGAGCCGGGGCCGGCCTGGCCGAAGGCGGGGTCGGCGGAGGCGGGGTCGGAGCGGCCGCGATTTCCGGAGTTGCTTCCGACGGTTCCTCTTCGGGCGCCGGCTCTTCCACGGCAAACCCGAGCAAGATCTCCACCTTTTTCAAAACCTCTTTTTCATTATGATACTTGTCCACATAGGCGTCCGCGCCATACAAAGTTGTGGGCGCTCTCCGAAACCGGTTTTTTTCATATACCGATCCGATCAATACCAGCTTGACCAGTTGCGACAGTTCGGGGTCTTCCTTGATTTTCTCGCATACTTCAAACCCGAACAGACCGGGGAGCATCACTTCCAGGATCGCGGCCTTGGGCCTCTTTTCCCGGATGAAATTCAAGGCGGTTTCACCGTCTCTCGCGTACCAGACCAGATATCCGGCGGCTACCAGTTCGTCTCCGATCTTGTTCAAGAAAATTTCGTCCGCGTCCGCCAACAACAATTCCGCTTTAACCTCGCCCTGCGGAACCATCGGGCCGGTGACCGCCGGAGCCGCGGCCGGAGCCGGAGCCGGCGCGGGCCGGGCCGGGGAGGGCACGGGCGCCGGAGCAGGGCGGGCCTGCGGCTGAGGCGACGGGGCGGCCTGAGCCGGAGTCCTTTTGGCGACCTTGAAAACGATCTGACACTGGGAGCAACGCAGTTTGACCCCATCCGGGCCTATTTTATTTTCATCCACCCGGTATTTGGTTTTGCATTTCGGACATAAAACTATCATTTTTACTCCTTTCCCGTCGGTTTTTTAAGTTCGGCCAGACTCAATTTTTCCTCGCTGGTCAAAATCTGGTCCAGCTTCAGGATCAACAGAATATCGTCTTTCCACTGGCAGGCGCCGGAGAGGAATCGGCTGGGGATTCCGCTCAGCCTGGGCGGGGGCTGGATCTGTTCGGCGGAAACATTGATCACTTCGCTCACCTCGTCCACCACGATCCCGACCACCTGCCGCTCCACGCTGACAATGATCACCCTCGGCTCCTTGTCCGGCTTGATCTCAATCCCGAACCGCTTGCGCAGGTCAATGATCGGGATCACCGCCCCCCGGAGACTGATCACGCCCTCCACGAAGTTGGGCGCTTCCGGCAGGGGCCGGATTTTAGTGGGCCGGATGATCTGCCTGATTTTCATTATGTCAATGGCATAGCTCTGCTCGTTCAGGGTGAAACAGGCGAGCCGGATTTCCTTTGATTTTCCCTTGACTTCCCCCATTATTTATCCAGCCTTTCTTTCTTCTTCTTTGCCCAGAACAACATTTGCCAGGTTGAGCACGATCAGCATCTGGTTCTTATATCGGGCGATCCCCTCTAAGAATTCCCCCTCGGCTCCGCTGAAAATGGAGTGGGGGGCCTCAAACGAGCTTTGGGGAACGCGCGCCACTTCCAGGACCTGGTCCACATAGAGTCCGGCCAGCACGCTATCTTTGACCTTGACAATAATGATCCGGGTCTGGCGGGTGGGCTGAACCGGCTCCAGTCCCAGCCTCTTTCTCAGGTCAAAGATCGGGATTACCATTCCCCGGAGCGAGACGATCCCGAGCACATAATGAGGAGATCCCGGCACCAAAGTGATTGAGCGCGGCTTGATGATCTGCTGGATCTTGACCAGGGAGATCGCGTAAATCTCGCTTCCCAGCCGGAGTCCCAACAGCTCAACCAGGTCCGCTTCCGACTCTATTTCCCCATAGCCGTACTGCACCAGGTCTTCCACCACCAGTTCGTAAAAATCCTTATCCGAATCCGGCTCCAAAACCGCAGGCGGGGCAAGCTCGGACGACTTCGCCGGCGCCTGCTGTTTTTCAACCTTCTTTTCCGAGATCGCTTCCTGTTTTTGCTTCGGCGCTTCCCCGCGTTTCTCTTCCCGGGCCGGCTTTTTTTCTTTTGCCGTCAGGTCCGGCAAATCTTCCCCGAAGTTCATATCCACAAAAAGTTCTTCCGTAGGCGCCGGCTCGGTTTTGGCCGGAGGGGTTGGAGCGGGTTTTGCGGCCGGCTTCGGCTCCGGCAATCCACCCGTTTTTTCAGCTTTGGCCTTCTTCACCGGGACCGGCTCCGTTTTTTTCCCGGCCTTCGCTTTTTTGGCCTCGGTCTTTTTTGCCGCGGGCCGGGCTTTGGCTTCAGGCCCCGGTCTTTTCTTTTTTCCCGGGACTTTCTTGGCCGATGGCTTTTCCAGGGCCGGGCTTTCCGGCTTTTCCATTACCGGCTTGGCCGCAGGGGTTTCCTGCTTCTTCTCCTGGAGCTCTTTGGCTTTCTTTCTTGCTTCCACCAGGTCCATTTTTTATCCCGCTTTCCGAACCGCGTTGGTCTTTTGATCTTTCACTTCAATCATCTTTTCCAGGCCCAGGTCTTCGGCCACATCTTCAATGATCCTAGGCTGGATCAGCTTGACCTCGCGGGCAAAACCCTCAATCAGGGCGTTGGCCGCGATATTGTTGATCCGCCGTGGAATTCCACCGGAGAAAACCCAGATCGCCTCAATCGCCTCGGGCGCAAACAGGTTTTTTTCCCTCCCGGCCTTCTTCAGCCGGAATTCCAGGTACTCGGGCAATTCTTCCCGCGCCAGCCCGGCCAGGTGATAGCGGATCCCGACCCTTTGCCGCAATGCCTGATACACCGGGTGGGAAAGCCGCTGGTTCAACTCGGGCTGTCCGATCAGGATAATGCTGACCAGGTTTTCCTTGTCCAGTTGACAATTGGTGAGCAATCTCACTTCCTCAAAAGTTTCCCGGCTCGGGATCAAATGCGCCTCGTCAATGATCAATACCGGGCAAATCCCGTTATGGTAGTGCTGGAACAGGAGCTCAAAAATCTGTTCAACCAGGTCGCTCTTGAAATATTTCGGCTCTTCCGCGCCCAGCCTTCTGGACACGGTCCGGAGCAACTGGTTCGGGCTGAGCCTGGGATTGATGATCAGGCAGGGCTTGAAATTCTCAGGCAGCCGGTCAATCAGCGCCCGGCTCAGGGTGGTTTTTCCCGACCCGATCTCTCCGGTCAAAAGCAAAAGCTCCCGGTCTTCCACCGCCTGCTCCATCCGCGCCAGGGCTTCCTCGTGGCGCCGGGAGAGGAAGAGCATTTCCGGGTCCGGGGTTTTTCCGAACGGCTTATCCTTCAATCCGTAAAATTCAAGATACATGGTTACGCGCTCCCACGCTGATCCGGCCGGTAATCCGGGCGCTGGACGATTCTTCAATCAAGCCTACCACATCCAAGACCAGGATGGTTCGCTGATCGCCCAGCTCGGTGGCTCCGGCCACGCCTTTGATCCCGGCCAGCACCTCCCCGATGCTTTTGATCACGATGTCCTGCCTGCCCAGCAGCCGGTCCACCACCAGTCCGATCCGGCGCTCGGCGATCCCCACGGTAACGATATAAATGTCATCCTCCTGGCCCGGCTTGGTCCCGGAGCTGAGCTTGAAAAATTTTTCCAGCCGGAGCAGGGGCAAAGTCCGCTCGCGGAGCTCAATCACTTCCCTGCCTTCAATGGTCTTGATCTCTTCCAGCTTCACGGCGATTCCGGAGGATACCGCGTTAAGGGGGATGGCGAAGGTCTCCTTGCCCACTTCCACGATCAGGGCCTGGATGATCGCGAGCGTGATCGGCAGGGTGATGATCACCTTGGTGCTTTTGCCCGGACGGCTTTCAACATCAATCGCTCCGCTCAGGGCGCCGATATTGTTCTTGACCACATCCAGCCCCACGCCGCGTCCGGAAAGCTCGCTCACCTTTTCCGCGGTCGAGAACCCGGACAAGAACAATAGCTGGGTCAGGTCTTCCTCCTTGACCTCCTGGTCCGCTCCGAGCAAACCCATTTTCACCGCCTGCTTTTTTATCCGGGGGAAATCCAGCCCGGCCCCGTCATCGCTGATCTCGATCACGACATGGTTTCCGCGCTGGAGCGCGCTCAGCTTGATCTCTCCCTGCTCGGACTTGCCCTGGCTGACCCTTTTTTCTTTGGTTTCAATCCCGTGGTCAATTGAATTCCGGATGATGTGCATCAGCGGGTCCGCCAGGTCCTCGATGATCAGCTTGTCCAGCTCGGTCTCGCCGCCTTCCGCGATAAAGTTGATCTCCTTGCCGGTCTCGCGCGCGAGCTTGCGCACATTCCTGCGGAGCTTGTCGTAAATCTGCCCGATCGGAACCATCCTCACTTCCAGCACGCCCTCCTGCAACTCTTCCAGCTTGTGCTCCAGGTTCCGGTTCGCCT
>CAIYYW010000076.1 GCA_903930515.1 uncultured delta proteobacterium | reverse complement strand
CTCAATACTTTATCCAGCCTGGAAAAACTGTTCCAGAAACAGGCCTTCACCCCCACCCGCAAGGACTTGGCGCAAAGCACGGTGGTTGCCACCCAGCCCTTTATCGCCCAGACCGCGCCCGCCATCCTCCCCTTCACCCGCTCCCGTCCCGGCCTGCCCGACTATCCGGAAATATCCTTCTACCTCCAACTACTCTCCGAACAAATCATCACCGGCAAACTCTCTCCCGATGCCGCGCTCAAAGAATTCGGCCGGTCCGTGGAAAATATCGTTGGTAAAGAAAATGTGGTCCGAAAATAACTTTCCTCGGGGCGGGTCCCAGAAATTATGATGCAGGCGGCTCGGCCCCTAACTTCTTGATTTTGCAGGCCAGAGGCCCGCACCACAATAGATGAAATTTTTAGGACCCGACCCTAGTCTGATTTTTTGGCCTCTTCCAACGGCTGCGATTTTTTCCAGGGACCCATTGTGCTGAGGGTGATGGTTGCGGTTTGGCGAAGTTCTTCGGGGATGCGCGCGACAACTATCTGGTCGGCCTCTGCCTGGATTTCCTCGCGGTTTTCAGGCTGATATTCCGGAAGGAACCGATAACTCCTGCCGATCTTGATCAATTTTACCACATTGAACCAGACAACCCTTGTCATCTTGTTGGTTAAAGACGCCCGCTCAAACTCGTCCAAGCTCACATCATTCCAGCCTCCGAAAACCGCGGTGAGAAAAATTAACGGAACCATCATCAATAGCGTCAAGATGACCATCGCGACCAAGCCCGGCATTTTAAAGGGGAGCAGATAATGTCTTGCGGCCAATAAAACCAGGGTTACCACGGCCCCGGCCAGCAAATGTGGTAAAGCCATCTTGATCGGGTTGACATTTACTTTCAGGATGTAGCGCGAAATGAGCAGCCAGGAAAGGATTACATCGGTCACATTAACAAAGATAAGCACGGTCGGCGGCCCGAAAATCTGCATAGAGGGCACGAGCAGGAATAAAAATATCACCTTGACGGCCAGGAGCACGGCGCCCACCAGTGGGATAAACTCGGTCCTGCCCGAGGCCTTGAAAATGGTGTCGGGCATGCGCGCAAAGCAGATGAGGATTGAGGATAAAAACACGAGCGGCAAAAGTTTTGTGACCTGGCTCCATTGCGTGCTGAGATAAGCGTTGAGCGGGCTGACCATGATCAGGAGCATGGTGCCGATGATGGTGGAGCCGAAAAATCCCCATTGAAGAGCTTGGAGCATATAATGCCTTGCCAGTTTCATCCGGTTATTGGAATATGCCTCAGAGAAGGTGGAAATACTGATAATTTCCACTCCCTCAAGAGCGGCGTATGCCCCCAACGCCAGGGCGACGATCCCGCTGTTTTCCAGATAGTTGGACAAGACCACGGCCAAAATGACAACCCATAAAAATTTATCAATCTTGTCTATGGCTTGGCGGATGGTGAGCTTATATCCGTATAAAATCACCTGCTTGACCAGCTCCCAGTTGAAATGCGCCATAAACATTACCTTGAATGGATAACCCAACCGGCGATATAGGAAATACCCTATGAAGAAATAGGTCCAGTTAATCGCCAAAAACAATGTGACCACTAAAAAAGGGTAGGAAAACGCTTCTCCGAACCGGGGATGAACTGTTCCCCACCTGCGCCATAAATACCACATCGCAACCCCGTAAATGATGCCGAGCGCCATGTTGATATAGTTATAATATGTGGAAACATCAAACCGCTGATAGGCATGGAAAACATCATAAAAAAATTGGGCGGGAAACCCGGGCCATTGAAAAAGAGACCAGCAAAAGAACGCGATGGCAAGGTAAGACCATAAGGTGTTGGGCAAAACATAAAACGCGAATAAGGTGATGAATATGATCTGGACCATTCCGGTGAGCATCTGCCACCAGATCAAAAACTGAAAATATTGGACCGCGCGCTTCGGGTCTTTCACCCGGTATTCCGCATAAAACTTGATGGCCGCGGTGCTGGTGTCCAAATCAAAGACAAAAAACACCAGGCCCAAAACTCCCCAGATCAAACCCTCCATTCCCCCGAGCATGGGAAAAATATATAGATTGTTTCTTGTCCAGACTCCCACCGGGAGCATCAGGAGCGCCCAGGGGATCCCGATGATCAAGCCGATCAAGAACCCGGAGAGCGGCCGGTAAAACCCGGCGTCCGCCCATTGGTTCTGGAGTCGGGAGGCTTTGAGGTCAAAGGTGTCGTGGGTATATACCGCTTTTTCAAAACCTTCCAAAGGGGTCTTGTGTCTCCTGCTATATGTCAAAACCCAAAGGAAAAGCAGCATATTGATGGCGGCAAAAAAGATTAAGCCGACCAATATATTAGTTTTCTGGCTGTGAGAAATAACCGGAGCGCCCGGCCAATCCGGGAATTTTTCCGGGGTTTCAAGGCCGGCCTCCATAACCATTCCATAAACCAAATAGTTGAAAAACGGCCAGCAAAAAAACTGATAGTTCTTGTTCTCTTTTCGGCTCAAGGAGGAATTGGGGTCAACATAAATCCAAGCCGTAAGCAGATATACCTTGCCCTGTCCAACCTCACCTTCATAGAGCACGACCTGCTCAGGCTTGTCTCCCAGCACGAGCGCTTTGCCGAAGGGCGCGGGTTTGATCGGTTCAAACCTGTCAGTAATAGAGGGCAGGCTGGACCAATCTATTTGGCCCTGCTGGGTCCAATGCAATTCGGTCTTAGATTGCTTGCCCCGGATATAATCCCAAATCCCCTTCCAGAATTTAGGGGTGGGAAGATAGAATTTGGCGGGAAGAGATTTTGACTCGGTTTGTAATTCAACTGGTGTTCCATAGAGTTCGGAGAGGAATAACGGACTGACCTCAGGACCCATCATAACGATCAGCCCTTTTCCCGCCCGCACCTGCTGAATCAATTCTTCTTTTTCTTTTTCATTCGGGATTGTGTCCTGAAGCACGATAACTTTGGCTTTTTCCAGTTGGAAAACCGGCTGGATCTTTTTGTCCAGAAAGACCCTTTCTGAAATGGCCTGATCCTTGCCCAGGAAATAAACCGGGATTGAAGGCTCCGGTTTGGCTTGGGCACGGGCATTGAAAAATGCCGGAGTAAGGCACAGGCAAATGGCGAGCTTTAGTCCAAGAAGGCGTTCCAATTTCATTTATTAAAAGCTCCTTCTAGGATGAAAGTAATCGTAAAAATACCAGTAATAGGTTGTAGTTATCCCAAAAGTCACTCTTTTGATAAATCCTCCATTTACATATTCCGAAACCGAGAGCTGGTCCAGCTTCAATTTCACCTCTTCAAAGCGGTTCCCCAGCAGAAATTGCTTTTCCGCATCATTCGGGCCCAGGAAAAATCTCCGGGGATTTGAAATACACATCCTGCACACCACAAGAAAATAGCAGTCCGAACGAATCCCGACAAACAGATCGGCATTTTCAACCAGTTTCAACAAATCTTCTTCAGAATATGCAGGGTAAGAACCTACTATATTGTGCCAACCTGCTTTTCTTTTCTTCATCACCTGGTAATATTCTTCCCATAATTCAGCCATCGGCTGATTCCCCTGGCGCAGATAGAAAAGATACAGCTCACGCGAAGTCCTGCGTTTAATAACTTGCCCGTTCGCCTCGCCGATTAACATGTCATTTTCCAAATGGTTGCCGATTATGATAAGATCCTGGTACCAGGCAATTGCTTCCTCATTCCTGCCCTGCTTCTCCAATTCTCTGGCGTGAACGATACCCAGCCATGCCAGTCTAAGAAAGTCATGATAAAAAGGAATGGACATAAATGCAGGATTGACCCCGGGTGCGGGCAACATTTCCACACCCCACATCTGGTAATTTCCCCGCTTGGCCGAATTTCGGAATGCATCCACCTCCGGTATTGTGCTCCATCCCACAAGTTTAGCCATTTCCTGTGGGTCCTTAAATTGTCGCATTGAATCCGCCTCATCGGTTTTGACCTGTTCAATCCATGGGTAAGGAAGTATAGATTTGCATGCTCCAACGCTGCATAAACCGCGATGAATGGCATTCATCATATCGGTTGCGGCGTTGCCCGGTCCATCAGGAAGCTTGACCAATTTTTCCAGGCGCGCTATTTCAGCTTCTTTATTAAATGTATCCATATCTTCTTGTTTTAATTTTATTCTCTCAGTAAAGTTGAACAAAAATGTGAAAAACAGGCATAGGATTAACAACAAGCCCGCGATGGTCCCGCTTGTACCCAAGGCCAAATGTTTCCAATGGCCCCTTAGCCAGCGGATCAGTATTTTCCAGACCGGATATTCAAACGCGCCGACCAATCCTCCCGCCTGGAAATTGGTGATGTCCTCGGCAAGCTCTTCAGCGCCCTGGTATCTGTCTTTCGGCTCTTTTTGCAAACACTTTTCAGCAATAGCGCAAAGCTCAGCCGGGGCTTTTGGCTCTACCTCTTGGATGGGCACGATCGGGTCTTTGATTATTTTTCCCATCACCTCATAGACGGTGGTCCCGGTAAAAGGCAGACACCCGGTGAGGATTTCGTAAAGGATCGCCCCCAAGCCCCAGATGTCGCTCCGCTCGTCTATGTCCGCAATCTGACCATCGGCCTGCTCCGGACTCATATACGCGGGAGTCCCCAGGGGAAGACCGTCGCTGGTGGTTCCGATTCCGGTATCCTTGATCAGGCGCAGGCTCTCGGTGATCTGGCTTGCGCGGATATCCTCCAGGCCCTTGACCTTGGCCAGTCCCCAATCCAGAAGGATGGTCTCTCCGAACTCTCCGATCATAACATTGGCAGGCTTGAGGTCGCGGTGGAT
>CAIYYW010000075.1 GCA_903930515.1 uncultured delta proteobacterium | reverse complement strand
GATGTGATCGGATTTTAGCCCGTGAATTCAATAAGGTGAACAGTCGGTTTGGCAATCGGTATCGCACCCGGTTTCCTCGTGCTTCGTGGCGAACTACTTTGCAGGGTAGCATTGGACACCAATTTAGGCTTGCTTTAATTCCAGCGGGCCGGCCCTTGATGGTTATATTGCGAAGCCCACAGCCACACTGCTGGTTCCGAAACCAGGAGCAGATGCGAAGTCTCATTCGCATAAAAGCGGCCCAGGCGCTCAAGCCAGACCGAAAGACGGCTCTGGTAACTCGCGCGATCAGGCGATTCTTGCACCCATACCGCCACCTTTTCTTTACTCAAGCAAGCCTTGATTTGAGCAACCGGCCCTTGAGTAACGGTATGGTGAGGATTAGGGGGGCGGGCAAAAAGCTTGGGGTGGTCGTCTATTGTTTGACAGGGGTGTCTTAAACGGCTATTGTCTGGAAACATTAGTAATAATTTAGAATTTAGGGGGAAGCGATGAAGAGGTATGGGTTAGCGGTTTTAGCGGCGATCTTGATCTCGGGCAGCCTTTTTGGGGCGGATACTTGGAAGATCAAGCTGGAAGAGGCGAAGGCCAATCTTGACCAGAAGCAGTATGTTGAGGCTGACCAAATCCTGAGCGCGATCCTTAAAGACCACTCGGATCAGGCGGAGGTGAACTACTACCTGGGTCTGACCAAGGCCGGCGAGGGTCAGAACGAGGAGGCCGAAAAATATTTGAGAGCGGCTTCCCAGTTGTCTCCCGAGGATCTGGGTATCCGGACGGATTTGGCGGTGGTGTTGCTGAACCTGACCCGTCCGGGCGAGGCCAAGGGGGAGTTGGACCAGGTGATCGCGAAAGAGCCGAACAACGGTCGGGCTTATTATTTGCGGGGAGTCTGCCAGATCCAGATGGATGATTGCAATGGCGCGGAGCCGGATTTGATCAAGGCCAAAAAACTTAACCCGGGATACGGGGCGGAGATCAGTTATTACCAGGGCTTATGCTCAGCCCGCATGGGCAAGGCGATTGAGGCGCGCAAGCATTTTGACCAGGCGATTGAGATGGGCCCGGGAACGGTCTGGGCGGATCGGGCTACCCAGGCGGGGTCGCGGATACCGAAGAAGAACCCGTGGTTTATCGGCGCGGACCTTTTCTATCAATACGATTCCAACATTGTTCCGGTTTCCAGCGAGGACTCGCTTCCGGAGGAGGTCGGCAATATGAGCGATTCCCGGGGGGTGATCTGGCTGGTGGCCGGGTATCGGCCGTTGATCCGGGACCAGGGGGAGCTTGGGGTTGAGTATCATTTTTATAACAACTGGCAGTTTGAAGAGCAGGACCTGAACCTTCAGATCCACCAGGGCGCTGCGAACGGCTTCTACAATTTTAATTTGGGCAAGATGCCGGCGCGGGTCTGGGGGCAGTATATGTATCAATACGCGGCGCTGGGTAAAAGCGCTGATTATTACAGCACCAACAACCGCGGGAATATGGCGTTTTTTATTTCCGAGTCCAAGACCCTGGTCACGGAACTGGACTACCAGTATGACAACGAGATTTTTTACGATCCGGGAGAGGACGATAATGACCGGGACAATAATTCTCATATGGTTACGCTGGGCCAGCATTCTTATGTCTGGAACGGCCGGATTGATTTGTCGGCATTCGGGAGGTACAAGATGGTTCTGGCGGAGGGAGACAATTACGATTCCAACCGCTGGGGCGGCCGGGTGATGGCGCGGTTATTGGAATACAAGAAATTTTCGGGCTGGATTTTTTCCGATTGGGACTACCGGGATTATTATAATAATAGTGAAGACCGGGTGGACCGGGTTTTTCAGACCGGGATGGAAGTTCAATATCAGGTTATAAAATACCTGGCGGTTTTCGTGGGCGCGAGCTACAGTAACTATGGTTCCACCCTGGACAACTTTGAGTATGACCGGAAGATTGGTTCCGCGGGGGTCCGGGTTAATTACTAGCCAGGTCCTTCGGTTGATAAGTTCGCTGACGAACTTATTTACCCAGGACTTGGGGCTGAGAGAGCAAATCAGCTTTGGCGGGCAAAAAAGATATATTATATTATTTGCGAACCAAAGCGCTAAGGAGGACAAGATGCGGGTATTAAAAGGATTATTCCTGTTGGGCTTGATGATGTTGGTATCGGTCCCGGCATTGAGCCAGGACTGGGCGGGAAAGGTTACCGAGGTTGAGGGCCAGGTCAAGATTGTCCGGTCGGGCGGAGAGACCGCGGTCAAGACCGGGACGGTGGTTATGCCCGGAGATGCGATTGTCACGGGCGCGAACTCGCGGGTGCGGATCTGGTTCCGCGACGAGAGCGTGATCACGCTGGCCCCGGGCAGCCGGTTCCGGGTGGACTCCCTGGAGTATCAGCCGGGGACCAAGCGTAGGAGCGCGTTCACTTTGGTTTCCGGAAAGGCGCGGGCGATGATCAGCGGCTGGTTCAGCAATACCCCGGAGCAGGACTATCAGATCAAGGCCCTGAGCACGGTGGCCGGGGTGCGGGGCACGGAGATTATCATTGAGGTTCACGGCTCGGGAAATTCAGCTGGTGCGCTCTTTGCCGGGGTGAGCGGGACAGTGACTTTGTGGAACGCGGACAATCCTGACAAGAAGGTGTCTCTTCCGGCCAACTACTTTCTGGATGTTTTGAACGGGGCATTGCCGGGCAATCCCCGGCCCCTGAGCACGGAGCAGTTGCTGGAATTATTGGAAGACTTGGGCCTGATTTCCGGTTCCCGTCCGGACCGGGAGGAGCGGATCTTGGTTCCGATTTTTATGCTAGGGGGCCACGGCCATGACCACGATGGGGAGCCGATTGAAATTATCCTGGTATTCCCGGAAGGAAGCGGCAAGGGTGATAACGATCATCTGAATCCGGCGGACCTGATTTTCCAGGAGCCGCCCGGTCTGACACCGGTGTCAATCATCCTTAATGGAAGCGATCTTCACGCGCCGGTAAAATGAAGGCATTGAGACCACTTAAGATAAAGGAGGCTAAAATGAAGCGCGCAATATTCTGCGGAATAATCATCTGCCTGATCGTTATGTCCGGTTGCTCCGGAGGGAAGAGCGAGGACGGCAAGAGCGAAGTCAAGGTGGTTTTTAGCCAAGACCTCGCCAGCTATCCTGACCGGGCCGGGGTGGATCAAAGCGGCCAGGAGCTTCACTCCAGTTATGACCTGGTGCTAACCGTGTCCGGCTCGGACCTGAATTCGCCCTTGGTCTTTGTAAATGAGAACTATCAGATGGGGTCGGAATGGACGGTTTATGTTCCGAACGGGAACGGCCGGGTATTTGATCTGATTGTCTATGTGATTCCGGATATCCCGGCCGGGACCGGCTATTTTTATCTGGATATGTACCGTCCGTCCAATCCGGAGGCGGAGCGGACTTATAACCTGAACGGATCGCCCTTGTCCATCAGCATCCCGCTGGAACGGGCCCCTGTAGGATATGTCGGTTCCGGGTCCGGGTCCCCGGCCTCTACGCCGATCAAGGGGACCGCGGCTGCTGCCGGGTTCCAGCCGATGTTGATGAATACGGGGGGCGGCAGGGTTGCGGTTCCGCAGTGCCCCTTTACGCTCCAGGCATACCTGATTGATGTGGCGGCCGGGCTGACCTTTGGACCGGCCCTGATTGATATGAGCGGCGCCGGGATGCCGGGTTATTGGTCCCTGGGCAATGTCCCGGTCGGGCGCAACTATCAACTCAAGATTGGACGGCCGGAAATGGGATGGTCGGGACTATCGGGTATTTTCATGCTTCCGGACGAGGACTTGGCCTCCCGGGTCTTGGCCGTGGTTCTCAACGGCTTTAAGTCCCTGTCAATTGAGCCGAAGAATTTTCTGGTCAAGGACGGAGACACCACCTTCACTCAACAAATCAGGGCCTCGGGCGGTTGGGGCGTTTACAGTTTTTATACCAGCCTGATGTATGGCGCGACCATCGTGGCGAAGAATAACGACGCGATTTACCGGGTGACCGGAATCCTCTATTCGGATACGGTTGACAATATTAATATTTATGACGATTGCGCAATGGGCGCTGGTCTCACGGTCCGGCCGTCCGAGGCCGCCCGGTCTCAGTCATCCCTGAACTCCCGGGCCTGGTGGTATAAGGCTCCGAAGATAGGGAGTTATTATCCGATCCCGATAAATTTCATGGGCGGAGATTATGTGTCCATTTACGGAGACAATTTTGACGGGACTTACAGCCCGGGCCCGCTCGGCCCGAGCCAACTTTTTCTGGACGGCACGGAATACGATTTGCAATACGGCAGCACCTACTTCCTGGAATTCATCAGCCCGGCCAAGCCCAAGGGGGAATATCCGCTCCGGGTGCTTAACCCGCGCAACAACTCTCTGTTCCCGGATTTCAAGGGCTTCTCAGATCAGATCCAGGTGGAATACGGGGAAGGCGGGGCTTGGTAAAAAGCAAGAAGATGAACGAAAGAAGCCGGGGTTTGACCAAGCCCCGGCTTTTTTTATCCGAGACTCGGGACGACCTGCTCTTCGGAGAGCTTAAACTGATCCAGAAGCGCAAGGGGTACCGCTGCTCGGTGGACGCGCTCTTGATCTCGGACTTCGCGCTCGCCGGGATCAGGCCCGGGCAGAAAATAATGGACTTGGGAGCAGGCTCCGGGGTGATCAGCCTGATTTTGGCAAAACGCTCCAAGGCCGGAAAAATTGTCGGGGTGGAAATCCAGAAATCATTGGCCGGGATGGCGAAGCGAAATGTCCGGCTCAACCGCCTGGAACCGCGGATCAAAATCATAAACCACGACGCCCGCCATCTGGACCAAATCTTCCCGCCTCAAAGCTTTGACCTGATCGTGTCCAACCCGCCCTTCCGAAAAGTAGGCGCCGGATTTCCCAGCCCGAACCGCGAGCGTGCCCTTGCCCGCTACGAGTTGAAATTGAAAATGGGCGATCTGATTAAAACCTGCTCATACCTGCTCAAGCCCAAGGCAAAGGCGGTCCTGGTCTATCCCTTTGAGCGGCTCTGGGAACTGGCCGGACAACTGCAGGCAAGCCGGCTTTGGGTGACGCGCCTGAAATTCGCCTTTCATAAAAAGGGAGATCCGCTGCCTATATTATTTTGCGTGGAAATCGGCAAATCCCGGAAACCTCTCAAACTGGAAGCGCCCTGGTTTATTGAAACAGACAAGGGAAGGTTTCATCTGGATCGGGACTGAAGCTTGGCTGGAACCGGGATCGGCCGATCATTTGATCTGAGGATAAGATCCCCCTACTCCCCGCCAAAGGCTGCCACCAGCTCCACCCTCTGCCCTTCCGGCTGATGACAGTCAATCTGAAATTCAAGTTGTTGGTCGGAATGGGGCAGCTCCAGCCGGTAGTCCCCGCAAAAGCCCCGGAACTTGAGTTCGCCCTTCTGATCGGAGCGGCCCTCATAATTGGTCCACCATTTTTCCCGGATCAGGCGATGAAGTTTGCCATAGGCCGGCTTGGGGGCAAGGTTTGCCCGGACCAGTCCGGCCGGGGCGTCCAGCCAGGCATCCTTGTCGGAAAAGTCCCACCAAGTGATCGCTTCCACCGCGGGGTGGCTGAAGAGGAGGGTATAAAATTCAGCCGCGTACTCGGCCTGCTTCTGTTCTCCTTTTTCGGTGCTCGGCCAGGGCCGGTTTTTTTCCGAATGAAAATAATCAATCTTCCGATGGGTCTTGCCGCTGAGCACGGTGGTCTCGGTGAAATGGATCGGGAGGCCCAGCCGGGAATAGGTCTCGCAGAGATTCCAGACCCGGCTGAGCGGCCAGATGGCGATCTGCATATGGCTCTGGATCCCGATCGCGTCCGGGGCGATGGCCTGGTCTTTAAGCTCCTTGAGGTAGGCGTAAAAGGAAAAGTTATAATACTTGATCGGGTTGAGCAGGAGCCGGATGGCCTTGACCGGATGAGCGAGGAAGAAGACTACGCCGATGATTTTAAAGACATTGTAATCGTTGACCAGGTACCGGGCCTGGCCTCCGGTTTGTTTATACCAGACCCTCGCCCTCCGTTCGGCTTCCACCGGGCCGATCCGGTTCTCCCATTCGGCAACCGAAGTAGAGTCCCTCCAGGCGGTGGTAGGCTCGTTGATCAGGTCCCAATATTGTATTTCCGGGAACCCGGTGACCAACTCCTTCACCCGCTTCTCCATTAACGGCTCAAGCAGTTTCGGGTCGCCGGGGATCCATTTCGGGTTTCCCCAAGGCTCGTGCCAGATCAGCGGGTGGCCCTTGATGATGACATTATTCCAGCGGCACCAGTCCGCCATCTCTTTCAGCCGCTCCCGATCGGTCATCCCCGGACGCGGCTCATAGCCAGGCCAGTAAAAAGGCAGGGTGGCGTAATTGAACAGGCCGGACCAGAGTTTCAAATACCGCTCGTTTTTCTCCCGGCGGGAGAATTTGCCGAACATAAACAGGTTGCAGCCGAACAAAAACTGGTGCCGAATCATTTTCGCTTCCACCCGCGCCCCGGCCGCGGGCTTTCCCTCCCGGTCCTTCAGCGAGATTACCACCTCGCGCATCCGGTATTTTTTGATCCGGGAGTCCGCGTCCTTAAGCGGGTCGGGCGCGCAAGCCTTCAGGCTGGCCAAAAGCAGTACCAAACAAAGCGGAACCGCTTTTCCAATTTTGGGATTTATGCGCAGGACCATCTTTTCCCGATCAGGGTTTGCCCGGAACCTGCCGGCTCAACCTTCCGTCTTTAGTTCCCATTTCTTTTTGGTCTTGGCCGGGATTTGAATGTTGATCTCCCGGCCGTCTTTTTGGTCGCAGTTGATCTGGAAGCTCAAAATTTCCGGCCGGTCCGGAAAGCTTAGCTGATATTCTCCGCAAAATCCCCGGAATTGAACCCGGCCCTCCTTGTCGGTTTTGTCTTCCAGATTGGTCCACCATTTTACCCGGATCAATTTTTCCAAGACCTGGTACCCGGGCTTGGGGCTGAGGTCTTTCCGGACCAGACCGGCCGGGGCGTTGAGCCAGGCTCCCTGGTCGGAAAAATCCCACCAGCTGATGGCTTGCACGCCGGGGTGGCTGAACAGGAGGGTATAATATTTTTCCAGATAGTCCGCCTGCCTTTGTTCGCCTTTGGCGGTGGTGGGCCAGGGGATATTTTTCTCCGGCTCGTGGAAAGAGACGCTGTCCTTGTCATCCCCGCTGATGATGGTGGTCTCGGTGAAATGGATCGGGAGATGGAGCTGGGAATAGCTTTCGCAAAGCTGCCAGAGCTCCCGGAGCGGCCAGTTGCCCCGGTGCATATGGCTCTGGATCCCGACCGCGTCCGGTTTGGATCCATCCCGGATCAAGGCTTCCACCAAATTCTTATAAGAAACCGGGTAGTGCTTCACCGGGTCCTTCGCGAATTTTAACACCTGCGCCGGGTTGCCCATGATGGAGATGAGATTGGAATTGGCGTCAATGTTGAAATCATTGATCAGGTACTCGGCGCCTTGGTCCGCGGTTTTGGCCCATTTCAGGGACTCCCGGAACACCTTGACCGGCCCTTCCGAATTCTCCCACTTCGCCACCGGGGTGTCATACTTCCAGGCCACGGTCGGCTCGTTCAAGAGGTCCCAGTATTTGATCCCACCCTTAAAATCGCCCACCAGTTTAACGATCCGGTCCTGGTGCGCCCGCTCCACCTGGTCCACATCGCCGGTAAGCCATTCCGGGTTGCCGGCGCGATCGTGCCAGATCAGGGGATGACCCTTGACCGTAACCCCGTGTTCCGTGCACCAATCCACAGTCTTCCGGTTCCGGAGATAGTCGCGCTCGCCCGGTTTTTTTTCGGCGTGGAAATAAAAAGGGATGGTGGCGTAATTGAAAATCCCCGCCCATAGCTCCAAATAGCGCTGGTTTTCGGACTCGGTCGGGAAATCT
>CAIYYW010000074.1 GCA_903930515.1 uncultured delta proteobacterium | reverse complement strand
TGCCTTTGGTGACTTTCAGCCGCGTCATAAAGGCCAGATACTTGCCCGGATTTTCCACCGTAACCGTTGCCCTGCCCTCTTTCCCGACCTTTTCAAATTTTGCCGAGACATCAAGCTCTACTTGAGGTAAATTTTGCAACTCTTTGAAATCAGAAAATTGTTTGCTGGGGGTTACATACCAGGTTGACGCGATCCAATCCGGCACATCGGGGCGGGTTGAGAGCCAATAAAAATTAGAACTCAACATCTTCCCGTCCGCGTCTTTGAGTTCCAGTTTGAGGAAATAGGTTGTTGAAAGGCCGCTGATTTCCGGAATAATGAGAACCTTGACGCTGGAATCTTCTGACATATTCAGTATTTGCTCTTTGGAGAATTTTTCGGAAAGTTCAAAGTTATAAACCTTGACCATGGCTTTAAGGTTTTTGAATTCCTGGTAATAGCTGTTGACGATTGAAACCGAGTTATCATCATAGCCATATTGGATATGGAGCGGCTCGCAGGCGCGCTGCGTGCCGAAGTAGCCGCCGCCCGGGCGCAAATAATAATCATATAGATGCCAGATCATTCCGGGCCAGGCTGTGTTCAGCATCCACTGGATTACGCCGGTGGAATGGTATTTGTTCCGGCCAAAGGCCTCAAACATGGCCCGCTCGGCTTCATAGGTCATTGCCTGGGATTTTTTCGCGTAATCCTCCAGATCCTTGGCCGGGCCGTAGCGCTGATCAATGGCGTTGGTAAAAACCCGGAGGTTCCCGAACGATCCCCTACCCGCGTGATATTCCCAGACATTGTTGATCGGCCAGAGCTTATCTTCCGGCAACATCTTCTTCAGGCTTTCAATCGGCGGGACCGCAGGCCCCGGGCTGGTTTCGGTATTGAACCCGAACGCCCCTCCCCTCTTGGTATCCGCGTACCAATAAACCGGGACCACATATTCATAAGGCCCGGTCATTTTCACCCCGGACGGGCCGCTTACCGGGCCGCGTTGCTCCGTGGCGCTGGACACCACCGGATTGGGAAACCGGCAAGATTCCAAATCCTTCAGATACATCTCTTCCACATCTTTTACCGGCGGATTGTCCGAGCCGTTGAGCCAGGTGAAAACGCTCGGATGACTCCGCAATCTCCGGCACTGGTCCGTAAGCGACGCCGCTGAGACCACATAATCCGCCTCGTCCCATCTCCCCCATCTCTCCCAATGGTCGCAACAGCACCAGCCCGGCATCACCATAATCCCCTCCCGGTCGGTGATCTCGTAAAACTTGTCCGACTCAAGTTTGCCTTCCAGCCGGATCGTGTTCAGGTTCATCTCCTTGACATACCGGATCTCCGCCTCCAGCCGGTCCGGGTCGTATCTCAGCATCATATCCGACGCCCAGCCCGCTCCCCGGATCAGGATCTTCTTGCCGTTGATCTTGAACAGGCGGTGTCCCTCTTTGGTGAATTCGGAATTGATTTCCCGGATCCCGAATTGGAGCGCCTGCGTGTCCGAAACTTCCCCGCCAACCATAAATTCCAGCTTCAGCTCATAAAGGTTCTGAGGCCCGAGTTGAGCCGGCCACCAGAGCCTGGGATTGACAAGGTTCAACCCCGGAAATTTATCGGGCGTAAAAATCACCAGCTTGTTTTCCTGGGGCCCCAGCTTGACCTCTTGCGAAAATTCCATCTCCCCGATCTCGCCTTTCAAAATGCCGGTCACTTCCCGGTCGGTTAAATTATTCGCCTCGGCAATGACCGTCAGATGCGCCTGGTCCAGCGCGGGAATCTCCAGCTTGGTCAGGACCGCGGGATATCTCAGATCCACCGGGCCGCTGGCCGTGAGATACACCTCCTTCCAGATGCCCATATCCCGGTCCGGCGGAGCCGGGTTCCAGTCCACCCAGGTGATGGCCAAATCTTTCCCGGTGGGCTGGAAAACCTCCACCGCCAAAGCATTGACCTTGCCGGCTTGAACCAGGTCCGTCACCTCAAATTCAAACTTCCGGAAAGCCCCGGCCATATCCTTGGCATCCGCAATTTTCTTTCCGTTCAGCCAGAGGTTCGCGCAAAAATTTATCCCGTCAAAATTGAGCAGGATCCGCTTGCCCTGGAACTCGGTTGGAACCGAGAACTCGGTCCGGTACCACCAGGCCTTGCGGAACGGGCTGAAAGGGCTCCTGGGAGAACCATAGGTGTCAAAGGGCTTGGGGAAATTGCCCGGAATCTTTGACAGGTTCATCCCGAAATACGGGTCCGGATATACATTGTTCGCGGTCAGAACCGCCAGCGCCGTGTTCGGAACCGACGCCGGATACCAGCCGCTTGCCTGATAGCCGGGTTGGGAGAGAACCTCCCCCTGGTCGCTCACCTTGGCCGATGACTGCACGGACCAGCCCTGTTTGAGCGCGGATTTGGAATCAACCTGCGCCCAGGCCGGTCGCCCGATCAGGAAAACCATTCCGAACCCGATCAATATCGCCGCTGCCCTTTTCCCCATTTCTTCCTCCTTTTCTTCCGGCAAATAGTTCCACCATTATACCGCTTTAGCTGAAATGCGCTCAATGGTGGCGGCAGAAAAGAAGGATGACGCTGGTTCCTT
>CAIYYW010000073.1 GCA_903930515.1 uncultured delta proteobacterium | reverse complement strand
GTGAAGAAGGGCGAGCTCAAGTTCACCCGTCCGATCAATCGCAAGGTGGTCTGCCAGGAATCCTGCCACGCCAAGGTTCTGGGGGACGATTTTATGAACAAGCCGAGGGAGCTTTTGCGATTGGCCGGGGCCGAGGTGGTGGAGATGAACCCCTGCCGGGAGAAAGGGGTCTGCTGCGGGGCCGCGGACGGGATCACCCGATTCAATCCGATGGATATGGTTTTAGGCGGGATCCGGCAATGGCGTTTGGCGAAAAAAAGCGGCGCCGACCTGTTTGTGCCGTATTGCGCCACCTGTTACTTTATGCTGAAAATGGCCGGGAAGTTTTACCCCAGTTTCGTCCCCTGCGTGCATTACCTGGAGTTGCTTGATTACGCGGCCGGCGAGGAAATAGAATCGCTCGCGGACAAGCGCACCACCAGGATTATGGCCAAAATTATGCTTTCCAGCGCGGGCAGAATCCTTAGCCGCAAGCGGGTCTGGCCGGAGGAATAAAAGATGCCTTTGAAAAAATCAGGCGACCCGGAACGGTGCAAGTTATGCGGGGAATGTCTGCATCAATGCCCGGAGCTGGAACTGGATTTGGGGCGGGCCAAGGAAGAAAAAGCCGGGATCAACCGGGGAGAGATCAGCAAGTCCGTGAGCAGGAGTTGCACCGGCTGTTTCAATTGCGATTTCTATTGCCCGAACCAGGCCAACCCTTGCGAGACCATCGTGGATTATTGGTGGAAGGGTTATCAAAACCAGGGGCTGATTGCGCGGGCGAAATATTTCCTGCCCCTGGAACGAAACAATTTCCGGAGTTATGTGCTGGAGCGACTGCCGGAAGACGAGGCCAACCTGATTGCGCAATGGGGCAGCGAGGGCAAGTGCGAGCAGTTTATCTATCCGGGCTGCAATGTCTGCGCCGTGCCCTATCTGACGATGACGGAGCTGCTTCCGAAAATACCGATCCGGGGCGGATTGAGCTGGTGCTGCGGCGAGATGATTTACCGGATGGGTCTGTATGATTTATTTGAAGAGCAGGGCGAGCAGATGCGGAACCGGTTCCGGGAGATGGGCGCGAAAGAAGTGTTAATGATGTGCACGGCCGGCACGGTTATTTTCAGCCGGGTTCTTCCGGAGAAGTTCGGGATCAATTTCGAGGTCAAGTTCAAGCCCTTGCTCCAATATCTATGGGAAGAGATGGAGTCCGGCCGGATCAAGGTGGTTCGCAAACTCGGATTAACCGCCACCATCCAGGATTCCTGCTATTCCAAATTTTTGGGAACGGAATATCTGGAGTTGCCGAGGAAAATTCTGGAGCGGATCGGGGTTACGGTGAAGGAGATGCCGAGGAGCAAGGAAAAGATGGTCTGTTGCGGGATCGGCGCCGGGTTCAGCTTTGAGAGCGGCTATCATCCTTATTACCTGAGCAAGTCCACCCTGAAGCGGGTTTCCGAGGCGAAAGGGACCGGCGCGGAAGTGGTCTGCGCGTATTGCGCGGGCTGCGTGCAGATGCTGAGCGTGGGCAAACTTTTTTACCCGGGCGCGCCCGAGATATATCATCTATTGGAGCTGGTGCAGATTGCCGCGGGGGAAGAGCCGAAGCGCCGGATCCGGGAACGGGCGAAACTTTTTTTCCAGGGCGTGCTGCTCAACCAGGCCCCGACCCTGCTCAGCCGGAAACGCTTCTTCCCGGAGTTGATATAAAAACGGTTTTTGGGTATTTTTTTCTGGTGAGGGTGATGCTGAAAAATATCTGGAAATTCTGGTTGATCCTGATTGCGATCTTGATCTCGCAATGCCAGGGCACCTTGAAATTTCCTTTGCTCCAAGACCATCCGGTTTCCGGAGACGCCTACGCGATTTTCCGGGCGGATTTCCCGTTTGAGATTTCTCCGGAGACCCCCGACCCGAGCACGGTGATCCCGCCGGGCCGGCCGGGCTGCAAGGTCAAGCTCTTGCCGGCGGGCAAGGACGCCTTTGCGGTGAAGTATTACATTATTGAAAACGCCTCGGCCACGATCAAGCTTCAGACCTATATTTTATACCGCGATCCGGTTTCGAAAAAGGCGGTTGAGATTCTCAAGCGAAAGCAGGCGCAGGGGGTGCAGGTTCAGTTCATCGCGGACTGCTACACCAAGTTCATTCCCAAGGACCGGCTGCTCTATTTCCAGATGGAAAAAGCCGGGCTGGATTTGCGGGGGTTCGAGCCGATCTATTTCAGCGCGATGAACGATTCCAACCCGGTCTATGATGTGGACGAGCTGAATATGCGCTTTCACGAAAAGTATTGGATCGTGGACGATTATGTTGCGATCACGGGCGGGACCAATATCTCGCAGGAATACGCGCTGTATCAGAACCGGCCCCGGCTGATGTGGCGGGACCAGGATGCGCTGGTGGTCGGGCCGGTGGTTCACGATTTCACCCGGGCCTTTGATGAGAACTATCAATATTTTTCCCGCAAGGAAATGGACCGGCCGAAACCGCTCAACCCGCAGTGGTATAAGCAGGAACTCGGGAAGCAAAAAAATCCGGGCGGGGAAAAAGGGCAGGGGAGCGGGACAGGATCCGCGGGGGCGATCAAGCTGGAGAATTTTGATGACGAGGACGCCTTAGTCAGGTTCATCCGGCATCGGCCGCGCTTGCAAGAGACTTATGTGCATCAGGCCTACCTGCACCTGATCCGGACGGCGCGGAAGAAAATTCTGATTGAAAACTCCTACATCCTGCTTGACCCGGCGCAACTGGCGGCGTTTCTGGATGCGGCGCATCGGGGCATTGAGATCACCATTGTCACCAATTGCGAAGCCACCAATGATGTCTTCGGCCTGGCCCCCTTGACCCGATACCATTACCTGGAATTGATGCAAGCCGGGATCAGGATTTACGAATGGCAGGGGATCGTCCGCGGCAAAGGGTCCCTCCATTCCAAATACGCGGTGTTTGATGACGACCTCAGCATTATCGGCTCCTATAATTTAGACCCCCGCAGCACCTTCCTCAATTCCGAGGACATCCTGGTCATACGCTCCAGGAATATCGCGGACAAGCTCAGGACCTACACCGAGACCATTGACCTTGCCAATTCGGAACAGGTCACAATGGCGATGGCTGAAAAATGGCATAACCCGAACTCTCCTGCCCGGATCTGGACCAAGCTGGCGATGATCTTCCGGGATTGGTGGTGAGAGCGGAAGCCGAAAATTTTAACGCGGATCAATCGGGGATTCAGCCGAGGGCCTAATTCAGGAAATAATATTCCTCCCGCCCTTCCCATTTGCGGGACGCGATCAGTCCCCGGGCCGCGAGGCTGGAGAGGAGTTTCCGGGCCAGGTCGTTGCTGATGCTCAGGCCTATGCAAAGGTCGTCTCCGGTGGCCGGCCTCCGTTTCAAATAATCCAGCACCTCCTGCTCGGTCGCGGATCGGTTCCGGCCGTTTGGTTTCGGCCTGAAATCCGCGATCACTTCGGCCTGGTTTCCCAAAAACCGGGCAATCCGGGTCAAATCATTCTCATCCGCGGAAATAGAACAATCCTCGCTGGGGATCCGGACCGAGGTATTAAGCTGGATCCGGTCCGGCTGAATTTTTTCCAGGACCGGCTTTAACAGCTCCAGGTCCTGCTCGCCGTCATTAATCCCTTTGATGATAAAAATTTCCAGCCAGATTTGACCGCGGAATTTTTTCCGGAACTCGACCATTCCCCCGATAATGGTTTTCAGGTCCAGACCGGGATCCGGCCGATGGATCCGGGAGAATTTTTCCGGGATCGCGCTGGAAAGGGTGGGGAGAACTATATCCGCTTTTGCCAAATCCTTCTGAACCTCCTTGTTCCAGAGCAAAGAGCCGTTGGTAATCACCGCCACCGGGAGCAAAAATATTTGCTTGGCCTGGCGGATGATCTTGCCCAGGCCGCGGTGGAGCGTAGGCTCTCCCGAGCCGGAAAAGGTCAGGAAATCTATGGCGCGGTTCTCCTTTAATTTATCTTCCAATTCCTGAAGCACCGCTTTGATCGGAACATATTCCGCGCGCTCGCAGGTTTGATCCGTGGTCTGGCCGATCTGGCAGTAAACGCAGTTATAACTGCAAGTCTTATGCGGGATCAGGTCTATTCCCAGGGAACGCCCCAATCTCCGGCTCGGCACCGGGCCGAAAAGGTATTGGCGCTTGATGGCCATCTCTGAAATTAAATTAGCATTTAAATTGCCAGGGCGCAAAGCCCTCTGTGCCAACATGACTGGGACACTGGCCCTATGGTAAATTAATGTAGATGGGCGGGGGAGGAAGGAAGAAGATGGAAAGGGTTCCAGGG
>CAIYYW010000072.1 GCA_903930515.1 uncultured delta proteobacterium | reverse complement strand
TCCAAGGTCGGAGTGACCGGCGCGTGCGCCGAGGTCTGCGGTAACGATACCGGCAGGGTTTGCACCATCAGTTCCGCCAAGACCGCCGGCACCGACACCTTCCTGTGCAATGACGACGGCGACACCATCACCGGAATCGTTTGCACAATTGCGGCTGACACCGAGGGTCCGATTGCGGCTCCGGCCACGGACTGCACGGCTTTGGGATGTCTATATTCCTGGAGCGAAAGCGGGAACTGCGATGACACTACCGATATAGCTAACACCGATGCCACGGTAGTCGGCGCGGTTAACTGTTCCAAGGGCGCGGGCGGATTTGGATGCGCGGCAGAGTTGTGCGGAAATGACAGCGGCACCTGCACCATCGGTTCCGCCAAGACCGCCGGCACGGATACCTTTATCGCCACGGACGATGCCGATACAATTACAGCCTTGGTCTGCAGTATCGGCGCGGTGGGCGAGGGCGCTTCCGCGGCATTGGGCTGTTTGTATGGCTGGTCTGAAGGCGGCAACTGCAACGACCTTACCGATGTTGCGGATACCGATGTTGCGGTCACCCAGGGTGCCGCGGGTCCAGCTTGCAGCAAGGTTGGAGTGACCGGCGCCTGCGCAGAACTTGACTGCGACCGCGCCAGCTCTACTTGCAACCTTGATTCTACCAAGCTTGCCGGATCTCCGGACGATACCTATTCCTGCACCAACGATGACAATATCACCGCGGTGGATGTCAAGCCGGAAGGGCCGCAAACAATCGCTAATGGCGGCACCATTAACTTTGCCACCCCCAGCACCGTTACCTGGGGACCGGATGCCTGCTCCGAAGCCCTGTGCGCTAATGCGGACGGGACCTGGACCGATCCGGCCGGATGCGGAACATTGGCTTTGGCCACCTGCATCTATACCGGCGCAGGCAGTCCTTGCACCGAGCGGCTGACCTGGACCGCATATAACGCGGTCGCGGATTTCGAGACCGTGAGTGTCAATGTCGGCGGCGGCGCCGCACCCGTAATCGGCTCGGTATTCCCCTCTGACTTTGCCAGCCGGTTCTACAACAACGCTCATACAACTCAAGGGATCACTATCCTGTTTTACGATACCACCGGAGATGTCCCCACCAGCATCACCATCGCCTGCACACCCACTACCGGGACGGTGATCAATTATAGTTGCACCCTGCCCGGAGCCTATCCGGATGTGGACTGCACTCCCCTCCTGGGACCCCTGGCGGCCCTGATGAGCTATAGCTGCCTGATCACCGCGACCAATGCCACCGCCCCACCGGCCACCGCCACCAAGACCTTTAAGACCGGCACCGCCCAGGTCCCGCTCTGGGGAGGCGTGGGCGGATTTGGCGGAGGCTATGTCGGCGGTGAAACTTACCGCAGATTTGGCGGGGTTGCCAACGGCGCTGTGCACATTGAGGTAGTTGATATGGATGAGCGTGACTGGAAGGTCGGGCCGCTGGTCGGCGGAGTAGACAGAGGAAAAGCCTATGTCCAGATCATCCAGGATACAAACAAGTATGAATACTTCACTTTGGCCACCGGAATTCTGGATATTCCGTCCATACAAGGCTTGCCCATTGACGAACTGACCATCGGCTTCAAGTGCGGTGTAAGGAAATGCAACCTTAACACCCGGACCAATAACAACCTGAACTACAGCTACACTGTGCTGAGAAATGTTGACGCCAACAAGATCATCGCCCGCCTGACCATCCAGACCAACTCCGTGGGATACAAAAACAACTGGAGCGCCACTCATCAGGGCCGGTTCCGGACCACCATAACCGGCACCATACCGCCGGCCAACTTCTCCACATTTATCTATCCTATTAACCGGGCGGACGCGGGCTCCTATCGGCTTAGGCCCCTGTTTGCCAAGCCCACCAAGCTCAGAGCCGGGCTGGCCCTCTATACCACCAGAAGCGTTTACTCCCTGTTGGGAATCGTGCAGGGGCTGATGGTGGCCGGAGACGACGAAACCTCCTTATCGATATGTATGAGCACCGGCGGTGGCGGAATCGATTTAATCGTCTCCACCGGCTTGCCCGGACTGCTGGTTGCCCCGGAACTTGTCAGGAGCGCCTGGGCCACTCCTTGCGCGTCGCCGAACACTAATCCCGGAATTTATAGGTACACGGTTTGGAATTACATCCCGGGTATAACCCTGCCTTTACTGGTCGCGGGAGCTTACGCGAATATAAGCAATTTCTCCCTTACAGTACTGACCGGTGGGGGGCTGAACATTTTCGTTTTCCCGATCTATGTGACGGCTTTGGGAACCTATCAGGTAGCCGTGCCGGATCCGAGCATTGCCGATACTAATGTATCCGCGGGCACCCTGGGACTCACCCCCTTGGAAACCGACCTGCGCGAACTCTGGGTGGCCCCGGATACGCTGGCCGTCGGCTACGATTCCGATGTGGGCGCGGGCGGGGATAAGCGAATCACCGTCAGCGTTCAGCCGATCCTGCCCATTGACCCGGCCCGTCAGAGCGCCGGGGTGGGAGACACTCGTGGCTGGTATACCGCCGGCAACCATGTGCCCAATAACACCGACAACGAACTGGAAACCAAGTATATGGGAGCGCTCGCCGACGATTACTATCCCGCCAGCGAGGCTGGAAGTTGGGATGACCGGTTTGTGCGTAATAGCGGCGCGGTCATCAGCGGAGCCTTTGCCGGGTTTGATAAAGCCATCCTGGTATTCGGTCTGCAATTGAATGTGGAAATTGACGACGCTGAATTCACCACCTTTGAAGTCGGATATATGTCCAGCACGGCCCAAGGAACTTATGCCCAGAAGATGGGTAATTCCAACTGGAGATACTGGTCCAACGCCACAACCGATACCGAGCGCTTCGGCCGCGAAGTGACCTTCGCCCGCAGCACCACCGGCGCCCTTGATGCCACCATCAACTGGATCGCGACCGAGAATGGCGGTCCGACCAATTATGCGGCTTTAATCCTTTTGAATAGAGGCATGTATGTTACCAAACCGGGAGACCATCCGAGATTAACCTCTTCCGTCAATAACGCCGGCTGGGGAGACCTGAGCGGAGAGGATTGCACTCACAGCAGCGGTTCCAGCACCTACGGTGTGCCCGGCCTCTCCCTCAAGATCGCTCACGTCGGCCCGATTGAGACTTACGCCACCACCGCCACTTTGAACGGATATTCCACCAAGGTTCTTTGGGCGGAGAGGTTCCTAGGTCTGCCCAGAGCGGTCCAGCCGCTTCCGGATAGTTACTTCTTCCCGGCCCCGCAATGGTCCTCAACTCCAGAACTCGGCAGGGGAAACAAGGTTAACCGCAACGGCGAACTCAGGAGGCAGCTCACTTATAGCACTGCCAGCCCGGGAATCGCCGGAAACAAGTGGTTTACCAGGGGGCTGGACGCCGGAATCTTCAACCGGCTATATATGAAGTTCAGCGTCCCGGGATATGTCCCGGTCGCAGTCGATACCCCGGACATCTGGTACCTAACCCTGTCCGCCGTCGGCAACGGAAAGTCTCTCAAGGGAGGAGTACATGACACCGACGCAACCATCAATACCGGTGTCACTCCGCCCAGATTGACCGACTTGGACGCCCGCTTCCAGAGCTGGGGAGTGGCCGTGGGAGATTCCCTCTACATTAACAAAGGAAACCCCGCCACTCACAGCGCGGGTCCCTGCGTGATCAACGCGATTGAAAGCCAGACTGCGATCCGGTTCACTACCAGCGCCGCTTGCAACATGGCCAATATCACGGTGCTGACCTATGACGAATACTGGATTGACCGGGCGATTGGCACCGCGCGAGGCGAGTGCCTGATTGACGAGTGGTTCGGAGGAGACTCCTCCAAGAAGGGCGGAGGCGGATGCAAAGACATCAGCTTCCTGACGATGATGGGCCCGCTCCCCGCCGGAGCCACCAGCGTTGTGGCCCATATCCCGGAACTGACCCCCGGCGGTCCTTTCACCGGCTTAACCGGCACTACCGGATTCATTCCCGACCTCTGGGATGGAGTCACGGCCAATCCTTACTTCAACAAGGTCTATTGGTTCAAGCCCAAGTTTGAGTGGATGGCGAGCATCATCAATATCAACTCCAGCTCCACGACCTTGGCCGGTATTGGCGGACCTCTGGATTGGAATAACCAGAACTTCTGGCAGACTGAGTTCGCCATCAACTACGATAGTCAGGACGCCTTCTACGCGCACTATAACTTCGCCTACTAACCAGTAGTCGAGAACCTGAAGCGCCCCGGGCCAAAAACCCGGGGCGCTTTTTTTTTCAGGGGATTTCCGGTATAATTGTCTGGGCCGGAAACTAATTTTATATCCGGTTATCCAAAATACAGATGGTCCAATATGCTAAAAAGATTTCTGTGGTGATCCCGGTTTACAATGAAGAATCGGCGCTGGCGCCCTTGTTTGAGGAATTGACAGGAGTCCTGCGTCGGGCCGGCTTGGATTTTGAAGTTTTGGTGGTGGATGACGGCAGCGCGGACCAAAGCTGGGAGATGATCAAGCAGGCCCAAGCCCGATACCCTGAATTTCGCGGGATCAAGTTAGGGAGGAACTTCGGACAGACTTCCGCGCTCAGCGCCGGTATTTCCGCGGCCCGGGGAGAGTTGATTGTAACCCTGGACGGAGACGGTCAGAACGATCCCGCGGATATCCCGGGAATGCTGGAGATTATGGGGCAGGGATATGACCTGGTCAGCGGCTGGAGGAAAGATCGGAAGGATCGTTACCTATCCCGCATCCTCCCCAGCCGGATCGCCAATTGGATGATCGGATTTTTCACCGGCTTGCGCTTGAAAGATTTCGGATGCACCCTCAAGGTATATCGCTCGGAAATCATCAAGGACATCCGCCTTTACGGGGAAATGCATAGGATGATCCCGGCCCTGGCCTTCTGGGGAGGGGCGCGGATCAAGGAAATAGCGGTCAACCACCGGGCGCGCGGGAGCGGAAAATCCAAATACAATTTGTTTCGCATTTTCAATGTGATCTTTGACCTGGTCACCCTCAAGTTTTTCGTGGGATACTTCCGCAGGCCGCTCCACTTCTTCGGCCTGGCCGGGGTTTTGCTTTCCCTGATCGGCGCCGTCTTCTACCTGGTAATGATCCTGATGAAGGTCCTGCAGCAGGTTGATATGACCGGAAACCCGTTCCTGATCCTGGGAACCCTGCTGACGATCCTGGGGATGCAATCCGTCGCCCTCGGACTGCTGGGCGAGATCGGGATCCGAACCTATTATGAGAGCCAGGACAAGCCCACTTATGTGATCCGGGAAAAAATCGGCTTTGAATAATGAGGCGGGTTTTGTTGGTGGCCCCCACTCCCTTTTTTTCCGACCGGGGTTGTCATATCCGGATTTACGAAGAGGCCCGCTGGCTCTCTCGCCTGGGAGTTAATATCACCATCCTGACCTACCGGGCCGGCAAGGACTTGCCGGGCCTGGAGATCAGGAGAGCCGGTCAATATCAAAAACTGGAGGCCGGCCCGAGCCTGCGAAAGCCGTTCGCGGATTGGTCTCTGTTCTTCAGGCTCCGGTCTCAGCTAAAAAAGGATCCGCCGGACCTGATCCATTGCCATCTTCACGAAGGAGCTTTCCTGGGTCTGCTGGCTAAAAAAGAAAATCTGCCCCTGGTCTTTGACTACCAGGGGAGCTTGTCCCGCGAACTGAGCGAGCATCAGCCCCTGTTCCGGCCCTGGCCGATTTCCGCGTTCACCCGCGGCCTGGAATCCCGGATCAATTCCCGCTCCGACCGGATCCTGCTCAATTGCGCCTCGCTGATGAGCGAGCTTGGGATGGAGGCCAAGGGCAAAGCCGCGGTGATCGGAGACGGGGTGGACACGGAGAGGTTTGCCCCGATACCGCCGGAGCCGGGGATGAAGCAAAAGATGGGGCTGGATCCGGACCTGCCGACGGTGGTCTATCTGGGCTTGCTCAACCGTTACCAGGGCGTGGAACTCTTGCTCCGGTCCGCGCAAATCCTTATGGAAAGAAAACGGAAAACGCAATTCCTGATTATGGGATATCCCCTGGGAGAATATCCCGCAAGGGCCGCGAAAATGGGTCTGGAAAAAACCGTCAGGTTCACCGGCCGGGTGGATTATTTCCAGGCGGAAAAATTTCTCGCCCTCGGAGACCTGGCAATCGCTCCCAAGATCGCGAGCAGCGAGGGGAACGGAAAAATCCTCAATTACCTCTCAATGGGCCTGCCGATGGTTTGTTTTGACCGGCCGGTGGACCGGGAGCTGGCCGGGGATTGCGCCGAGTACGCGGGGCTTGGGTTGGATTCCGAGAAAAACGCCCTGGGCCTGGCCGTCGCAATGGAGCGGCTTCTGGAGGATCCGGCGCGGGGCAAAGAGTTGGGGAAGAAGGGACGGGAGCGGGCGCTGGAAAAATTCAGTTGGGAAAAAGTTGCGCGCAAGATTCTGGAAATATATCAGGGGTTGAGTTGATGCCGGAAGTAAGTGTGGTGATCCTGAACCTGAACGGCGGGGACCTGACCCGAGAGGCGATCAAATCCGCGCTTGACCAGCGCGGGGTGGATCTGGAAGTGATCGTGGTTGATAATGGATCAAGCGACGGCTCGCGGGAAAAGCTGGCGGCGGAATTTAAAGGCCGGATCCGGATGATTGAAAACCAGTCCAACCTCGGATTCTCCCCGGCCAACAACCAGGGATTTGAAGCCGCTCAGGGGGATTGGGTATGCCTGCTTAATAACGATGCGGTGGCGGATCCGCTCTGGCTGAAACATTCGCTGGAGCGCGCCCGGTCGGGCCGGAAGGTGGGGATGGTGGTTCCCAGGATCCTCCGCCATTATGACCGGGAACAACTGGACGGGATCGGCGTGGGCTTCTGGCTGGACGGCTTGAGCCGGGCTAAGCATAGGGGGGAGCGGGATTCCCGGAGATTGGATCGGGAAACCGCCCTGATCCCGAGCGGGTGCGCCGGGATGTTCTCGAAAAAAATGCTTGACCAGCTTAAAGGCTTTGACCCTGATTTTTTTATTTACAGCGAAGACACCGATTTGGGAATCCGCGCCCATCTTTCCGGATGGGAATCTCGGTTTGAGCCAAAGGCGATCGTCTATCATCGCTATTCAAAAACCACCGCGATCAAGAGCGGGTACAGCACCTTCAAACTCTACCAGGTGGAGCGGAACCGGCTCTGGATTTTGTTCCGTTACTATCCCCTGTATCTGATCCTGATCTCCCCCGCAACCAGCCTGATCCGGTTGATTTATCAGGCCTTACAGGCGTTTCCCGGCACGGATCGGGAATCATCAGCTCTACCTGTTCTTTCCGGCGGCCTGGCGTTGCTCAAGGCCTTTTGGGACGCCTTTTTAAGCCTGCCCCGGCAGTTGCAAATCCGGAAAAAATGGATGAATTCAACCGCGGCCAAACAGGCGGTTTCGCGTCTGATCCGGGATCGTTATATCCCCTTAAAAGAGGTTTCCAGGCTGGACTGAAATGAGCCAAGTGGTATTGATCAATCCTCCGATCCCGGGCGCAACTCCGGCCCTGAAAGTTCCGCCCCTGGGGATCGCCTACCTGGCCTCGGCTTTGAGAAACGCGGGGATCAGCGTAAAGATCATTGACGCGCCGGCGCTGGGCCTGGACCTGGACGGAGCGGCCCGAGCGGTTTCCATCCTCCAACCTGAAATCGTCGGCATCACTTCCACTACCCCGCTCTCCAAATCCGCATACCGGCTCGGGAAAAAAATTCGGCGGGACGCGAAATGGCTGATCCTGGGCGGGCCGCACCCGAGCGCGGTTAAGGGAAAAATTTTTGAGGAATGTCCGGAGCTGGATTTTGGATTCCGGGGAGAGGGCGAGGAACAATTTCCGCAGTTGGTGAAACTGCTTCTGGCCGGAGAAAAAAATCCCGACCTCCCCGGGTTGATTTCTCGAAACCGCTCTTGCGAGCCGGTCCCGGTTTCCGACCTGGACTCGATCCCGTTTCCGGCCTGGGATTTGCTCCCGATGAAAAAATACCGACACCCGTTATTGCCCGGGAAAAAAATCGCGACCATTATCTCCAGCCGGGGCTGTCCCTATCAATGTATCTTCTGCGACCAGTCGGTTTGCGGGACCCGGTTCCGTTCGCGAAGCCCGGAAAAGGTTGTGGATGAGATCGCGGAGTTGAGCCGGAAATGGGGAGTGCGGCAAATAATTTTTTACGACGACCTGTTCACGCTCAACCCCGAGCGGGTGATAAAAATATGCCGGTTAATCCTGGAGCGCGGCGTAAAAATAAACTGGAAATGCGAGGGCAGGGTAAATATTCAAAACCCGGAAATGCTTTCCTGGATGAAGCGCGCCGGGTGCGAGGTCATCGCTTACGGGATCGAGAGCGCGCATCAGAAGAGCTTGGACTGGCTGAACAAGGGAGTGAGCGCGGCCCAGATCCGGCAGGCGGTTTCGCTGACCAAAAAAGCCGGGATCAAGGTTCTGGGATACTTCATCTTCGGCATCCCCATTGAAACATACCAGGAAGAAATTCGGACCGTTCAATTCGCAATCGAGCTTGGCCTGGACTATGTTCAGTTCGGGAGCCTGAGCCCGTTCCCGGGAAGCAGGCTTTATCAAATGGCCCTGGAAAAAGGATGGTACCGAGAAGCGAGCGGGCCGGCCCCGGAAGAATACGGAGAAACCAGGCCGCTCCTGATCACCGACTACTGGACCGAGGACCGGCTCCGGGAAATAATGAAAGAGGCATATCGGGAATTTTATTTCCGGCCCGGGTATCTGATCCGCTCCGCGCTCCGGCCCCGGGGAATAATTGATCTAATCAAAAGCGGTTTCCGGTTGAGCAGATGGCTTCAGAAAAACGGATAAAAATACTTTACTTCGGAACCTACTCCGCGGGCGAGGAGTACGCCCGGAACCTCGCCCTGATCAACGGCCTCAGAGAAGTCGGCGCCGAGGTGGAAGAGTGTCACGCCGAACTCTGGCCCGGGTTCCAGGACAAGATGGGAGCGGTCAAGCGGGGGGTGTCCGCGAACCTGCTCGCGCTGCTCCGGGCATATTTACATCTGCTCAAACAATACCGCAAGGCCCAACCGTTTGATTTTATGATCGTCGGATACATCGGGCAATTGGATGTGTTCCTCGCGCGGATCCTCAAAATATTTCATCGCCGCCCGATCGTTTTTGATGCCTTTTATTCGCTTTATGATACAATGGTCAAGGATCGCGGGCTTTATGCCGATGGCTCTTTGATGGCGTTTATCTTAAGGCTGATTGACCGCTGGAGCGTGAAATGCTCGGACCTGTGTTTGCTGGACACCGATGAGCATATCAAATATTTTTGCCGGGAGTTCGGACTCGCTCCGGAGCGGTTCCTGTCGGTGCCGCTCGGGGTGGACCAGGATAATTTTTATCCGCGCCCCGCCCCGGAAGATGACGGGATTCTGGAAGTGGTTAATTACAGCTCCTACATCCCGCTCCACGGCCTGGAAGTGATCCTTCAGGCCGCGGAAATCCTGCGGGATGATTCCGGCGTCCGCTTCACCCTGATCGGCAAGGGCCAGCTCTATCCCGAGATCAAGGCGCGGGCGGAACAGCTCGGGCTTGCCAATGTCCGGTTCATTGAATGGCTCAGGCATCAGGACCTGGTGCAAAAGGCCGCGGCCGCGGATCTGCTGCTGGGGATTTTCGGCGTCACGGAAAAAGCCGGCCGGGTGATCCCGTACAAGGCTTACGAGGCGCTGGCCCTGGCCCGGCCCCTGATCACCGGAGACAGCCCGGCCGCGAGGGAGCTGCTTGAAAACGGCAGACATTGCCTGCTCAGCCCGATGGGAGACGGCAGGGCCTTGGCGGAAAAAATATTATTGCTGAAAAATAATCCCGCGCTCCGGAAGGGCATCGCTGAAAACGGGCGTCGGCTGTTTCAGGAAAAATGCGCCTGGCAAAGCATCGGGATGGCGATTTTGTCAAAGCTGAAAGAGAAATTTTGTCAGGATTAGGAGGATATGATGGAGAAAGTGTTGGTCACCGGGGGCGCCGGATTCATCGGGTCGCATATCGTGGACCTGCTGGTGGAGAGCGGCTGCCAGGTGGTGGTGATTGACAACCTGGATCCCCAGGTTCATGGGGGCGGGAAAACCGCGCCGGAATATTTCAACCGCAAGGCGGAATTTATTTACGGAGATGTCCGGGACAAGAAGCTGGTGGACAGCGTAATGAGCCGGGTGGACGCGGTGGTTCACGAGGCCGCCCTGGTCGGGGTGGGCCAGTCAATGTACCAGGTTGACCGCTATGTGCTGAACAATGACGGCGCTTCCGCGGTGTTGCTCCAGTCGGTGGTTGAACATCGGGACCGGATCCGGAAACTGGTGACCGCGAGTTCAATGTCCATTTACGGAGAAGGGCGGTATCTCTGCCCGAAATGCGGGCCGGTCGCGCCCAAGACCCGGAGCGAGGCCCAGCTCAACGCCAGGCGGTGGGAAATGGAATGCGGTAATTGCGGGTCGGTCCTGAACCCGGCGCCCACGGACGAGGACAAGCGAACCATCTGCGAATCCATTTACGCGATCACCAAAAAAACCACCGAGGAGTTGTTCCTGGTCGTCGGCGCCGCTTATAAAATCCCGACCGTGGCCTTCCGGTATTTCAATGTTTACGGGCCGCGCCAGGCCCTGAGCAATCCCTACACCGGCCTGCTCGCGATCACGGCCAGCCGCGTGCTCAACCAAAAGCCTCCGATCATTTTCGAGGACGGCAAACAGACCCGCGACTTTGTCAATGTCAAGGATATCGCGCGGGCGAACCTGGCCGCGCTCAAGTGGCAGGGCAAAGACCAGCTCGTGCTCAATGTCGGATCCGGCCGGGCCTTGAGCGTGCTGGAGGTGGTCAATGCCGTGAGCAGGGGATTGGGCGGGAAGGAAGCGCCGATGATCACCGGCAATTTCCGGGTCGGAGACATCAGGCATTGCTACTCGGATCCGCGGCGCGCGAAAGAGATTATCGGCTTCGAGGCGAAAATAAAATTTGAAGAGGGCCTGCCGGAATTTTTGGACTGGGCCAAAGAAGAAGAGGGAGTTTTGGATTTGGCGGACAAGTGCCTGGGCGAACTCAAATCAAAGGGGCTGGTCAAATAAGAATGAAACTGGTGGTCCAGATCCCCTGCCACAACGAACAGGACAGCATCACGCAGACCATCCAGGAAATACCGCGCCGGATTCCCGGGATTGACCGGGTGGAAGTGATCGTGATTGACGACGGCAGCGAGGACCGGACCGCGGAATTTGCCGGCAAAGCCGGCGCCGATCAAATTATTCAGACCGGCAAGAAAACCGGTTTGGCCAATTCCTTCCGGATCGGGATGGAGGCCGGCCTGAAAAGGGGAGCGGACATCATTGTCAACACCGACGGCGATCATCAATATCCGGGATCCGAGATCCCGCGCCTGATTGAGCCGATACTAAAATCCCAGGCCGGGATGGTGGTCGGGGAGAGGAGGCTGAAGGAAATTCCCGGATATTCATCCTTCAAACTTTTTCTCCAGAAAATCGGGAGCGCCTTCGTGGGAATCCTGGCCGGGGTGGAGGTCAGGGACGCGGCCAGCGGTTTCCGCGCCTTTTCCCGGGAGGCCGGCCTCAAGCTCAATGTGTTGGGGAAATTTTCTTACACCATGGAAACCCTGATTGAGGCGGGCCGGAATCAAATCAAAACCGCCTGGGTATCGGTTCCGGTAAACCCCCAGCCGGGCCGGACCAGCCGGCTCTATCGGAATTCGGGTCAATATTTAACAAGGAGTTTGGAAGCTATGCTCAGAACTTTTTCGCGGTATGAGCCGCTGAGAATTTTTCTCGCCATCGGAAGCGTGATTTTTCTCGGCGGTTTCGGGATCGGAATCTGGTTCCTTTATTATTTCTTCACCGTCGGGGGCAAGGGTCATATCCAGATATTGATCCTGGCCGCGGCGCTCCTGACCATCGGGTTCCAGACCATGTTGATCGGCCTGCTCGCGGACTTGATCGCCGGCAACCGCAAGATGCTGGAAGAGCTGGTTTACCGGGTGCGGAAGCTGGAAGCCGGAGAACAAGATCAGTCCCAAAAATAAATTACAGCCCGCCTCTTTGCGTGACCAAAAGCGAAAATTCCTTTTCCAGATCTTTGGCCTGATCTGCGAGTTGGGGTAGAATGGAAAGAGGAAAAAGAATGGGAATCAGGCCCCGGCTGTTGATCGTATCCACCACTTTCCCGCGCTGGGAGAACGACCCCGGCCCGGCCCCGTTCGTGTTTGATCTGGCCGACCATCTCCAGAAATATTTTGAGGTCACGGTTCTGGCTCCGCACTTTCCCGGTTCGGCCCGGCACGAGGTCTGGAACGGGATGGAAATTTTCCGGTTCCGGTATCTGCCGGAAAAATGGGAATTCCTCGCCGACGGCCAGGGCCTTCAGAACCATCTCCGGCAGAGGAAATCCGCCTGGGCCGCCCTGATCTCGTTTTTGCTCGCGGAATTTTTTGCCGGGCTTAGGATTTTACGCAAGCGCGGATTTGACGCGGTCAACAGCCACTGGCTGATCCCGAGCGGTCTGATCTTCTCGATTTTATGCCGGCCGCGCCGGATCCCTCATATTGCCACGGTCCACGCCGCGGATTATTTCCAGCTCTCCCGGATGCCGGCCGGGAAATTTATGATCCGGCTGATCGCGGGATGGTCCAAAGCATTGATCCCGGTGAACCAAACAATGGCCGACGGTATCAAAAAGATCCGGGCCGGGGCGAACCTGTTTATAATGCCGATGGGGTTTGAGCCGGAAAAATTTCAACATCCCGATCAGGGCGAACTGGGAAAAATGAGGAAAGAACTCGCGCTGGAAGATCATCCGGTGCTCTTGTTCATCGGGAAGCTCACGGAGAAGAAAGGGGTAAGCAACCTGATTGAAGCGCTCGGTTTGCTCCTGCGGGAATTTCCGAAATTGAAGCTGCTGATCGCGGGCAAAGGCTTGCTCCTGCCCGGCCTGGAACAGCAAGCGCGAAATTCGGGATTGAGCCATCAGGTAAAATTCCTCGGCGCGGTTCCGCATCAAACCGCGGTTTTGCTTTATCATCTGGCGGACGCGGTGGTTGTGCCATCTATCCCGGACCGCTACGGCGAGAGCGAGGGGATGCCGGTGGTGGTTCTGGAAGGATTGGCCGCGGGCAAGCCCGTGATCGGGACGGTTTATTGCTCGGTCCCTTCGGAACTGAAGCAGGCGGGTTTTTTCGAGATCGGCGAATCCAGCCCGGAAGCGATCGCAAGGGCTGTGAAAAAAGTGTTGCGAGAGGGACTCAAGGTAGATGGGGAAAAAGTAAAAAAATATAGTTGGCCGGAAGTGGCGAATTTTTACGCGGAGGTGGTTAAAGGCTGATGCGAGTTTTGCATTCAGCGCCCTATTTTTATCCGGCTTGGGCTTACGGCGGGATCCCCCGCTTGAGCTATCACCTCTGCGCCAACCTGGTCAAGCTCGGCGTTTCCGTGGAAGCGGTGACCACCGACGCCTTTGACCGGGAGAGCCGGAGCGCGGATTTAAATTTCAACATTGACGGCATCGCGGTTCGCGCTTATAAAAATTTAAGCAACCGGCTTGCCTATGACCGGCAATTCTTTTTCCCGCGCGGGATCGCGAAGGAAAAAGCCGGAATCAAAAATTTTGACCTGGTCCATATTCACGGCCACCGCAATCTGCTCAACCGCCGGATCAACCGCTGGGCCGGCGAGGCAAAAGTTCCGATCCTGCTCCAGCCCAACGGCACGCTGGTCAATATTGAAAGGAGACAGGGGCTTAAGTCCGTTTACGATCTCTGGTCCGGGAGGAGAGAAGTCGCCCAGGCCTCGGTCTTGATCGCGGTGAGCGAGGCGGAGAAGAGGCAGTTCCTGGAACTGGGGATCAGCGGAGAAAAAATCCGGGTGGTTCCCAACGGGGTTTTGGTAGAGAACCCGGACCCGGGCGTGAATTTCAAGGAGCAGTTCGGGATCAAGGGCGATTATATCCTTTACCTGGGCAAGCTCACTCCGCGCAAAGGGATTGAGTATGTGATTGAGGCGCTCACATTTTTGACGGACCATAAAATTCAGGCCGTGATCGCTGGGAATGATATGGGGATGATGCCGAAATTGAAAGCGCTGGCCAAAAGGCTCGGAGTGACCGGGCGCGTGGTCTTCACCGGCCTGCTCAACTCGCCCTGGAAAGAAGCGGCTTATCGCGAGGCCCTGGTCACGGTTTACGCGGGCGAATACGAGATTTTCGGATTGGTCCAGTTCGAGTCCATTTTGTGCGGCACTCCCGCGATCGTGGCGGACGATTGCGGGGCCGGGGAATGGATCAAAAAAAGCCAAGGCGGATTCGTGGTTCCTTATGCGGACGCGGAGGAGATCGCGAACATCGCGCTCAGGCTGGACCGGGAGAAAATGAAAGATGAGATCAGGAGCGCTCAAGATTGGATCCGGAAGAATTTAAGCTGGCAAAGGGTCGCGGAGCAGGTCAAGGAAATTTATCAGGAGCTGGTCGGGAAATGATTGAAGACGCGCTGGTGATCATCCCCGCGTTCAACGAGGCCGCGGTGATCGGGGATACTTTGGCCGAGTTGAAAAAGTTTGCCTCCCGGATCCTGGTCATTGATGACGGGTCTCAGGATGACACCGGCTTGAGGGCCAGGGAGGCCGGCGCGGAAACGCTGAGGCATTCCGCCAACCTCGGTTATGGCGCCGCGCTCAAGACCGGGTTCAGCTACGGCCTGCGATATTCCAAGGTTTCTTTTTTCCTGACTTTTGACGCGGACGGACAGCACGATCCCGCTTTCCTGGAACCGCTGATGAACCCGCTCCGGAAAAATGAGAGCGACTATCTGATCGGGTCCAGGTTTTTGATGAGCGACGATTCCTCGGCTCCCGCGGCGCGAAAAATCGGGAGCAAAATTTTCAGCGTCGCCACCAGCGCCCTGATCGGCCAGAGGATCACCGATCCCACCAGCGGGATGCTCGGCCTGACCCGGAAGATCGCCAAAGTTTTCACGAGCAAATTATTCCCGCTCGATTTCCCGGACGCGGATGTGGTGATTATGCTGAGCCGGATGGGATACCGGATCCAGGAAATGCCGGTCAGGATGAGGCCGGCCCGGCGGCCCGGGTCAATGCATTCCGGCGTCCTAAAGCCCGCTTATTATTTGGCCAAGATGAGCGTGAGTATGGTTCATTTCGCTTTGCGTTTGGATTTGAAGCAGAAAAGGAGGGAGATGGAAAGTGCTGATTAAACAAAAAATATTCGCGATCGCGGCCTGCGCGGCCCTGATTGTGCTGGTCGCGGTTCTGATCAAGCGGCGCAAGCTCCGGGAGGAATACGCGCTGTTGTGGCTGGCGACCGGGATCGGGATGCTGATTCTGGTGATCGGATATCCGCTCCTGCTCGAGGTCTCCAAAATGATCGGAGCGGTCACTCCCACCACCACCTTGTTCCTGTTCGCGCTGCTCTTCATCGTGCTGATCAGCATCCACTTCTCGGTCAAGTTCACCCTGCTATCCGACCAGATCCAGAGCGTGATCACCGAGATGTCGTTCTTGCGCAAGGAATTGGAAGAACTGAAAAAGGCCAACGGATCCGGCTGAATAAAAATCAATGAGCCATTCCGGAAAAAAAGAACTGATCGCCATCGCCCTGATTCAATTTTTTGTGGCGGGAATATTTTTCCTCGCCCTGAGGCATCGGCTCGGGCCGCTGGATCAGGCCATCCTGATTGATCCGGCCGGATTGCTCCAGCAACGGCCCTGGATGTTTTTCAACGGCGAACAGTTGAAGCAGGGGATCTTCCCGCTCTGGAACCCTTCCACCGGGTTCGGACAGCCGCATCTGGCCAACCTGCAGACCGCGGTTTTCTATCCCCTTAACTTCATCGTTTACATTCTGGGCCCGAATTTCGGATATCAGCTCTGGCTTTTTTCCAGGCTCTGGCTGGGTGCTTTTTTTCTCTACCTGTTTTTGCGCAAGCTCCGGCTGGAAATTTTGCCGAGCCTGGCCGGCTCATTGGTCTGGCCCCTGGGCGGTTATGGATTATGGTTTATGCAACTGGTGGACCTTAATTCTCAAATCCTGCTGCCGCTATTTCTGATCGGGTGTCACAACCTCTCGGAAAGACCGCGACTGAAATCTTTCCTGCTCCTTGCGCTGATCGGCTGGTTGATTATCCTCGGCGGCCATCCCGAGCCTATTTTCAACAGTTTTGTCTTAGGCGGCCTCTATTTTATTTTCAGATTATCCGCGCGGAATCTTCCCGGCAAGGAAATGCTGGGCCGGGTCTTGCTCGCGGGTTTTGCCGGGGCGCTTTCCCTCGGCCTGGCCTTGATCGTGCTTCTGCCGTTCTTCAACTACTTTCCGCGCTGTTGGAGTTTGCACGGTAGCGGGTTCGGATTTTTTCATCTTGACATCAGCACCGTGCTCTCTCTGTTCATGCCCGGTTATAATTTAATTAACCGAGGCCCGGGCAAAATCCTGGTGGAGTTGCTGAAAGGAGGCGCGTCGAATGTTTTCAACGCGGGATACGCCCGGACCGCGTGCCCCGGGTTGATGCCCGGAGCGGGGGTGATCGTTATGCTCCTCGCCTTGGCCGGCTTACTGCGCCTGAAAAAATCCCGCGCCGATTTCAGCTTCTTCACCGTCGTTTTGGTTTTCCTGCTCGGACTCACCTATGGCCTCGCGCCTTTCCGATGGCTGGCTTTTTTGCCCTGGTTTTCCAGCGCGTCCAATTTCAAGTTCTATTTCTCGGAGATCTATTTCTGCCTTTCGTTGTTGACCGGATTGGGCTTGAGCGGATTCCACAAAAGAAATAAAACCATCTCGTTCCTGATATTTTCGGCCCTGCTCCTGAGCCTCTATTTTCAAAGCTTCAAGATCAAGCCATATCTTAAGCTCGGTCTGAAAGACCTGGATCATCAGGAATGGATCAAGGAAATCCAGCGAGACCCGGAAAGCAAATACTATCGAATCGCCGTCATCGGAGATGATCCGGCATTGCCTCCCAATCTTGCCCTGATCTATGGGCTGAATGACATCGCCAGCTCGGACGCGCTATTCCCGAAGGATTATGTTCGGACGATGGAAGAACTGAACCAGATTGAGGATAAAGATTTGCTGACATATTTTTACCCGCAATATTATTTCAGGCTGACCGAGGCCTCTCTATCCGCGGACCGATTGAGCAGGTTGGCCAGCGAGGCCGGAGTCAAATGGCTGGTGGGAAAGGAATTGTCGGCCCTGATCGGCAACCATCAACAGGCCTCAATCAAGAAAGCGGGGGATTTTGAAATCATCTCGCTGTCCCCGGGTCTCGGTCCGGAAACCGTCAACGGCTCGGCCGGAAATATGAAAAGGATTTTTATGTCGGAAGCTTACGATTTCCGGGTCGGGTTGTGGGCGAGCCTATCAGGCCTTATAATGTTTTGCGCTTTTTGGATTTTGAGGAAAAGATATGTCAAAAAGGATTGAACATTTCAGCGCGGGACTGGCGCTGTTGCTGGTATTGATCGGGGTATATTCGGACAAGCTGTTCGGGTCGGGCTATATCTTCACCGAGGTGATCCAGGACATCACCAATGTTTACGGGTTTTATCCGTGGGACCAGTTTTCCGCCGAGCAATTGCGGGGGGGCTTTTTCCCGCTCTGGAATTCTCACAACGGTTTAGGGGTTCCGCACCTGGCGAATATGCAGAGCGCGGTTTTTTATCCGCTTAACTGGCTGAAATATTTATTCGGGTTCTGGAAGGTGATTGACTGGGTGTTGATTATCCGGCTCTGGGCGGCGGGCTTTTTTCTTTACCTGTTCGCCAGGTCGGCGCTGAAGCTGGATTTTATCACGGGACTTTTTGCGGGGTTGAGCTATGCTCTGTGCGGATATTTTCTCAGGTATGTTTATATGTCGCATCTGAATGTGGAATGTCTGATCCCGCTGCAGTTGCTTTTATATTTCAAGCTGGCCGGGCAAAGGAAATTGATCTTCTGGATTTTATCCGGACTCGGGATCTATCTTTTGATCATCGGCGGATTTCCGGAAGCAAGTCTTTACGCGATCGGGTTCAGCGGTTTTTATTTTATGTTCAGCAAGCAAGGCGCGCTTGGTTACGGCAGGAAGCTCGCGCTGCTAGGCTCGACGCTGGCCTTCGGCTTTTTACTCGCGAGCGTCCAGTGGCTTCCCTTTTATGAATACCTGGGCCAGGCCTGGACCTATCACCAGGGGGATTCCGGGATCAGGCATCTGGATTTGGCGTATGCGGTTTCAATGTTATTGCCTTGGTTTTTCGGCAAGAATTCAGAGGGCACGCTGATCCCGTTCCTGATGCCGGGCCTGGGGGTGATCACGATAATATTTTGCCTGCGCGCGCTTATGGGGATCGGCTCCAGCCTAAGCCGGATCGGTTTCTGGGTGTGCGCGTCCGCGGTCCTGCTCGGGCTGATTTACGGGATCCCGCCTTTCAGTTGGCTGGGGAAGATATATCCGATCAGCCTGACCTATAACTTCAAGTACGCGATCCCGGTATTGAGCTTGTGCGTATCGGTCCTGTCCGGGTTCGGGATGGCGGCATTTTTCCGGGAAGGGAGAAAGGGCCTGGATTTTTCAGCGATCGCCATCGCCTGGATTTGGGCCGGGGTCAACCTGGCGATCGCGCTCGGGAACGGGTTCCAGCCGTTCTACGGCTACGGCGCCAAGCTGGAAATGGCCCGGCTGTTTTTGGCGGCGCTGGTTTTGCTTTCGGTTTTGGTTTTGGGGAGGTTCGGATCGCTCCGGAATTTTGGAATGGTTTTGGTAATTCTGGCTTTATGCGGTTCCGGCTATTTTGACTATCGGATGAACAGGGGGATGGAGCTTTCGGAATATTTATTTGAACAGACCGACCAGGCCCGGCAGGCGCAAAATTTATTTCCCGAACCGTACCGCTATTCCGCGGAGGGAGACATTTTGTTCCCGAACCTGTTATTGCCGCTCGAGGTTGACGACCTGCGCAGTTATGATCCGCTCTATCCGAAAACTTATGTGTATTTGATGGCGAGCATCAATGATCTCAAGAATGAGGCCGAGATCAGCAAACACTATAATGAGCATAAACTGTTCCAGCTTGACCGCGAGCATTTAAATTCCGCCCTCGCCCCGGTCCTGAACCTGATGCTCTATTCCGCGAATTACCCCCTCAACACCCGGCCGATTGCGGAGGCGATCCTCAAGGAGGGAATTGAGACCGGGGATTTCGCGGGCTGGGCAAGGGAGCAAGCGGTGGGGATCGCGGGAGAGGATAAAAAATCCCTGATGACTTATTCCAACGGCAAAATTCAGGCGGAACTTTCCATCAAGCCGGGTCCGGCGGAAATATTATTTGACGCGGGGATTTTGGACCGGGAGGGAAGATGGGAAGGAGACGGGGCGCAGTTTCAGATATTTATTTCCGGGCCGGAGGGATCGCGGCTGATCTATTCGCGGTATTTGAATCCAGGATCGCGTCTGGCGGACCGGGGCTGGAAGCCGGTTCGGATCAAGCCGGGGTTTGCCGGGGAGCGGCAGCCTCTTTCGTTGGCGAGCTTAGGCGGTCCCAAAGGGAGGAATTCGGGAGACCTTCTGGCATGGGCCGGTCTCAGGTTCTATTCGCCGAGATACGAGCCGGCCGGGGCGCAGAACCTGACGGAAAAAGGGGAATTGAGTCTCAATCATTTCGCGAAAGGTTTTCCCAGGTATTTCCTGGTCCGGGACGCCGGGATCGCGCCGGTCCGGAACTTGGAAGAGGAACTGAAATTATTCCGGCATTTGAATTCGGTTCAGCCGGGATATTTCCGGAGCCAGGCGATTTTGGGGGAGGCGATCAAATTTGACTACGAGCGGAAAAACCTGGGCGGATCAAGCTGGGTGAAATCGGTCCGGAATGATCCGGTATTAACGGAGTTGGAATTACGAACCCCCCAGGCCTGTTTCCTGGCGGGATCGGACCAGTATTTCCCAGGCTGGACCGCGCAAGTTGACGGGAGACCAACCAGGATTTACCGGGCGGACCTGGCACTGCGGGCGATTTTTATTCCGGCCGGGGAACACCGGGTCAGGTTCAGGTATGAGCCGGTCTCCTTCCAGGTCGGGCTTTGGGCCGCAATAGGGACTTTGCTGAGCCTGGCATTATTATTGATCCCGGGCTTAAGGAGGGAATCCGGACGATGAAAATCAAGGAAGCGGTCTTCCTCACCAGCGCCCGCGATTTTGACGGGTATCCCGGCGGGATTTTCCCCGAGATCGCGTTCAGCGGCAGGAGCAATGTGGGGAAGAGTTCAATGATCAATTGCCTGATGCAAAGACATAATCTGGCGCGCATCAGCGTTACTCCGGGCCGGACCCAACTGATTAATTTTTACCTGGTGAACGGAGGGATTTCTCTCGCCGACCTTCCCGGATACGGCTACGCCAAGGTTTCCCAAGAGATGCGCCAAAGCTGGAAGGGGATGGTGGAGGAATACCTGGAGAAACGGGATCAACTGAAACTGGTGATCGTGATCGTTGATTTGCGCCGGGGGCTGGAGGATGACGATCTGGATTTGTTGTGGTGGCTCAAGGAGCGGGGGATCCAGGCGCTGATGGTCGCGACCAAGTCGGACAAATTGAAAGCGGGCGAACGGCGGGGGAACCTGGAAAAGATAAGAAGCCGGGCGCGGACCCTGGGGATGGAAGTCGAGTTGTTTTCCGCGCGAAGCGGCGAAGGCCGCGACCGGCTCTGGGCGCGGATGCTCCACGCCGCGGAGCAAGCGGGCCGGAAGATCATCCAACCGCAACCGTAAGCTCAGGGATGAGGCGTGAGCGTGGGCGGCACGATGGCGCTGCTTCCGGTGGACTGAGTCAGCCGGGCTCTTCCCGCGTAAGAGGTATTCTGTGCTATGTCAAATAACATATTGCTCTGGACAATAACATCTCCACCGTGGTTGGCGTCTCCGAGCATGCCGAACACGACCGAGAGCGGCGTTGTTGAGTTCAGGGTGGTGCCGAAGATCTGATCAAAAAAGTTCCTGGGGTCCAGCGTGTAAATCTGGCCCACGATCGGATCCTCGCCCGCGATGGTGCAAGCCCCCACAATTATCTCGCATTGGTAGAGGGGGTTGCCGTCCAGGTCGGTGAACAGTCCGTCCCCATTAACATCATTGAAGATAAAATAATAATAAGTAAAAG
>CAIYYW010000071.1 GCA_903930515.1 uncultured delta proteobacterium | reverse complement strand
TTGGCGTAAATATCCGCCTTCTCCACCGCCTCCAAATTCCCGCTTACTTCCACCGTCTCCGCCATCGTCCTGGGAACCGGGACCGCGGCTTCCACGAAAATCGCCTCGGTCTTGACCTCGCTTTTCCCCTTGCCCCCCCGGCATCCGAACCCGGAACTCAGGGTCAATCCCAAAATGGTCACGCCAATCAAATATTTGCGCATTTTCATACTCCAGTTATTTTTAAAGATTATATTTGATCTTAGCCTCAATTCAAAGTCCCTCCGGTTTTTTCTACTCCGGATCCTTTTCCCCGGCCGATTCCGCTTTATGCTCAAGTTCGGAAAGGGAATAGCCTTCGCGCCAGCACAGGATCAAACCGGCGATGGTGGTGGGGAAAAAGTAAAAACTATGGAGCACAATTGCGAAGGAAAGCGCCTGGGCCGGGTCCAGCAATCCCAGGAAGGCCATCCCTTTTTGGGTGATCAGATGGAAGGTTCCCCAGAAGCCGGGCGCCGCGGGGATCGCCGCGGCGAACGCTCCGAGCACGAGCAGGAACATAGTCTGGATCAAACTCAGTTTAAGCCCGAAGCCGATCCCGACCGCCCAAATCGGGGTAAGGTTTACCAGCCAGACCAGGAAGGATAATAGCATGGTGATCACCAGTCGCGCGGGCCGGCCCAGGATCCCCAATCCCTGTCCGAATTTTTCCAGCTCCTTCAAGCCGGTCCCATGAACCCTCTTCCCGAACGGCTTCAGGGCCGCCCCGGCCAGTTTGAGCGCGGGTTTCCGGAAAAAATAAAAAGCGTATAAAGAAACCAGCAGGCCCAGGGCCAAAGCCAGCGCCCCCATTCCGCCCTTGTGGATGGCCTGGTTCAGCTCCTGGTGCTGCTCCGGGACTTTAAGCCGGATCATCACCACGGCCAGGAAGATCAGGATGGCTAATGTGTCGAAAATCCGCTCCACCACCACGGTGGCCATCAGGGGGCTGAAGCTCATTTTTTCCCTCCTCGCAACGGCCAGGGAGCGAATGAATTCTCCGGCCCGGAACGGGAGGATATTGTTGGCCATATAACAAATGATCAGGCCCATGAAGGTGGAGCTAAACCGGACTTTCAATTGCGAGCGGATGATGTAATGCCAGCGCCAGGCCCGGCAAATCATCACCACTATGTAGCCGAGCAAAGTCGGGATCAATACCCAGTATTTAATCCGGCGGAAGGAATCAAAAAAGGCGTTCCAGTCCTTGATCTGGTGGAAGGCGAACCAGAGGAATAGGGCGCTGATGATCAGGCCTGCCCAGAGCCTCCAGTTTTTCATTTAAGCCCCAGGACGGATTTGGCTTGTTCAATATCCTTCCGGATCTGTTCCACCAGGGCGGCCACCGAGGGGAACTTGATTTCGTCCCGCAGTCTTTTGACCAAAGTCAATCGCAGGTTTCGGCCGTAAAGTTCCTTGGAAAAGCCCAGCAGGTGCGCCTCAATCCCGAGTTGCCTCTCTCCGAAGGTCGGGCTGAACCCGATGTTCACGGCCGCGGGACAACGCGAGCGATCAAAACCAGCCCAAGCCGCGTAAATCCCGGTCGGGATCAGCAATTCTTTTTTCCAGACCAGGTTGGCCGTGGCAAAGCCCATACTCTTGCCGCGGTGATGTCCGGAAACCACCGTGCCCTCCAACTGATACGGCTCTCCCAAAAGCTTGGTCGCTTCCGGAAGTTTCCCTTCCTTGAGCAAGGCCCGGATCCGGCTTGAGCTCACGATTTCCATGCCCGCCTTCACCGCCCTCACCACCTTGAGCGCAATCCCGTTCTTTTCGCAATAATTCCTGATCCAGTCCTCGCCCGCCTCCTTGCCCCTCCCGATCCGGAAGTCGTGACCGATCACCAAGAGCTTGGGGTCAAGCCTTTTCCGCAAATCATCCATAAACGAGGCTGCGGCTTGTTCGGCGAGCGCCTTGCTGAAATGGATGACCAGGACCGCGGATAGACCGCACGATTCCATCCGTCGCTTGCGCTCCTCAAAAGAAAGGATCGCGATCGCGCCCTTTTTCTTGCCGAAGTATTCGCGCGGCAGCGGCTGGAAGGTGATCGCCATGGGCTTAAGCGAGCGCTTCTTCGCCTCGGAGACCAGGGTGCGGAAAACTTCACGGTGCCCGAGATGGACCCCGTCAAAGGCGCCGATGGTGAAAGCGGTTCTGGAAAATTTCCCCGGCTGAATTTTCTCGTACTGGATTACGCGCATTTTATCCCACGACCAGGTTGAGCAATTTGTCCGGGACATAAACCTTCTTCCGGACCTGCTTGCCCTGCAGATGCTCCTTGACATTCGGGTGAGACAGAGCCAGCTTGACCGCGTCCTCCTCGCTTAGGCCGCAGTCCGACTCTATCCGCGCGCGGAGCTTGCCGTTGATCTGGATCACCAATTGGAATTTGGAAACCAGGAGCGCGCGCGGGTCCGGCTTCGGCCAGGTTCGGCCGACCAACAGGTCGCGGTTCCCCATCTCCCTCCAGAGTTCCTCGCAAAGATGCGGAGTGAACGGGTTCAGGATCGTGAGCAAGGTTTCAATCCCCTTCCTCATCAGCGCGGTCCTGGTCTTCCGGTCGCCCTGCGAAGGGTCAAACGAGGACAGCTCATTATAAAGCTCCATCATTGAGCTGATCGCGGTGTTGAAAATCCACTTGTCCATCCGCTCGGTCGCGTCCCGGATTGAGAGGTTGATTTTGCGCCATAGTTTCGCTTCATCTTCCGGCCCGGAGAGGAAATCAAAAGTATCATCCTTGCCCGCTTCCATAATTTTTTCCCGGTGCTTGTAAACCAAGGCCCAGATCCGGTTCAAAAACCTATACGCGCCCATCACTCCCTCGTCGGTCCAGTCAATTTCCTTGTCCGGGGGCGCCGCGAACAAGCAGAACAGACGCACCGTGTCCGCGCCGAATTTCCGGATCAACTCCTCCGGGTCAATGATGTTCTTCTTGCTCTTGCTCATCTTTTCCTTCCGGCCGGCCTCAATTTTCAGGCCGCACACCGGACATTTCATTTCCTTCACTTCCTCGGTGTAAAAATAGCCGTGCCCCATGCAGACCCGGACCGCGGGCTTGCCCTCCTGGACCACCCGCTCCCCCGCAGTCGCCCCGCAGATCCCGCATTTGTTGTCCTTGGCGATCTGGTCGGGATTGAGTTTCCCGTGTCCCGGACAGGCCAAAGATTCCTTGATCACCATCCCCTGGGTAAGCAGGTTGGTGAACGGCTCGTCCACCTTGAGCAAACCCAAGTCGCGCAGGACCTTGGTGAAAAAACGCGCGTAGAGCAGATGCAAAACCGCGTGCTCGATCCCGCCGATGTATTGGTCCACCGGCATCCAGTAGTCAACCGCCTTTTGATCAAACATCGCCCGGTCATAATTCACGCCGGTGAACCGGTCGAAATACCAGGACGATTCCACGAAAGTGTCCATGGTGTCGGTCTCGCGTTTCGCCTCTCCCCGGCATTTCGGGCATTTGGTATTGACCCAATCCTCCGCGCCCGCCAAGGGGTTCCCGGTAATGCTTGGATCAAACGCCACATTGAGCGGCAACTCCACCGGCAAATCTTTTTCCGGGACCGGGACCATCCCGCACTTCTCGCAATAGATCACCGGGATCGGCGCTCCCCAATATCTCTGCCGGCTGATCAGCCAGTCGCGGATCCGGTAGTTCACGGTCGGACCGCCCTTGCCATCCTGGGCCAGACGGACGGCGATTTCGCTCCGGAATTGCCCGCTCTTCATCCCCTCGTATTCAGCCGAGTTGATCATAGTTCCTTCCTCAACATACGCCTCGGTCATAGTCTTGCCGTCCAGTTTCGGCTCTCCCTCCGGCTGGACCACCGGCAATATCTCCAATCCGTAAACCCGGGCAAAATCAAAATCCCTCTGGTCGTGCGCCGGAACCGCCATCACGCAACCCTTGCCGTAATCCATCAGCACGAAATTCGCCACATATATCGGGATCTGCTTCCCGGTCATCGGGTTCCGGCAATACGCCCCGGTGAACACGCCTTCCTTCAGATAATCATCAGATGCCCGTTTGATCTTGTCCTCGGTCCGGACCCGACGGCAAAAGTCGGCGACTTTCCCCTCCTGCCCGGCGCCTTTGGAAAGAATCTCGCAGAGCGGATGCTCCGCGGCGATGCTCATAAAGGTCGCCCCGTAAACCGTGTCCTGCCGGGTGGTATAGACAATGATCCGGTCAATCTTTTCCCCGGTCCCGCCATCAATATATTCTTTTTCCAGCGGAAAATGGATCAAAGCGCCGGTGGACTTGCCGATCCAGTTCCGCTGCATCACCAGAACTTTTTCCGGCCAGCCCGGCAGTTTATTGGTGTAATCCAAAAGCTCTTCCGCGTAGGCCGTGATCTTGAAAAACCATTGCGACAAAAGCTTCTGCTCAACCAGCGTATCCGGATGACGCCAGCAATATCCGCCCTCCACCTGCTCGTTCGCCAAGACCGTGTTGCATCTCGGGCACCAGTTCACCCAAGAGCGCGACTTATACGCCAGCCCCTTCTCAAGCATCTTGACAAAGATCATCTGCTCCCATTTGTAATACTTGGGATCGCAGGTCGCGAACTCGCGGCGCCAGTCATAGGAATACCCCAGCCGCTTGAGCTGGCGCTTCATATTCTCTATGTTCTGATAAGTCCATTTCGCGGGATGGGTCCGGTTTTCTATCGCGGCGTTTTCGGCCGGAAGTCCGAACGCGTCCCATCCCATCGGGTGGAGCACATTGAATCCGGACATCTCCTTATAGCGGCTGACCAAATCGCCGATGGAATAGTTGCGGACATGCCCCATATGCAGCCGTCCGGACGGATAGGGAAACATCTCCAACAGGTAATACTTTTGCCGCCCGGGAGCAGCCTCCTTTTCAAAGGATTTCCCGGCCTCCCAAATCCCCTGCCATTTCGGCTCTATAACTCCCGGCTGATACTTTTCCTCCAAATTCCTTTCCCCCTTCGTGGCGCAGCCACTCTTGTCTGCGCTTTTGCCGCTTAAACCTAACACCAGCCGGCGGCTAAGTCAAAATCGGCGCGGGGCGGATTGGTTCGGAGTGCGGCGGCTTGACGCTGCTTTGTGCTCTGCCAGATCCCTTGCGAGCGCCTTTTTGATCGTTTGATCCCTCTCAAACTGCGCCAAAGTCAGTTTTACCTCCTCCATCCCAAAACCTGATTTAGCTGATTCTTCAACAGCCTGCTAATGTGAGGCGGGATGCGAGTCTATTTGCGCGCGATTCTGATTGATTTTACCCATGACCCGATGGTGAAGCAAAAAAATGTTTTCGATCCGTTCGATTGACAAAGCCC
>CAIYYW010000070.1 GCA_903930515.1 uncultured delta proteobacterium | reverse complement strand
GGTGCCTTTCTGCGCCGCGCCGGTGACGATGGCGTCGAACTTCTCGCCGATCCTGGACTCAAGCAGGATGGCGGCCGCGGATTTTTCAACCTGCCGTTCCACCTTCTTCGCGACATCCTCCTCTTCGGTGCAGCGCTTGGCGAGCGCATCCAGTTCGTCGGTCGCATAGGGCAACCCCTTTTTGGCCAGCGCGGCTTTGAGCAGGCGCTGGGTGATCAGGTCGGGGTATCGGCGGTTGGGGGCGGTGGAGTGCGTGTAATCCCGGACCGCGAGCCCGAAGTGTCCGGCCGAGTTTTGTCCGGGAATTTCAACCACATATTCTCCGGGGCCCAGCAACTTGATCACGCTGAGCGAGGTATCGGGAAAGCGGAGCGGGTCCTCGGCTTTCTCCGAGCCCAGGAACTGCTCCAGGGCCTTGGAGTCGGGCTGGGTAGGGAGCGGGAAGCGATGCTCGGCGGCAAGCTCGACGATCCGGTCCCAGCGCTTGGGCGTGCGCACCACCCGGCGCAGGGAAGGGAGTTTTTGGGCCGAGAGATATCGCGCGGCAACTCCGTTGGCCGCGATCATGAATTCCTCAATAATATCCTTGGCCCGGTTCCTTTGATCAGCTTCCAAGTCCCTAAGCTCGTCCCCTTCAAAGACCGGGCGGGACTCCACGGTCTCCAGGTCGAGCGCGCCGCGCATGCGCCTCTGCTCCTTCAATTTTTGCGCCACGCGTTCCTGGAGGCGGAGGTTTTCATCAAGGCCTCCCACCCTGCCGATCGCCTGCGGCATAAGCCCGCTCCCATCCAGCCAGGCGGCAACGCTGTTATAGGCGAGCTTGGCATGGTTACGGACGGTTGCGCCATAAAGCTCCGAACCCTGGAGCGTTCCATCCGCGGCGATTACCATTTCAGCAACCATGCCCAGGCGGTCGCATTCATTGTTGAGCGAGGTGAGATCGGTGGAGAGTCGCTCGGGCAACATCGGGAAAATCAATGCCGCGGTATAAACCGAGGTTGTGTTGTGCCGTGCATGCTCGTCAAGCGCTGACGACTTCCTGACCAGAGCGTCCACATCGGCGATCGCGACCATGATTTTAGCGGCGCCGCCGGGCAGGGCTTCCGCGAGGGTAAGCTGGTCCAGGTCGCGCGAGTCGTCGTTATCAATTGAGCACCAGTTGAGCTTGCGCAGGTCGCGCGTGGGCGCGTCAGTTTCGGTGGCCGGCCCGTGGATCCGGTCAAGCTCGGCGAGCGCCTGGGGCGAGAAATCGGCAAGCAGTCCTCGCTCAAGCATCACCCGGCGGGCGATCCTTTGCAGGATGCCGGAGTGCTGTTTTTTTTCAAAATCACTCATAATTACACCTTCTCCTCACAACCAAATCATCTGCTGATTATCATAACCTGAAAAGCTGACTAAAGAAAAACCGGAAAAGACATTTTCCGCCCGGCCGTAAAATTCTTCTTTTTTTCTAAGACCATCTGCCCAATCCATCCATTTGGTGACCTGCCCCAATTCAGGCTTCTTTATATAAAAGGCTCCCATTGCTCCCCTAATGAGTTTCCACCGATTTCTTGGGACACGAAATAGTGTTGGTCTCTGGAATGAACAGCAAAAAAAGGGAAGCAACGCGGCACAGGGTGGCGCAAGCTGGGGTCCCTCCTCGCGCGGACTTGCCCTGCCCTATCTCGGGCGCGGCAAACCTCGCCCCGACTAAGCCCCAAACCCCGCTCGGGCAGGCGCTTGACCAGGTTGGCCGACCCGATGTTCACCTTATTGAATTTACGGCCAATATCCGATCACATCTACCGCGACATTGCTATCGGTATTTGTCCCATTCCCAAGTTCACCATAATAATTCCACCCCCAGCTCTTTACTCCGCCGCTGGAGGCAAGGGCACAGGTATGATAACCACCAGCCGAGATTGCAATTACCCCGTAAGCTAGCCCGTAAACATCCACCGGAATATTGCTATTGGTATTACTCCAATTCCCAAGCTGACCATCATAATTATACCCCCAGCACTTTACTCCGCCGCTGGAGGCTAGGGCACAGGTATGCGCACCACTGCCAGCCGATATTGCGATTACCCCGGAAGCCAGACCGGAAACATCCACCGGAACAGAGCTATCGGCATTTGTCCCATTCCCGAGTTGACCATAATTATTCGAACCCCAGCACTTTCCTCCGCTTCCGGACGCAAGGGCACAAGTATGATTACTACCAGCCGAGATTGCGCTTACCCCGGAAGCCAGACCGGAAACATCCACCGGAATGTTGCTATCGGTATTTATCCCATTCCCAAGCGCGCCATAATCATTTCTTCCCCAGCACTTTGCTCCGTCGCTTGCGGTAAGGGCACAGGCATGATTATACCCAGCCGAGATGGAGCTTATACCGGAAGCCAGGCCGGAAACATTAACCGGAATATTGCTATCAACCGTTGTCCCATTCCCAAGCTCACCCTCCACATTATATCCCCAGCACTTTACTCCGCCGCTTACGGTTAGGGCACATGTATAAAGATTACCAACCGAGATTGCGCTTACTCCTGAGGAAAGCCCGGAAACAGTCACCGCAACATTGCTATCAGCAGTTGCCCCATTCCCAAGTTGACCATAATTATTTCTCCCCCAGCAATTTACTCCGCCGCTAACGGTAAGGGCACAGGTATGATAGCCACCAGAAGATATTGCGCTTACCCCTGAAGTAAATCCGGAAATAGCCACCGGAACATTGCTATCAACAGTTGTCCCATTCCCAAGTGCGCCATAATTATTCTTCCCCCAGCACTTTACTCCACCTCCGGAGGCAAGGGCACAGGTATGATATTCACCAGCCGAGATTGCGATAACCCCTGAAGATATGCTGGAAACATTAACCGGAACATTGCTATTGGTATCTTTCCCATTCCCGAGTTCACCATAATAATTATAGCCCCAGCACTTTATCCCGCCGCTTACGGTAAGGGCACAGGTATGATCCCAACCAGCCGAGATTGCAGATCCACAAGTCTCTGCTACGCTCCAGGTTAGTGTTGCCGGCGTTTTGTCGGCTTTGCCCGTGGTTTTGCTGAAGGCTTTGACCTGAAGGGTATGACTGCCATCAGCCAGTCCCGTAAGAGTCGCGGATGCCTTGCATTTTTTCCAACCCGCATCATCCAGGTTGCATTTAAAGGCGCAAGGGCCCGCAGTGCATTTAAATTTAAAATTAGCCGTAGTTGTATCTGCGCACAGGGGAGGTCCTGCCGTGATTTTGGTGTTGACACCTTTGGCATAACTTTCCGCGCTTCCAAATTCCAAGATTCCAGAAGCCTGGTTGCCCTCTTCCGCGCTTCCTGCCTGGCAACCTGCCTGGATCAGGAAAATGGCGCAGAAAAGACCAATGATTG
>CAIYYW010000069.1 GCA_903930515.1 uncultured delta proteobacterium | reverse complement strand
CGGAGGTGAATTCGTTGAGCTTGGGGTTGTATTTCATCGTGCAACTGCCGAGCGGATAAAAACCGTGGTCAACGCTGTAGTTCCAGGTGGAGAGCCGCGAGAAATGTCTCACCACCTCGGCTTCGCCCACTTCGGGAAGCTCGGCCGGATTTTTTCGGACCAGTTTTTCCGGGATCACGCTTTTGGGGTCCAGATTGGGATCGTCCGCGATTTGGAAACCGCCCTGGCCCGGAATGTTTTTTTCAAAGATCAGGGGTTCTTCCCAGACCAGCCCGGAGCGCTTGCGCCATTTTTTTTCTTCGGTCATCTTCCCCTCCCCGCAAGCTGGTCCAGCTTATTGATCAACAGATCAATCTGCTCTTTTTCGTTCATCTCGGTGGCCGCGACCAGCAGCGAGTCGGCCATTTCCGGGAAATGACGCTTCAAGGGGACTCCGGCGAGAATCTTTTCTTTTGCCAGTTCCCTGACCGCATCCTCGGCGTCGGTCCCGAGTTGGACGGTCATCTCGTTGAAAATGGGCGCGCTGAATTTGAGCTTGAGGTTTTTGCTTTGAGAAATTCTTTCGCGCAGATGGTTCGCGCGTTCCAGGTTGGTTTTCGCGAGCCGGACCAGCCCCTGCTTTCCCAGCAGGGATAGATAAATGGCCGCGGTCAGCGCCATCAGGCTGTGGTTGGTGCAGATATTGGAAGTGGCCTTGGCCCGCCGGATGTGCTGCTCCCGGGTGGCGAGGGTGAGCACGAACCCCCTCCGGCCCTCAGCGTCCTTGGTCTCTCCCACCAGCCTTCCCGGCATCCGTCTCACCCAATCCATTCTGGAGGCGAAAAATCCCAGGAGAGGCCCGCCGAACCCGGGATGAATCCCGAAGCTCTGTCCCTCCCCGGCCACGATTCCCGCGCCGAAGCTTCCCGGCGGCTCCAGGATTGCCAGCGAGAGCGCCTCGCAAATCGCGACCACCAGGATCAATCCTTTTTCCTTCACCAGCTTCCCGAGCTCGTCCATATCCTCCAGGCATCCGAAATAATTCGGATGCTGAACCACCAGGCAGCAGCCGTCATCTATTTTCCGGAGCGCGTCCAGATCCATCTGGCCGTTGCCGGCGAGCGGCACAATTTTTCTCGCAAACTCCAGGTGTCGGGTGTAAGTCTCAATCACCATCCGGTAATGCGGATGCAATCCGGCCGAGATCAGGATTGACCCCTGCGGATCCTTGCCCGCCCGGAGCGACATCAAGACCGCCTCCGCGGTGGACTCGCCCCCGTCATACATAGAGGCATTCGCCACTTCCATCCCGGTCAGCTCCGAGATCATGGTCTGGAATTCAAAAATGGCCTGGAGCGTTCCCTGGCTGGCCTCGGGCTGATACGGGGTATAGGCGGTGGAAAACTCGCTCCGAGAAAGCAGGTAGTCAACCGCTTTGGGAACATAATGATGATACACCCCGCCTCCGGTGAAACAGGTCAGGTCGGAGCAGGTCTGATTTTTTCGCGCCAGGTTTTTCAGCCCCTGTTCCACCTTGGGCTCGGGGATCCCGGCCGGAAGTTTCAAATCCCTTTTCAGCCGGAGGCTTTCCGGGATTTGAACGAACAAATCCTCTATGCTCTTCACCCCGATCTCCTCCAGCATCTGCTGGATCTCCGCATCCGTGTGCGGTGAATAAAAACTCATTCCATTATCCTCCAAAAATTTAAGAACAACCTCGGGTTGATATAATCAAATTATTTATTGTCTGCCATTGATATCAAAAAGTTGGCGCTGACTTTCATTCTTAATAATTGTCGCTTTCCCTTGCGAAGGTTCAACCTCAATATTGTTTAATCTTTTCTGCGCTATTTCCACATATTCCGCGGCAGCATCAATTCCAATAAAATGCCTTCCCAGCCGCCGGGCCGCTACCGCAGTCGTGCCGCTCCCCACAAAAGGATCTAACACCACGGCTGATGGGCAAAAAGTTGCCAACTGTATTATATACTCGCATATTGCCAAAGGCTTAACCGTCTTATGGATATTAAATTTACCCTTTTCTTCTTTGGACGGCTTGGGCACCAGGAAGTACTTATCCAGGATAGGATTGAGGCTCTGGGTGGTGACCACATTGGAAGGAAACATATTTTGGCCGATTTTAACATTGGTGTTTAAAAGCCCGACTTCATATTTTTGCATATTCTCGAGAAAAGTTCCCCGGCATTCTTTCT
>CAIYYW010000068.1 GCA_903930515.1 uncultured delta proteobacterium | reverse complement strand
CCCCTGAAGATAAGCCGGAAACATTTACCGGAACATTGCTATCAGCAGTTGTGCCATTCCCAAGTTGACCATACCCATTCCACCCCCAGCACTTTACCCCGTTGCTTACGGTAAGGGCACAGGTATTGTAATAACCAGCCGAGATTGCAGAGCCGCTCAATCCACAATCCTCAGCTACGGTCCAGGTTAGTGTTGCCGGCGTTTTGTCAGCTTTGCCCGTGGTTTTGCTAATGGCTTTGACCTGGAGCGTATGAGTGCCTTCAGTCAATCCCGTAAGGGTCGCGGAGGCTTTGCATTTCTTCCAACCCGCATCATCCAGGTTGCATTTAAAGGCGCAAGGGCCCGCGGTGCATTTAAATTTAAATTGAGCCGTGGTGGTATCCGCGCACAAGGGAGGTCCTGCCGTGATTTTGGTGTTGAGTCCTTTGGCATAACTTCCCACGCTGTCAAATTCCAAGATTCCCGAAGCGGGATTGGTCTCTTCGGACCCTTCCCCCTGGCATCCGGTTTGAATCAGGAAAATGGCGAAGAAAAGACTAATGATTGCCATAAACCCAAGTCCCTGGTTAGTCCCTTTCATTTTAAATTCCTCCATTTTTACTTTTTAGTTGTAGGAACTATTCATTATTTACCTGGTTTTAAGAGTATAATGAATTTTTAAGCAATGTAAATGCGGGTTGATGGGGCCACCGAGGTGTCCGATCTTGACAATTTACATAAGGGAATTACAGCTATCGCGCCTGACTTGGCCTTCGCAGCTTTAGCGGAGGAGGAATTCGCTCGCAAAAATGCGCCTTCATTTTATCAACCACTCCTTGATCAGCCATCCAAATTGACTGAAGGCGATTATGGAATTATTGTAGAAGCTGAGTTTATCAGGCGCGCGGAGAGCGGCTTCCACCTTCGCCAAGGCTACGGCGGACAAGAAAGCCGCTCGCGCGATAATGAAAGGAGAAAGGGATGAAGGTTAATGCGGAGATATTTCGGGAGTATGACATCAGGGGGGTTCCGGGGAAGGATTTTGACGAGGGATTTGCGTATGAGCTGGGAAGGGCGTTCGCGCGATTGGTGTTTGAGAAGGGCGGGAAGAAGGTTACGGCCGGCAGGGATTGCCGCTTAAGTTCGCCGAGCCTTTCCGGGTCGTTGCTGAAGGGGATGCTGGAGAGCGGGTTGGAAGTGACCGATATCGGGATCGCGACCACGCCTATGCTTTATTTCAGTTTGTATCATCTAAACGCTGACGGCGGGATCCAGGTTTCCGGCTCGCACAATCCTCCGGACCAGAACGGTTTTAAAATCTGCATCGGCAAGGACACGATCTGGGGCGAGGAAATACAGCGGGTGCGGAAGATTATGGAGAAGCAGGACTATCCTTCGGGAAAAGGCTCGGTCAAGGATTACGAGATCAGCGCGCCTTATGTTGACTACATCCTCAAGAACATCAAGCTGGCGAAGCCGCTCAAGGCGGTGATTGATTGCGGGAACGGGACCGCGGGCCCGGTGGCGCCCAGGGTGCTTCGGGGCCTCAAGTGCGACCTGACCGGTCTGTATCTGGATATGGACGGGAATTTCCCGAACCATCATCCGGACCCGACGGTGGTCAAGAATCTGCAGGAACTGAAAGACACCGTGCTCAGGCTCAAGGCCGATGTCGGGATCGGATATGACGGGGACGCGGACCGGATCGGGCTGATTGACGACCGGGGAAATGTGATCTGGGGGGACATTCTTATGATCCTATTGAGCCGGGCCTTGCTCAAGGAGGTTCCGGGCGCGACCATTATCGGCGAGGTCAAATGTTCGCACCGGTTATTTGACGATATTGAAGCCAAGGGCGGGAACCCGATTATGTGGAAGGCCGGCCATAGCTTGATCAAGGCCAAGATGAAGGAAACCGGGGCGCAACTGGGGGGCGAGATGAGCGGTCACATTTTTTACAAACACCGCTGGTTCGGGTTTGACGACGCCATCTACACCTCGGCGCGGGTCCTGGAAATACTTTCTCATACCGACCGGAAACTATCCGAGTTGCTCTCTGATGTTCCTCCGGCTTATTCCACCCCGGAAATCCGGATCAAATCAAGCGATGCGAAGAAGTTTGAGATCGTGGAAAAAGTTAAAAGCCATTTCCTTAAACTCGGATATAAGGTGATTGATATTGACGGGATGCGCTTGAGCTTCAAGGACGGATGGGGCCTGGTGAGGGCGAGCAACACCCAGCCGATGCTGGTGATGCGGTTTGAGGCGGACACGCCGGAGCGGATGGAGGAGATCCGGAAGCTGGTTGAGGACCAAGTTAATAAGTTGAATCAAGTATGAATTCTGAAAAATACCCAAGGAACCCGCCGGGTATTTCTTGACGCGGGGCGCTTAATCGGCTAGATTCCAGGGAGCCGATTGGAAACAAACCGAATGAAAGCGCTGTTAATATATCCCCGTTACAAATGGCCGGAGATCGGGCAGATGCAGGAACCGCTCGGGATTTTGCATATCGCCGCGATGCTCCGCGAGAATGGTTTTGAAGTCCGGTTCCTTGATTTCACCTTTGAGCAGACCCTGGACCGGCTTACCGAAGCGGTCGGCTGGGCGGACGCGGTGGGGATGAGCTTCTCCAGCGTGCTCTTCAGCCGCGCCATGCATATCCTGGAAAAGATCAAGGCCCAGCGGCCAAAACTTCCGGTCATCGCCGGGGGCCCGCACCCGACCGCGGATCCGGAAGGGACGCTCAAAAGCGGGTTTGACTATCTGGTGATCGGCGAGGGCGAGCGGAGCGGATTGGAGTTGTTCCAGGCCCTTTCAAATGGAAAAGACGGCAAGGGCCTGGACGGGGTATGGACGAGGAACAACGACGAAATCATCAAGACCCCGCTCCGGGGTTTCATCGCGGACCTCGGCTCGCTGCCGTTCCCGGCGCGGGACCTGTTTGACTACCAGACCTATCTCAAATCCGGGATGAGCCAGATCGGGATTTGCCTCGCGCGCGGGTGCCCGTTCCAGTGCAGGTTTTGCAAGCCGATGCAGGATTTGATCTTCGGCCGCAAACTCCGGAAGAGGAGCCCGGCAAGCGTTGCCGAGGAAATAGAATGGGCGCGGAAACTTACCGGCCGCAGTTTCTTTTTATTCCGAGACGACAACCTTTCCAGCCTGGGCCTGACTTGGTTTGGGGAATTACGGACCGAGCTGGAAAAGCGCAGACTCCAGATAAAATTTTCCGGCCAGACCCGGGTGAATAATTTGAGCGAGGAACTGGTCCGGGAGATGAAGGGTTTGGGGCTGGTCGGACTGGCGTTCGGGGTTGAGAGCGGCTCTCAAAAAGTCATTGACTACTACAACAAGGATTTCCAGGTGGAAGATTCGGTGGCCGCGTTTGAGACCTGCCACAAGCTCGGGATCGGAACCCATTGCTTCATCATCCTGGGCGCTCCTCCGGAAACAAGGGAAGACCTGCAAATGACCATTGACCTGGTCAAGCGCATCCATCCCGAATCCATCACCATCTCGCGGCTCACGCCCGCGCCCGGAACCTATCTCCACGCCGAGACCCTGAAACAGGGATTACTCAAGGAAGTAAGCTGGGAGGAATGGGACTTCTACAAGAACCAGTCCCCGCTCAAGCTTGAGCATCTCAACGAGGAGGACTTGATGAAGGCGGAAAATGAACTGCGCGCAATGGTGGCCGGGAGCGTGCTCTACCCGCGGCAGGAGATCGTGTCCTGCTCGCAAGCAATGAAGATTTGAAAATGCCATCGGGACTGATCCGCCCGCAGATTAAGGAGGAAGAAAGATGAAAATATTTCTGGACACCGCGAACCTGGCCGAGATCAAGGAGACCGCGAGCCTGGGGCTTCTGGACGGGGTGACCACCAACCCGAGCCTGGTGGCCAGGGAGAAAAAGCCGTTCAAGGAATTGCTCCTGGAAATCTGCGCGATCGTGAACGGGCCGGTGAGCGCGGAGGTGGTGAGCCTGGATTTGGAGGGGATGCTCAAGGAGGCGCGGAAGCTGCACAAGCTTAATCCGAATATCGTGTGCAAGATCCCGATGACCGGGGACGGGTTGAAGGCGGTGAAAATTCTGGAGCAGGAAGGCGCGCGCTGCAATGTGACTTTGGTCTTCTCCCCGCTCCAGGCCCTGCTCGCGGCGCGGGTCGGCGCGAGTTTTGTCAGTCCCTTCATCGGGAGACTGGACGACATCGGCCAGCGCGGAATGGAGTTGATTGAGCAGTTGATGTTGATCTGGGAAAACTATAATTTTGAAACCGAAATTATTGTCGCCTCCGTCCGCAATCCGATCCATGTAGTTGAGGCCGCGATGACCGGAGCGCATATCGTGACCGTGCCCTTCAAGGTCCTGGAGCAATTCACCAAACACCCCCTCACCGACCTCGGCATTGAAAGATTCGCCGCAGATTGGAAAAAGGCGGGGATAGAGTTCAACCTCTGACCCCGCTTCACCCCGCGAATACGCGAGCCGATACCGGACCGACGCTGGAAAAAAGCGGGAATAGGGTTCAATATTTATCCTGAATGAAAAAGAATCTGGAGATCGGACCGCTTTTGCTGGATGGCATTGCCGTGTTCGCGCCCCTGGCCGGGATCAGCAACAGCCCCTGCCGGCGGATCGCCAAAAAAAACGGAGCCTCCCTGGTCTATACCGAGATGGTCAGCTCCGAGGGCCTGTGCCGCGCGGTCGGGAAAGGGCGGCTGTATTTTTTCAAATTGCTTTATGTCCATCCCGAGGAGCGGCCGGTGGCGTTCCAGATTTTCGGGTCTTCCCCGGAGGAAATGGCCAAAGCCGCGGGTATGCTTGCGGAGTTGGACGCGGACCTGATTGACATCAATATGGGATGCCCGGTAAAAAAGGTGGTCAAAAAAGGAGCCGGCGTGGCCTTGATGAAAGACCCCAATCGAGCCGCGGCGATCATCCGGGGGGTGAGAAAGAATATCGGCAAAGTCCCGCTCACGGTCAAGATGAGGACCGGTTTTAAGGACGATGAATTAGCCGCGCTGGAACTCTGCCGGATCGCGGAAAGCGAAGGAGCGGACGGCGTGATCATCCACGGCCGTTCCAAGGAAAAACTTTTTTCCGGCCCGGCCAACCTGGAGGCGATCCGGGCTTGCGTGAATGCGGTAAAAATTCCGGTGATCGGTAACGGCGGGATCAGGTCAAGGGAGGATGCCGCGCAAATGATCAATGAGACTGGTTGCGCCGCGGTGATGATCGGGAGGGGGGCGCTGGGAAATCCCTGGCTGTTCGCTCAGATCAAAAACCCCAAGCTTGATCCGCCGGGACTCAGCGAGCGCGCCTCAATTGCCGCCCTCCACCTTGACCTTTTGATCAGCCATTTCAACGAGGAAAAAGCGGTGGTGGAGATGAGAAAACATCTGGGATGGTATTCCAAGGGATTGGACCGAGCGGTTGAGCTTCGGAAAAATTTAAATACAATGG
>CAIYYW010000067.1 GCA_903930515.1 uncultured delta proteobacterium | reverse complement strand
TGTTGTTTTTGTGTTATTGTGTGGTTATCTAAAACCTCTCTCCGGGCGACCTCCAAAAGATATTCCCCCTGTTCCGCGACAACTTCCCGGCCGTCAATTTTCAGTTTGATCTTTGACATCTCCAACCTCTCTAATCCTGATTTCCAGCATAAAAATATTTTCGCAACTCTTCTTCCGGCACATATTTAGAAGCCTGCCGAAAAACAGCCATAAGCGTTCCTTTATCCAAATGCTTATGAAGAGGGATGGTTAATGTTTCTTTTGCTCCACCCTCTTTCCGCCTTCTCAACTTAATATGGCTTCCTCGCTGGGAATAACGCTCAAATCCGAATTTTTCCAAAATAGTTACAACCTCCGGACCCGATAAATCTTTCAGCTTAGGCGACATTAGGCGACATTCGCTATTGGCTCCAGTTCAATGGTCAAGAGCAAACCCGGATGGGGAGCGAACCCCATTTCTTCCAGGTTCTCCCCTTCCAAATGCAGCGCCACCGCCTCGCGAAGGTTTTCCACCACCTGGTCCAGGGTTTTTCCCTGGGTAACCACGCTGATGTCCATACATTCCGCTACATAATAATCCTCGCCCCGACTGATGTATGCCTTGATCAGATGTTTCATCCTATCCTCCTTTCCAGTTGATTAAGCCCTGATTCCAATCCCCCCTCACTTCCTCACCACTGCGTCAAACTTGCAGACATCGTAGCAGATGCCGCATTTGATGCATTTTTTCAAATCAATCTTATGCGCCTTCTTTTTCTCGCCCTTGATCGCGCCACTCGGGCAGTTTTTGGCGCAGAGTTGGCATCCGGTGCATTCCTTGGCGGCAACGCTATACTGGATCAGCGCGGTGCACACTCCCGCGGGACATTTCTTATTCTGGATATGCGCGTCGTATTCTTCCCGGAAATACTTGATCGTGCTCATCACCGGATTGGCCGCAGTCTGGCCCAATGCGCACAGGCTTCCCAGTTGCATCGCCTGGCTGATCTCTTCCAGCATGGTCAGGTCGTCCATCGTGCCCTGGCCGCTGGTGATCCGCTCAAAAATCTGCTTCATCCTCCGGAGTCCTTCCCGGCAGGGCACGCATTTCCCGCAGCTTTCCTCCTCCAGGAACCGGACGAAATATTGAGCCACATCCACCATACAGTCGTTCTCGTCCATCACGATCAATCCGCCCGAGCCCATCATTGAGCCGACCTTGGTCAGCTCGTCAAAATCAACAAGCAGGTTCATCATAGACTCCGGGATCACGCCTCCGCTCGGGCCTCCGGTCTGGACCGCCTTGAACTTTTTCCCCTTCCGGATTCCGCCCCCGATGTCAAACACGATTTCCTTGAGCGGAATCCCCATCGGCACTTCCACCAGGCCGGTGTTGTTGACCTTGCCCACCAGCGAGAAAACCTTGGTGCCTTTGCTGCCCTTGGTGCCGATCCCGGCGAACCAGTCCGCGCCCTTGTTCATAATCTCCGGCAGGCAGGCGTAGGTTTCCACATTGTTCAAATTGGTCGGCTGATCCCAGAGACCTTTATCGGTGGCGTGAATATATTTAGCCCTCGGCTCCCCGACCCTTCCTTCCAGAGAGCGCATCAATGCGCTGGATTCTCCGCACACGAAGGCTCCTCCGCCTCGGTTGATGCGGAGGTCAAAATCAAAACCCGCTCCCATAATATCCTTTCCCAAAAATCCGTATTCGCGCGCCTGCTCAATGGCCCTGGTCAGATTTCTCACGGCCAGCGGATACTCGTGCCGGACATAGATGAACCCCTGGGCAGGCGCTTTGCCGGACGCGATCGCGAAAGCGGCGATGATCATTCCCTCCAGGACCGTATGCGGGTCGCCTTCCATAATGGACCGGTCCATAAACGCGCCCGGATCGCCTTCGTCTCCGTTGCAGATGATATACTTGACCGTTCCTTCGGCCTGGCGGGTGGATTCCCATTTCCGGCCGGTCGGGTATCCGCCCCCGCCCCGTCCCCGGAGACCGGAGGCCTTGACCAATTCAATGATCTCTTCCGGCTTCATCTTGAGCGCCTTGCCCAGAGCCGCGTATCCGCCGGTGGCGATGTAATCTTCAATATCAGCGGGATTGATCCGGCCGCTGTTCCGGAGCGCGATCCGCTTCTGCTTGGCGTAAAAGGGAATTTTGTTGTAGTCGGTGATTTTTTCTTTGCTCACCGGGTCCTGGTAAAGGAATGCTTCAATCATCTGTCCCTGCTGCAAGGTCATTCCCACAATGTCCTCGGCCGCTTTTACCTTGTCCCTTCTCCCGACCCGCTGGTAATAAATTCCGTCCGGCTCAATCAGCACGATCGGCCCGCGCTCGCAAAAGCCGTGACAGCCGCTCAGCTTGAGCGCGACTTTGACATCCAGCTTCTGTTCCTTGATCTTCCGATCCAGCGCCTGAGCCAGGTCCGCAGAGCCGTAAGAGAGACAGCCGGTGCCTCCGCAGACAATCACCGTCTTTTCTTTCTTGCCGGCCTCGGTTTTGACCTTTTCCTTTAATTGCGCCAGTTCCGCCAATGTTCTGATCTTCATCATTTCTTCCTTGTCGTGTAACTATCAATTATTTTCTTCACCTTTTCCAAGCTCACCTGGCCGTGAACCTCCTCGTTCACCTTCACCACCGGCGCCAGCGCGCAGGCTCCCAAACAGTTCACGGTCTGGAGGGTGAATTTTCTGTCATCGGTGGTGTCATTGACCTTGATCCCCAACTCGCGGATGAACGAATCCACAATTCTCGGGCCTCCCCGCAAATGACAGGCGGTTCCCAGGCAGACCTGGATGATGAATTTCCCCTTGGGCTTCAAGCTGAAGGCCTTGTAAAAAGTGGCGATTTCGGCCACGCGCGTAAGCGGGAGATTCAGCTTTTCCTGCAAACGAACCAAAGCCGGCCGGGGAAGATACCGATACTGATCT
>CAIYYW010000066.1 GCA_903930515.1 uncultured delta proteobacterium | reverse complement strand
TTCCAGGTTGACCGAATAACTGAACAACTGGTCCTGCTTCTTCTGCTTCCCCATCATGGCTTCTTCCGCTCCTTCTTTGATTCAAAATCCTGATTACGATATTATTCTATCCGGTCAGAAGGATTTGGGCAACAGACCCTTAACTTTTAACTTTTGCAGCTTAAGGGGATATTATTTGTAAAATAATATTCAGATCAGACATCGGGGATTAACTTAAAACATAAGACCTGACCGCAATGGGGAGGGCATTTGCGGGCTTTACATTTAAGGGGAACTGTGGTTTTTTGGATTCGGGGCCTTGAGTAGAAGGTATAAAGAAAAGAGATGAAGGTTAGAGGGGGAAAATTCGGCGGGAGCAAGCTGAAGATGGATTCGGGCCTTGGCATCCGGCCGGCGACCGGTCGGGTGAAGGGCGCGGTTTTTGACATCCTCCCGATGGACCTCTCAAAGCAGTTGGCGCTGGACCTGTTCGCGGGGGCCGGCACTTTTGGGATTGAGGCCCTGAGCCGGGGCGCGGGATTCGCGGTGTTCGTGGACCAGAGCCGGAAGGCGGTTGACCTGATCCGGGCCAACCTGAAGAAGCTGGGCTGTTTTGAGCAGGCGCTGGTGATGGGGAAGCGGGCCGCGGTGGCGATCAATCAGCTTTCTTTGGAGGGCGCGAAGTTTGATTTGGTGTTTATTGATCCGCCCTTTGATCAAGAGCTATGCGGAAAAACCCTGGCGCAACTGAGCCGGGCCGGGATTATGGCGGAGGGGGCGGTCGTGGTTGCCCGGACCAGCAAGCGCGAGGTCACCGGGGAACGGTATGGGGGCCTGGTGCGGAGGGATTTGAGGAAATACGGAGACAGTCTGGTGGGTTTTTATTTTTGGAGGTGTGAAGGTGCGGATAAAAATGAACCTGAGCGCGAAGGAACAGGGGGGGAAGGCATTGAATAAAAGAATTGCGGTGTATCCCGGCTCGTTTGATCCGCCCACGGCGGGCCATCTCAACATCGTGAAGCGTGGGACGGAGATTTTTGACCAGGTGATCGTGGCGGTTTCTCAGAGCACGAGCAAGAAATACCTGTTCAGCACGGAGGAACGGGTGGAGCTTTGGCGAAAGCTTTTGAAGCGGATTCCGCGGGCGCGGGTGGAATCTTTTTCCGGGCTGCTGGTGAATTATGTAGAGAGCAAGGGGACCAAGATCATCCTGCGCGGCCTGAGGAATGTCACCGACTTTGAATACGAGATCCAGATGGCGATCACCAACAAGGCGCTCAAGCCCCGGCTGGAGACGGTGTTCATTATGACCGAGGGGACTTATTCCCACCTGGCCGCGAGCCTGATCAAGGAGATCGTGATGATGGGCGGCAAGGTCACCGGGATGGTTCCGCCGGAGGTGGAAAAAGAACTTAAGAGGAAACTGCGCGCGAAATAAATTTTAAATCCAGACCAGGAGGGAAAAACGATGAAGCTGTCTCAACGGGTAGGCATGATCAAGCCCAGTCCGACCTTGGCGGTGACCGCCAAGGCCAAGGCGCTCAAGGCCAGGGGAGTGGATGTGATCGGGTTCGGCGCGGGCGAGCCGGACTTTGACACGCCGGTCCATATCAAGGACGCGGCCAAGAAGGCGCTGGACGAGGGCTTTACCAAATACACGCCGGGGAGCGGCGCCGACGACTTGAAGCAGGCGATCGTGGAAAAATTCCAAAGGGACAACGGCCTGAAATACGAGCCAGGACAGGTGATCGTTTCCTGCGGCGCCAAGCATTCCCTTTACAATTTGTTCCAGGCCATCCTTGACCCCGGAGACGAGGTGGTGATCATCGCGCCCTATTGGGTGAGCTATCCGGATATGGCCCTGCTCGCAGGCGCCAAGCCGGTCTTGGTCCAGACCTCCGCCAAGAAAGGCTTCCGGCCCGATCCCAAAGATTTGGAAAAGGCGCTCTCCCCCAAGACCAAGCTGGTGGTGCTCAACAGCCCGAGCAACCCCGCCGGAGCAGGCATCCCCGGAGAGCAGCTCAAGGAGATCGCCTCGGTTTTGGAGCCGGGGGATTTCTGGATCGTGTCCGACGAGATCTACGAGAAAATCGTCTATGACGGTTTCCAGCATATCTCCATAGCCTCGCTCGGAGAAAAGCTTTTCCAAAAAACCATCGTGGTCAACGGCCTGAGCAAAAGCTATTCCATGACCGGGTGGAGGATCGGCTACGCCGCCGGAGATAAGGATGTGGTCAAGGCGATGAGCAACATCCAGGATCAGAGCACCAGTAACCCGACCTCGTTCGCGCAAAAAGGAGCGGTCGCCGCCCTCAACGGCGGAGAGGATGACCTCAGGAAGATGGTGAAGGAATTCGGCGCGCGCCGCGACTGGATCGTGAAGGCATTGGAGGAAATCCCCGGAGTGCGTTGCTCTAACCCCGAGGGGGCCTTTTATGTCTTCCCGGACATTTCCGTCTATCTGGGCAAAAGCTTCCAGGGCAAAAAAATCAACAATTCCACCGAGCTTTCCGACTACCTGCTTGACCAGGCCAAGGTCGCGGTGGTGATGGGGAGCGCCTTCGGGGCCGAGGGCTTCATCCGCTTAAGCTACGCCACTTCAATGAAAAATATACAGGAAGGTGTGAAGCGGATCGCGGACGCGCTGAAAAAACTTGAATAGAAAATGCGCCTGAACCATCTGCTCCGGGCAACCGCGCTTGCCCTGGTCGCGCTGGCTTTTCTCAACTGCCCCCGGAAGCAGACCGGCCCGAGATACACCATCTTCTTCACCAACGATCTCCAGGCCCATCTGCTGCCGGACCGGGACGGCCGGGGAGGGCTGGCGCGGATCGCGTATCTGGTGAAGAAGGCCAAGGCGGAAAATCCGGACACGATCCTGGTGGACGCGGGGGACGGCTCGGTCGGGACCGCCTTCGGGACCGAGACCGGGGGAGAGGCGGTTTTTCGGGTGATGAACGCGGCGGGATATGACGGCTCTATTTACGGCAATCACGAATTTGATCTCGGCGCCGACCAGGCCCGGCGCTACCAGGAGATCGCGGCCTTTCCGATCCTGTCCTGCAATATCCGTGACCGGGATTCCAAACCCTTCAGCTTGGAATATAAAATTTTCAAGATGCGCAACCTTCGGCTCGGCATCACCGGAATCGCCAACCCCAAGACCGAGACCCTGGTGGATCCCGCGGGCATCCCCGGGCTGAATTTTTTATCGTCCGAAAGTGAAATAAGACGCATTCAGAGCGAGCTTTCCGGACGGGCCGACACCTTGGTGGTGCTTTCCCACCAGGGCCTGAAGCAGGACCTTTCCCTGGCATATCATCTCGCCGGCATCCCCCTGATCATCGGCGGCCATTCCGAGATCAAGCTGAGCCGGATGGTCCGGGCCAATGACACTTATATCGCGCAGGCCGGGCATTTTGGATGGTGGCTGGGAAGGATTGATTTCTCCTGGAACCCTGAAACCAAGAGCGCGGAAAATTTCCAATATCAGTTGATCCCGGTCACGGACAGAATCCCCGAAGATGCGGAAACCAAAACCGCGATTGAGCGGGAACTGGCCGGTCTCCCGGCCGGACTTTCAAGGGTGATCGGGCAAAGCCGGCGCAGGCTGAGCCAGGATTTTCTCGGAAACTGGATCGCGGAATTGCTCAAGGCCGAGGCCAAAGCCGACCTCGGCATCATCAACAGCGCGGGGGTCCGGAGCGAAATCCCGGCCGGACCCGTCACCGCTCTGGACATCTACGAGATTATGCCCTTCAACGACCGCGTCTGCGCTTTTGAAATTGACGGCGCGGAACTGCTCCGGATAAAATCCATGCGCTGGTTCTATTTCTCGGCCGGGCCCAAGATCAGCCCGGGAAAAATTTACCGCGTCGCCAGCATTGACTATTTGCTCAAAGTCAAGGATTACCCCGCGGCAAAAAATCCCCAAATCTTTGATACCCTGCTCCGTGATAAAATCATCGGACAGGTGGAAAAGGATCGCGGGTTCAAAAGCCCGCGCGAATTCCCATAGGGGTCAGGGCTTCACATTTTACTTATGCCGAGCGGGATTAATCAAGGGCAATTTTCATTCCGCTGGATGGAAACGAGAACCGGCCGGGGAAGCGCTGAGCGATCTGGAGCTGGACAAAGTCGCCGGTGCAATGGCCGACCGCGAGGCGGCTGGGATTATAGGAGGCGAGCGCGTCCAAGGTTTGGTTAACCTGCTCCGGGCCGCTCATCAACAAATGCATTCCGCCCATGACCAGGTCAAATTTGGAAACGCCCCAAAGCTCTTCAATTCTTTTCAGGGTATTGATCGCTCCGCGATGCGCGCATCCGAAGATCACGCTCACCCCGTTCTTTCCCTTGATGGCGAGCGCGAGGTCATCCGCGAAATCGTCCGGGACCAGCTTGCCCTCTCTCTCCACAAAGAATCCCGCTTCCGGTTTTTCAAAATCAACCCGCAACGGAATCGGGCCGCTGACCAGGATCCTCCCCCCGGCCAGTTCCAGGTGCCGCTCAATAAAATTCAGCTCCGCTCCCCGGCTTTCCATTTCCGCCCTCGCCATCGGCATCCCGATCTCAACCTCAATCTCCCTGCCCGCGATTTCCTTCCTCGCCTTCCGCTTCAAGAGCGCGGCCGGATGCAGGTATATTTTCAGCCTGGGATTTTTCTCCAGCGCGTATCCCATCCCGCCGGTATGGTCAAAATGGCCGTGGCTCAAGACCAGCCCGTCTATTTTTGAGAGATCGTATCCGAGGATCTGGTTCTGGCGGAGCGCCATCCCCTGGCCGGAGTCGAACAGGAGCTTGAACCCATCCAGCTCGATCAAGGCGGAAAAGCCGTGCTCCGCGATCAATCCCCGGCTCAGGGCGCAGCGGTTTTCCGAAAGGATGGTGATCTGTTCCGGCATTTATCTTTTCCTGCCGCCCTTGCCGCCTTCGGCGATTTTCATTTCAATCACGCGCAGCTCCCGTTGCGCCTCCTGGCTATGCTTGTCCAGCTCCAGGGTTTTCTGGAAAGCGGATCGGGCCTCGCCCAGGTTCCCCTGCACCCGGTTGATCACGCCCAGATAAAACCATCCCTCCGACACCTGGGGCCTCTGCTTCAAGCCCTCTTCAATCATCTTGATCGCCTTGTTCGCCGCGCCGGCTCCTTCGCTCTTGAACAGGCAATAGCCCAGGTGCAATTTATATTCCGGCTCGTCCGGAACCAAATCCGCCGCGGTCTCCAGAGACGCCTGGGCCTCGCGGAACGCGCCCCTCCGGATTGAAATCATCGCCTTCTGGAATTCCATCTCCGCCTGGAGCGCCCGGTTCGCCTTCTCCATCTCCTCGTCCGTAACCGTGCTCTTGATCCGTTCCAGGTAGGCCTTTCGCAACTCCGGCTCGGTCAGGGTGCTATAGGCCTCGCTGATCCTGGTGAACAGGTCTTCCACCTTGTCCCGAAGATCCCCCTGATACAGGTCCGGCTTGGCGTCCGGGTGAAATATTTTCGCCATCTTGAAATAAATCTTCTTGATCTGCGCCGGGGAAGCCCGCTCATCCACTCCCATAATTTCCAAAAAGGTGGTTTCCTTTTTGCTCACCAGGTCCAGCATCTCTTCAATCTTCTTCACCAACTGCCGATCGTCCATCTCCTGATCCAGCATTTTCTCAATCGGAAGTTTCGGATCCTCCGGCGGAGGCGCCGCCTTCTTTTCTTGCGCGGATTTTTTGTCCTCTATTTTCTTTTCCCCGGCCTGCCGGATTTTTTTCACCGTATCGCTTTCCCCGTAAACACTTCCCAGGGGAAAATTTTCCTCCGCCTCCGGCAGCTCGAAATATCCGGCAAGGTAAAGCGCGAGCAAGACCTGTATCGCCGGCTCGGGCTTGAGGGGCGAGAGCCTTAAACCGGCGGCAAAGGCAAACTCCTTTCCCAATTGATGCATCCATCTCACTTCCTTGGGCCCGAACCCGAACTGGACGGCCTGGTCAATCAGCTTCGGGTTGACCTGGAAATGCTTCCCCTCGATCCCCGCGAACTCATTATCAATCCGCGCTTTGGGATAGTGGGCCTTGACCCCGGATAATAGCAGCTTCTCCGCGCCGAGAGAGATCAGCGGATGCTGGTTAAGCTCGTTCAAATCCACTTCCCGGAACTGGTAATACCCCCGGATCAGGGCGAAGCAGTTGATGATCTTGAGCTCGGTCTGATGCTGATACAACTCGCTCAAATCCTGCCCGGCCAAATTCGCCGCCGCCTGCGCCGCCTGCTCCAGCTTCTGGTAATCCCCGCCCACCGTCGTTTTCAGCTCCTCATATTTCTGCTCGGTCAATTTGCCGCGCGTGACCAAAATCCGAGCCATGGTCTCCTCCAGGTTGCCTCCCTGGACATAAAAGCTACCGCCCGACGCGATCATAATCCGCTTCAAAACCTTCCCCGCCGGGGGCGCCTGGCTCAGGATGTCCAGGTACCCGGTTTTTTTCTCGCGCGCGAGCCGGAAAAAAACTTTCCCGAATGGAATCTCCTGCAGGCTTCCGCCCTGGAGGCCTTGCGCTTGGTTGGGTTCGGTCATAATTTTTAAGGGTATCAGAACCTGTCCCCAAAATCAATTTTAAGACGGCGGGCCGCCGGCCTCGGTTTTTTGGAAAAACCTTGAGGCGCAGGAATGGGCGCGCAAAAATTCACCCGGCCGGGATCGGTCATTGACCTGGGGCAACGGTTTAATCTCCGAGAAAATTCGCTATCCTTATAGCAATGACCGATTCCGCTCAAAAGATTTCAGCCGGCGGGACAAATTTTCAACCCGTGCTCAAATGCCTTGCCGTGAAGAAGTATTACGGCGCGGTCAAGGCGGTGGACGGGGTTGACCTGGAGGTTTTAAAGGGGGAATGTTTCGGGCTTTTGGGCCCGAACGGCGCGGGCAAGACCACCCTGGTGGAGATGCTGGAGGGATTGACCAAGCCGGACCGCGGCCGGGTGGAAGTGCTCGGGTATCAATGGGGATCGGGCGATGACCGGGCGTTCCGCGAGCGGATCTCGGTCCAGCTTCAGGAGACCCAGCTCGCGGATAAGCTTACCGTGGCGGAGACGATCAGGTTGTTCCGCAGTTTTTATCACCGGGGTCATTCGGTGGACGAGGTGATCGCGAAGACCGGTCTGGGGGAGAAGCGGACCGAGCGGGTGATGAAACTTTCCGGAGGCACCAAGCAGAAATTGGCCCTGGCCTGCGCCTTGGTGAGCGACCCGGAGCTTTTGTTTTTGGACGAGCCGACCACCGGCCTGGACCCGCAGGCGCGCAACCACATCTGGGAGATCGTGGAGGAATTCAAATCGCGCCAGGGCACCATCCTGTTGACCACGCACTATATGGAGGAAGCCGCGAGACTGTGCGACCGGGTGGCGATTATGGATCGCGGTAAAATATTGGCCCTGGACCGGCCCGCGTCTCTGGTGGAAAAATGGGTGGGGAAAGAGGTTATTGAGTTCAGCGCGGAAGAGGCGGTTGACGGGGAATCTTTGAAAAAATTGCCCGGGGTCAAGGACGCGGAGCAGAGGAACGGGTTATTTATTCTCAAGGCATATCGGGCGGACCAGGCGCTTCCGGCTTTGATCGCGGAGATGGAAAAAAAGCGGATCAAGCTTACCCGTCTGACCAGCCGGCCGGCCACTTTGGAGGATGTGTTTATGACTTTGACCGGAGGCAAGCTGAAAAATGAGTGAGTCCCGGATCCATCATCCCCTGATTGAGCTGACCATCTCCCGGGTCAAGGAAACCATCCGCGAACCCGAGGCAATGTTCTGGGTGTTCGTGTTCCCGGTCCTGCTCGCGCTCGCCCTCGGGATCGCCTTCCGCGAGCGGCCTCCGGACAAAATCCCGATCGCGGTTGACCGCCGGATGAAAGACGCGGACCGGGTCGCAAAGATGATCTCCAAGTCCGCTCAGCTCAAGGCCCTGATCGTAGGCCCCGCGGACCTGAACCAATACTTGCGCGTCGGCAAGGTCGCGCTGGTGATCAGCCGAAGCCCGGAGGCCGTCCCGCTCAAGTCCGGCAAGGCGGAAAATTTTCCCGGCGGAACCGGTCCCGAATTCTTCCTGATCTACGACGCCGCCCGCTCCGAGAGTCAGCTCGCAAGGCTCGCGGTGAACGACGCGCTCCAGTCCGGAAACGGCCGGATGGATGTGATCGCGCTTCAGGACCGATTGGTCAAGGAGCCGGGATCCCGCTACATAGATTTCCTGATCCCCGGCCTGATCGCAATGAACCTGATGGGGTCCGGGATGTGGGGGGTCGGCTTCGGAATCGTGTTCGCCCGCACCCGGAAATTGCTCAAGCGATTGGCCGCGTCTCCGATGCGCAGGTCCCACTATCTGCTCGCCTATATGCTCTCGCGCCTGATCTTTTTGGTCGGAGAGGTTGCCGGCCTGATCGGGTTCGCCTGGCTGGTGTTCGGGGTCAAGGTTCACGGGTCCTTAATTGAACTCGCCATCCTCTCCGTAATGGGATCAATGACCTTTGCCGGGTTGGGACTTTTAGTCGCCGCCCGCGCAACCACCATTGAAACCGTTTCCGGCTGGATGAATTTTATTATGCTCCCGATGTATCTCCTGAGCGGATCCTTTTTCCCCTATTCCCGATTCCCAACCTTCTTACAACCCTTCATCCGCGCCCTCCCGCTCACCGCCCTCACCGATACCATGCGCGCCATTATCAACCAGGGAACCCCCCTGTTCCATAACTGGCTGGAACTCCTGGTAATGATCGCCTGGGGAACCATCAGCTTCTCCGTGGCCCTCAAGATTTTCAGATGGCAGTGAATTAACCCTGGGATTTGGAGGTTGGAACTCTGCCCGCAAATCATTAACCATGGATCAAAACCTTTTGCGTGTTCGCGGTCAAAGATGATATGATATTCACCAATGAAAAAGCCTGATTATTCAAAGCCGGACTTTTACTCGCGGCAGGCCAAGGAAAAAGGCTATGTGGCCCGGTCGGTTTTCAAGCTGGAGGAGATGGACCGGAAATTCAAGATTCTAAAGAAGGGGATGCGGGTATTGGAACTGGGATCGGCGCCGGGGAGTTGGATGCAATATGCTTCGGAGAAGGTGGGCGAGTCAGGACGGGTGATCGGGATTGACCGGGATTTGCCGAGCCGGAATGTTCGCGGGAACGAGGTTTTCATTCAGGCGGATGTTTTTTCGGTTGACGGGGCGGAGCTGAAAAAGCGGTTCGGGATTTTTGACTTGGTTTTGAGCGACCTGGCTCCGGACACGAGTGGTCAGAAGGGGACGGACGCAATGAGGTCGGTGGCATTGGCGGAGCGGGCGGAGGGGCTTGCGGAATTTTTGCTCAAGCCGGGCGGCGATTTTCTGGTCAAGGTTTTTCAGGGGCCGGGTTTTGAGGGGTTTAATCAGGGCTTGCGTTTGAAATTCCGGAGCGTGAAATCTTTCAAGCCGAAAAGCTCAAGGCCGAACAGCAAGGAGATTTATATTTTCTGCAAAAGATTTCGCGCCTGAAGGCGCTCGCACATTACCAGCGGAAAAAGGAGAAAAGAAGCAATGAGCAAGGTGAAGAAGATCGGGTTGCTGACCGGGGGCGGGGATTGTCCGGGTCTGAACGCGGTGATCCGGGCGGTGGTGAAAAGCGCGATCAAGAATTTTCAAATGGAAGTGGTCGGGGTGCTGGACGGATACGAGGGCCTGGTTTTTCCGGGCAAGACGATGATGCTCGGGTATGAAGAGGTGAGGGGGATCCTGCCCAAGGGCGGCACGATTTTGGGGAGCAGCAACCGGGCGAACCCGTTCGCGATGCAGATTGAGCGGCAGGGGAAGACGGTCAGCGAGGACCGGTCCGCGGAGGCGGTTAAGCGGATGAAGGAGCTGGGGATTGAGGCCCTGATTATTGTGGGCGGGGACGGCACTTTGAAGATTGCGAAGGAGCTGAAGGACAAATACGGGGTGAAGGTGGTGGGGGTTCCCAAGACTATTGACAACGATTTGTCGGCCACGGAGGTCACCTTTGGATTTGAAACCGCGGTGAACACCGCGACCGAGGCGGTGGACAAGCTTCATTCCACCGCGGAAAGCCATCATCGGGTGATGTTGGTGGAGGTGATGGGAAGGGATGCCGGCTGGATCGCGCTGCACTGCGGGATGGCCGGGGGAGCGGACGCGATTCTGATCCCGGAGATCCCGTATGATATTGAGAAGCTGGGGAAGAAGATTGAGCGGCGGGAAAAATACGGGAGCAAGTTCAGCATCGTGGTGGTGGCGGAGGGGGCGAAGCCGGTTGGCGGAAAAGAGAGTGTGATTGACCATCCGGATCAGCCCTGGCAACTGCCGCGACTAGGGGGAGCGGCGCAGCGGGTGGCGGACCAGATTTCTCGGCTGACGAAAAAGGAGTGCCGGGTCACGGTGCTCGGTCATATCCAGCGCGGGGGCACTCCCAGCCCGTTTGATCGGAACCTGGGCACGCGCTTCGGGGTGGCTGCGGTTAATTTGGCCGGCGAGGGCGGGTTCGGCAGGATGGTTTGCTTGCGCGGCAGGGGGATTGAGTCGGTGACTTTGGAGGAAGCGGTTGGGAGGCAGAAGCTGGTTGATCCCAAGGGCGAGATGGTGATGGCGGCTCGCGCGATCGGGATAGACTTTTGCTCGGCGCCCGATGCCTGAGCAGATCGCGGTCGCGCATCCGGCGTCCACTTTGATCGTGGCGCGTGAGAATCCCGGCTTGGAAGTGTATCTGACCCGGCGCAATTCGCGCCTGAAATTTCTGGGCGGATTTTATGTGTTCCCGGGCGGGAGAAGGGACGGGGAGGATTTTTCAAAAGAAGCGCTTCTGCGGATGCATGCGCAGGATTTGAAGGAGAAGGCGGACCGGGTGGAGAGCGGGGAGGCGGCTGAGGAAAAGCTGGGATATTATTCTGCGGCGATCCGGGAGGTGTTTGAGGAAGCGGGAATATTGATGGTTTGCGGAAAAGAGGGCAGGGCGGTTTTGATGAACGATGGGTTGAATTCGGAACTGGAGCTTTTGCGCGGCAAGTTGCATCGGCGGGAGGGGAGTTTTTTGGAAATTTTGAAAAGATTTGACCTTTATTACGATCTGGATCGCCTGTTCTGGTTCAGCCATTGGGTCACTCCCAAGACCAGCCCGAAAAGATTTGACACGCAGTTTTTCGTGGCGCAAATCCCCGCCGGGCAGAATCCCAAAGCCTTTGGCGAGGAGGTTGAGGAGGAACTCTGGATCAAGCCGGAAGAAGCGCTTGAGAAATGGAAAAAGGGAGAGATGAAGATGATCCCGCCGACTTTGGCGAGTCTGGACCGGCTGAGCGGTATTTCCGGGTTTCAGGAATTGGCGGGAAAAGTTTTCTCCGGCCGGGCCTAGCCCGGCAATGGTCGGTCGGATATCCAGCCGTTATTTGCCTCGGTCTTGCAGTCCCCGTCCTTGAAATAAGGCTTCAAGTCCAGAAGCGGGGTATGGTCATAGGCGTCCAGGGCGCTGGTGATCAGGGTATCGTTTTCAATCCGTTTGAGACGGACGATGCTGAGTCCGATCCGGTTGGGCCGGGTGGGAGAGCAGGAGGCGAACACGCCTACTTCCAGGCCCTGGCCGCGGGGCGGATGGGCGGTCAGGGAAGTTTCCCGGTGAGGCCGGTCAAGGAAAAACAAGACATAAATATAGTTGAATTTTTCCAGGTCCCGAAGCCCGGGCTGAAATTCCGGCAAAAGAATAATCCGGCATTCCTCAGACAAGCTTTCATCCGCGAAGCGCGGGCAATGGTTTTGATCAAAGGGGGTGCGAATCTCTCCGAGAACGGATAGTTTTACGGTTCCGGCCGGGTCGGTCATTTTTAACCCTCCTGGCCGCCCAAGGTAGGCCTTTGCCGGAAAAAAGCAAGGGGGTATGAATCCTGACCGGCTAATACTAGACCTGGCGGCCGCGGCAAGGGTGGAACTGATGGATGAAAAAGCATAAGCGGGACCCGCCCGGCATCCAGACCTCTCAAGAGATTCTTGTCATCCTGCGAAAGATTGCTAATATAAGGAAACGGCAAGGGCATCCTGCCTGAATTGGTCATCGGAACCGAGACGAGTAAAATTTTTTAAGGGAGAAAAATGGGTAAAATTCACGGCGGACAAATGGTGGTCAAGGCCTTGCAGAAAGAGGGCGCGAGCCATATTTTCAGCATCAGCGGCGGTCATCTGGCGCCGATCTATGACGCAATCATAGACTCGGACTTGAACCTGGAACACACCCGGCATGAGCAGGCCGCGGTGATGATGGCGGACGCGTGGGGAAGACTGTCCGGCCAGCCCGGGGTGGCCCTGGTCACGGCCGGTCCCGGGTTTACCAACGCGATCACCGGCGTGGCCAACGCCCGGATGGCCAATGTGCCGGTGGTGATCATCGGCGGAGCGGTCCCCACGGATATGGTGGGCCGGTTGGACCTCCAGGAAATTCCCCAGATTGAAGTGATCGCTCCGCTGGTCAAATGGTCGCGCCGGGTGGTCAACCCCGCTGCGATCATGGACGCGATTCACGAGGCGTTTCATCACGCCCGGTCCGGAAACCCGGGCCCGGTTTACCTGGAAATACCCGCGGACATCCTTGGCACGATGGTTGACGAGGGAGCGATCAAGGACTGCGGCAATCGGCCGATCCTCAAAGGCGGAGGGGACTTAGACTCAATCAAGGCCGCGGTGGACTTGCTCGCCCAGGCATCCAAGCCGATCCTGATCGCGGGAAGCGGGTCCTGGTTCGCCCGAGCCACCGACAATTTGGTAAAATTCGTTGAGCAGAGCGGGATCCCGGCCTTTACCACCGGCATGGGCAAGGGGGTCATTTCCGATCATCATCCGCTCTGTTTCGGACCCGGCTTCGCGGTCAGGCCGGGAGCGGCCCTGCCCGCCCTGGTGCAGGCGGATGTGGTCCTGCTGATTGCGACCCGGATCAGCCTGTTTTTCGCGCATGGAAATATTTTCAACCCCGCGGCCAAAATCATTATGGCCAACATTGACCCGGACGAGATGGGCAGGAACCGCGAGACCGCGATCGGGATCGTGGGTGACGCGAAGATCGTTCTCGGCCAGTTGCTGGAAGCCTCCCAAGGGAAGCTCCGTCCGGAGAAATATCAGGGATGGGTTTCCGCGCTCAAGAAATTGGAAGAGGCGGGACTGGCTAATTTCAAGCCCCAGTTGGAATCGGACCAGGTGCCGATCCATCCGGTCCGGCTTTGCTCCGAGTTGGACAAATTCCTGACCGAGGATGACTATCTCGCGGTTGACGGCGGGGACACCTCGGTCTGGATAAATATGGTCAGGACCTATCACAAACCCGGGCACACCCTGGAGAGCGGTTTGTTCGGATGCCTGGGAGTCGGGCTCCCTTACGGGAGCGCCCTCCAACTCGCCCATCCCGGAAGCCGGGTCGCGGTGATGGTGGGAGACGGCGCGGTCGGATTCAACTTTATGGAGTTCCATACCATGATCCGGCTCGGCCTGCCGGTGGTGGTGGTGGTAAACAATGACCAGGCCTGGGGAATGGTCAGACACAGCCAGATGCTCCGCTACGGCAATCACCGGACCATCGGGGTTGACCTCGGCTATGTGCCGTATCATAAAATGGTGGAGGCGCTCGGCGGATACGGGGAGGAAGTAACCAAACCGGACCAGATCCGCCCCGCGCTTGAGCGCGCGTTCGCGTCCAAGAAAACGGCGCTGGTGAATGTCCTTACCGAGCGCGACATCATCAGCCCGGGAAGCCATGCCCTGGCCGCGATCGGCAAAAAAGACGGGCTGGCCGGGGTTTATTAAGGAGGGGGTTATGAAAGATTACGAATTCAAAAAGTCCTTTGAACTCCTGGCCCGGGTCAATGCCGTGATCCCGGGCGGGATCCAGGGGCCGCGCAACCCGATTTTTTTCAAGTATGGTTCCTACCCGGTTTTCATGAAAAGAGGACTGGGGTCTCATACCTGGGATGTGGATGGGAATGAATACATAGATTATATGTGCGGGTTCGGCGCGCTGGTGCTGGGGATCAACCACCCCAAGGTGGAAGAGGCGGCGAGGAAACAGTCGGAATTGGGCAATTGCTTCAGCATCCCGCAGGAGCAGTATCTCCTGCTCGCGGAATACCTGAACCGGAACATCCCGATTGCGCAATGGGTGTTGTACGGCAAGAACGGCTCGGATGTCACCACCCAGGCCACCCGGATCGCCCGGATCGCGACCGGCAAGAAGGGCATCATCCTGGCGCGCGGCGCCTACCACGGGTTCCATTACTGGTGCGCCGAGGGAGGTCTGGGCATCCCCCCCGAATACCAGAGCCATATTTATTATGTTGCATACAATGACCTGGAAGATCTGGAGGAGATGGTTAGCAAGCATTCCGGCGATCTGGCCGGGATCATGCTCACCCCGCTCAAGCACGACTTTGCCAAGGACCAGGAATTGCCCGCGCCCGGATATTTTGAAGGCGTGCGCAAAATCTGCGACCGGGAGGGCATGCTTTTCCTGATGGACGATGTCCGCTGCGGGTTCCGGCTGAAGTTTGAAGGCAGCCACGAATATTTTAAAGCAGACCCCGACCTGGTTTGCTTCGGGAAGGCGATCTCCAACGGGTATCCGCTCTCGGTGCTGGCGGGGAAGAAAACATTGATGGACGCGGCCAAGAAGGCTATGTTCACCGCCACCCACTTTTTCAGCGCGGTCCCGCTCGCGGCCGCCATCGCTTGCATGGAAGAGATCAAGCAGAGCGGGGCGATTGAAAAAGTTTACCGGCACGGGATGATGCTCAAGGACGGGATTGAGAGCCAGGCCCAAAGCCACGGGGTCAAGATCCATTACACCAGTCATCCGGCCATGCCCTTCCTGACCTTTGAGGACGACGCCACTTTTGAAAAGGCCAGGTTCTTCGGAGGGGAGGCGGCCGGTCGCGGAATAATTTTGCACCCGCTCCATAACTGGTTCGTGAGCGCGGCGCACGAGGAATCCGACATCCGGAAAACTTTGGAAGTAACCGACCAGTGCTTCAAGCGGTTAAAGGAAAAATTCGGAGGTTAGGCCTTGACGCTCAAGTTTGACCATTACGGAATCAAGGCCGCGGAGGTGGCGCGGTCAATGGATTTCTACATCCGGGTGCTGGGTTTCCGGCATCTGGAGACCGTGGTGGTGGGAGGAAGGGATTTTATTTTCGTGGGAGATGACCGGGTCCGGATAGAGATTGAGCCGGCCCTTCCCGGCTCGCATCCTCCCGATAACAACCTCGGGATCGGGATCATGCATATGGCGTTTTTGGTGGATGACCTTGAGGCGGAAGCGGCCCGGCTCAAGGGCTTGGGGGTCAAGTTCGTGCTGGGTCCGGCGCAGTTCCGCTCCGACCGCAAGATCGCCTTTATTGAAGACCCGGATGGATGCCGGATCCAGTTCATCCAGATGCTCAAATAATTTTCGGAGTATGTAATGACTGACTGCAGTTCCGCAAATCAGATCAACGCCCGGTCCGCCCGCAAGAACCTGCTCATCGTGCTCGGGTGCGTGGCCCTGTTCCTGGTGATATTTTTCCTGCCCGAGCCGGCCCCGATTCAGACCATGGCCGGACCGGTCGCGCTCTCGCACACCGCCAAGAGCTGCTTGGGAATCCTGATCGTCGCCCTGATCCTTTGGGTCACCGAGGCCATGCCCTTCGCCGTCACCTCCATCCTGCTCCTGGTGATCATGCCCTTTTTCAAAATCACCGACGGCTTGAAAACGGTCAAGGGCGGCAAGCTGGTCACCGTTGAGGGTTTCCGGCAGGGGTTCAACCAACTGGTGCAACTCAGCTTCGGAAACCAGATCATCCTGTTTTTCCTGGGAGTGTTCCTGCTTTCCGCCGCCTTTGAAAAATCCGGGCTGGGAAAAAGGCTCGGCCTCCAGATCCTGCGTCTCTCCGACGGATACACCCGCAGGGTGGTGTTCGGGATTCTCCTGAGCGGGGCCTTGATCTCTATGTGGATCACCGATATGGCCGCAGCCGCGATCATGGTTTCCATCTCGCTCCAGATCCTGCGCCGTTTTGAAATCAAGCCGCTCCAGAGCAACTTCGCGCGCGCCCTGATGATTTCCTGCGCCTGGGGCGCCCTGATCGGAGGGATCGCCACCCCGGCCGGGTGCGGGGTCAATTTCATCGCCATGAATTTCCTGAAAGAGCTGGCCGGGTACCACCTGAGCTTCACCGGATGGATGTTGATCGGGCTGCCCGCCTCCCTCGCCCTGCTCCCCCCCGCCTACCTGATCCTGATCGCGGTTTTTCCCATGGAAATCAAAAAACTAGACTTGAGCTCGGAGGATTTCAAGAAAGAGCTTGACCAGATGGGGCCGCTCACGCGCAAGGAATGGTGGACCATCATTATTTTCGGGCTTGCCATCTTCCTCTGGCTCTTCTCCGGCCTGATCAGCAGGCTCACCGGAGCCGTGGTGGACCTGCCCGAGGAATGGATCGCGATTGTCTGCGGGCTGTTGCTGCTGGTCCCGGGCATTGAAGTGATGACCATATCCGAGGCGGAAAAATCGGTTTCCTGGAATTCCATCCTGCTGGTGATGGCCAGCATCGGGCTGGGGCTGATGATGTACGAGACCGGGGCCGCCAGGTGGATGGCCTGGGAGCTGCTGGGCAAGGTGGGCGATATGAATCCGATTTCGAGGATCGCCCTGGTGATAACCTCGCTCGTGGTGGTAAAGGTTTTCCTGGCTTCAAATACCATCACCGGCGTGATCATCATCCCCCTCCTGATCACCCTTGCCAAAGACTTGAAGATTGACCCCTGGATGCTCGCCGCCCCGGCCGCGCTCTCCGCCAGCCTGGGCATGATCCTGATCACCCAGACCCCCACCAATGTCATCCCCTACAGCACCGGATACTTCACGGTCCGGGATTTCGCCAAAAGCGGGATCGTGATGAGCATCGCCATCATCATTATCGTAACCGCGGTAATCGCCGTGGCGGGATCCATCACCGGAATGTATAAATTCTGAGCATTTGCAATCACAGCCGCACTTTTAATTCAGCTGCGCCCGACCCCTGATTTCCGCTTGGACGACCCTGATCGGGAAGCTCGGGGGGAAAAATTACACGGCGGCGGTAAACCATTGCGGGATGGCGTTGATAATGGCTCGGGAGATATAAAGGTCGTTTTCCTGGAAGGTTCCGTTGTCAATCAAGGATTTCAGGGTTTTTTCCAGGACCACCATTTTTCCTCCGGAATGGATGATGGCCGGGTAATACTCGTTGACGAAGAAGAATTTGAGCCGGAAGCGGGAGGTGTCGTCATCGGCCATTTTTTTGACCTGGTTTTCAATTTGATTTTTGTCCAGGCCCTCCAGGCGCGCCTTGGGGGTATGCATCCGGTCGGCGCATCGCTCAAGCCCTTCCGGGCATTTAAAGGTCAGGCGCCAATGCTCAATCACTCCGAGGGAATTGATCATCAGGGTGTTGGTGGTAAAGGTCCCCCGGGACCGGTCAATGGTTACGCCCTCCAGTTGGGGCAAAAAATAATTGTCCGTGATCGCGGTATATGCGCTGACTCCCCCGGCATAGGGCCGCTCAAGGATGTCGTCAATGGTGAAGAACGGTTTCTGCTCAAAGCGAGCGTCGTGGATCAGCATCAACTCTTCCTCGGTGTAGTGGAACCGCTCCTTCCAGAGTTCCTCCGGTTTCAAATCCTTGCGCGTAAGCGAGCTCTGGCTGGTGAGCATCCCCAAAGCCTGGCCGCCTCTCCAGAACAGGGGCAGCGCTCCCACGGCCCATTCCGCGCTTCCGCCGATCTCTCCGATCATGGAATTCAGGCCGCGCCCATCCGGGAATCCCAATCCCGGCAATCCCATCACCAGGGCCGGGAAGAGGTCTCCGTCCTGGTCAAAGGGGGTTGCCACTCCGATGGAATTGAGCGCGGCCATTGCCGGCTGATGCCGGGGCCGATCCAGGAAAAAGGCGGAAAGTTGTTTCGGGCTTTTGAACCCGTAAGCCTTGGAGATGATCTCGGCTTCTTCCTGAAAGGTGGTGTCGCGCGGATTGAATTCCGGGAAGGGCGCCCCCGCGGTCCAGCGTTCCACATAAATGTCCGGAAGATGCCGCTTGGCGCCGGACTCGCTGATGAAGAGCGCAGTCAGGGACGAGTGCAGCCCCTTGACCGACTTGGTGGTTCCGTCAATGACATCCGATCCCATTGAGAGCCGGGTCACTTCGGTCCCGAGCGAATGTCCGTAAACATTGCGGTCCTTGTCCTTGCCGAAGAGCGCGCCCACCGGGATGGTCGGGTTGGCGCCCGGCTCCACCCCCGGCTTGACCCGGACCCCCTCGGTGATCGAGCTTTCAATCACCACCTCTTCGCCCACATCAAAGGTATCGGTGGTGATCTGGATCACCTCGGACATAATCTGGCTGCCGATCCGGTCGTTCATCCGCTTCAATTCCTTGATCAGGTCTGCGGTTTGTTTTTCCTTGGGGACGGCGTTGAGCGAGCCCCGGCCGTGAAGAGCCACCGCGGCCGCGGGAAGCGCCGAGGCCAGGATCACGGCCTGGCGGAGCTGCTTGCCTCGGAACACCCCCAGGTTGGACCGCCCGTTGACGCGGTCGTCAATGATAAAGACCGTGCCCTTGACCAGCTCCAGCCCATAAAATCCCAACACCTCCTGGTGCCGGAGGTTGAAGGTGGACACCCGGTTCCTGCTGATTGAAAGGTCATCGCTCCGGCCCTGATACCCGATCCGGTAATCCGCAATGTTCCGCCGCAACTCGTCGCTCATCTTCGCTCTCCTTTGCGCCGCGCCCGGCGCGGAATTTTTTCCCGGCCGGCCCCCCGGCCGCTTTTTGAATTTATCTGATTGCGGGGATGGAATCAAGTTAAGGCGGATCCCTTTTCCCCCATTTTATTCTTCCGGAATTATTTTTTGGCCCTGGTTTGTTTTATGGAAAAAGTTTTATAATTTTGTCCAGGATTTTATAGCTCAGTTCCAGCTTGGTGAGTTTGGGCAGGTATTCGGTCCGGCCGGCTCGGGGCAGGATGGTGGCGATATTGGTGTCCACATCAAACCCGGCCCCTTTTTTGCTGACATCGTTGGCCACGATCAAATCCAGGTTTTTCTCTTTCAATTTTTTCTGGGCGTTCTTGACCAGGTCCTCGGTCTCCGCGGCAAACCCGACCAGGAACTGATCCTTGCGCTTCCTGCTCCCCAGCTCGCCCAGGATGTCCGGGGTTCTGGTGAACTCCAGCACCGGCGCGCCTTTCTCCTTTTTGATCTTGGCCCCGGCCTTGATCCGGGGGGTGAAATCGGCCACGGCCGCGGCTTTGATGATCACATCCGCGTCCTGGGAATATTTGGCGCAAGCCTTCATCATCTGCTCCGCGTTTTCCACCCGGACCAGCTTCACCCCCAGGGGCGCCCGGAGGTTGGTGGGTCCGGAGATCAGGATCACTTCGGCTCCCCTGGCCTTGGCCGCGCGGGAGAGGGCGTATCCCATTTTGCCGGAACTGCGGTTGGAAATGAATCGGACCGGGTCAATCGCCTCGCGGGTCGGCCCGGCGGTGATCATAAACATTTTGCCGCTGAAATCCTTTTCCACCACCGCATATTCGCAGGCTTCCAGGATCACTTCCGGCTCGGGCAGTCTCCCCTTGCCTTCCCAACCGCAGGCCAGTTCTCCGGAATCCGGCTCCAGGACCATCACGCCCCGGCTTTTTAGATTGATCAAATTGTCCTGAACCGCGGGATGCTCATACATATTCACATTCATCGCCGGGCAGACCAGGACCTTGGCTTTGGTCGCGAGATAGAGCGTTGAAAGCAGGTCGTCGGCGACCCCGTTCGCGATCTTGCCGATGATGTCCGCGGTCGCGGGAGCGATCGCCAACAACTCGGCCTTGTCCGCAAGCTCAATATGCTTGAGCGGGCCGGTACCCGAATCAAACATCCGGATATGGACCGGCTTCTGGGAGAGGGTCTCAAAGGTCAGCGGGTTCACAAACCGGGCGGCGTTCTCGGTCATCACCACCTGGACCTTGGCCCCGGCCCGGATCAGCAACCGCACCAACTCGCAAATCTTATACGCGGCGATCCCGCCGGACACTCCCAATAATACCTGTCGGTTCTTCAGCATCTGCTTCTATCTTACTCCAATTCCGCGCCTTCCTGCAAGAAGGGATTGTGTTTCTTTTCCTGCTTGATCGTGGTGGGAGGTCCGTGCCCGGGATATATCCCGCAGTTGTCCCCCAGCGGGTAGAGCTTGGTCTTGATGCTCTTGATCAACTCCGGGTGGCTCCCGCCCGGGAAGTCGGTCCGGCCGATGCTGAACTGGAACAGCACATCTCCCACGATCGCGAGGTTGCGGTCCTTGAGACAGAGGGTGATGCTTCCGGGCGAATGTCCGGGCGTATGCAGGACCTGCAGTTCCAGGTCCTTGCCCACCTTGACGATGTCTCCCTCGTTCAGGAACCCGTCCGCGGGCGGAGACTTTTCAGCTTCCGCCCCGAAATACATCGCCATCTCGCTCATTGAACCGAGCAGGTCTTTTTCCAGCGGATGAATATATATGGGCGCGCCGGTTTTTTCCTTCAAACCCTTGTTCCCGCCGATATGATCAAAATGACAATGGGTGTCAATGATCATCTTGCATTTCAGGTGGTCCTCTTTCAGCTCCGCCAGGATCGTCTCCACATCCCCGCCCGGATCTATCACCACCGCTTCCTTGCTTTGCTCGTCTCCCACGATATAGCAGTTCACCATCAGCGGCCCGGTCTCAAAATATTTGAAAATCATCCCTCACCTCTCCAACCCCTTTAAATCCAGATACAACTCGCGCGCGCCCTGGTAGCGCTGATCCGGGTCCTTGGCCAGGCATTTCAAAATGATCCCGCTCAGCTCGTCCGGTATTTCCGCGTTAAGCTCCTTGGGCGGACGGGGCGGGGTATGGATCTGATGATACCCGATGTCGCCATCCAGGAAAGGCGGCTGGCCGCAGAACAACTCATACATGGTGGCGCCGGCGCTGTAAATATCGGTCCGATGATCCAGCGGCTTCCCCAAGGTCTGCTCCGGGGACATATACAGGGGCGTCCCGCTAACCAAAGTCCTCCCGGTTTTTACTTCCTCCAATAACTTCGCCAGCCCGAAATCCATAATCTTGATGATCTGGTTCTGCGTCCACATAATGTTGGAGGGCTTGATGTCGCGGTGGATGATCTTCTTGGAATGAGCGTAATCAAGGGCCTGGGCCAGTTGCTTGAAAATCTCCATCCCGATCCGGAGCGGAACCCGGCGGGACTGCTTCCCGAGCAACTTGAGGTCTTCTCCCTCCACGAACTCCATCACGATGAAGTAGTTCCCCATATATTCTCCGCTGTCATAAATGGACACGATGTAGGGGTGGTTGAGCTGGGCCAGGCTTTTGGCTTCGCGGAAGAAGTTGGCCACAATTTCCGGATGATTTTTCATCTCCTGGGGCAAAACCTTGTACGCAACCATCCGTCCCAGATTGATGTCCTTGGCCAGATACACCACGCCCATCCCGCCCCTTCCGATCTCTTTCTCCACCTGGTAGCGGAATCCCTGCTGCGCCCCGGGGGGAGGGGTCCCGGCGATGGTAGTGGCCGGCCCGGCCCCTCCGGTCATCTTCCGGCTGACTTCCTGGAGCCGGAGCGTGACCTCCTGAAAATGCGGGTCCACCGCGTAAATCCGCTGATACAAACCCTGGGCGTAATTCACCTGCCCCATCTGCTCGTAGATCCGCGCCATCCGGTAATAGAGGTCGAGGTTGCCGGGATCAAACGGCTTCTTGGACGCCAAGGTCCGGTAATAATTAAAGGCCTGATCGTATTTGGCCAGGTCAAATAAAATATCCCCGGCCAGCTTCAAGCCTTCCTGGTAATGCGGATCGGATTCAATGATCCTGGCGAGATGCCCCAGCGCCCGGTCCATCTGGCCCCGGCTTTGATACGATACCGCGGCCTCGTAATAACGGCCGGCCTTTTCGTACAGCCGGCTCAATTGCTCCTGATCCCCCAGCTCCTGGTAAACCTGGATCGCCATCTCCAGGTTCCCGCTAACCTCATACGATTCCGCGGCCTTGCCCTTTTCCCCGCTGACATAAAAAGTCTCCGCGGCAATCCGGCTGTCCCCACCCTTGAGATACAACTCCGCGGCCTTCTTTTTGTCCCCCAAAGAGGCGTAAATATCCGCCGCGGTTAAATAATCCTCCGCCTGCTCAAAATATTTCACCGCCTCGCTGGCCTGTCCCTGCTTCTGGTAGTAATGGGCCTTGATCTCCGCGGCCCGGCGCGCATCCCCGACCCGCTCAAACATCTCCGCGGCCTTCAACTCCTCCTGCATCTTCAAATATGCCTCGCCCGCCTTGGCAGAATCTCCCGCCAATACATACATCTCGGCCGCGTACCTGCACATCCCGCTCTGGTCCAGGATTTCCGCCGACTTCTTCAAATCCCCGGACTTCTTGTAAAAAAACGCAGCCTTCTTGGCGATCTGGTCGAACTTCTCCCGGAACTTTTGCGAACCATCCGTTCCCAGATGACGCAGGTTTTCCTTCCAGACCTTCTCATACAGGGCCGCCCCTTTCTGATAATCTTCGGCTAACCCGTAACTGTCCGCGGCTTCCTCGGTAAAACCCCCTTGCTCGTATAAAATCGCGGCCTTGCCGTAATCCTTCGCCTTCTCATACATCTCCGCCGCGCTTCTGGGCTTCCTAGCCTTTTCCAGGTATTCCCCGGCCTGATTAAACTTCCCATGTTGTCCGCACAAGATCCCGGCTTGCTCGTAAAACCCCTCCGTCAATAACACCGAGAGCGCCTTTTCAAAATCCTTGAAATGCTCCAGATAAATCCGGGACGCCCGCTCCGGACTCCTCCCCAATTGATACATCTCAATCGCTTTCTGATATTTTTCAATCTGCTCGTAAAGCTCCCCGGCCCGGACATATTCCTTGTTCTTCTCGCACCAACTAGCCTCCCGCTTGAGGTCTTTCCCGGTCCGGAGCCTGCCCGGCGGTTTAGGCTTCCGCTTTAACCACAGATACAAAATTATCGGAGCCAGCAGGATCAGCGCGATCAGGCCCAGCAGGATATACCGGCTGTATGGCAACCAGCCCAGGTAGATGTCCCAGTAGAGCAGAACATTTTCCACCACCGAGATCACCGCCTCCCAGACCGGGCCCAGATAGTCCCTCAAAAGCTCTATCACCTGATCCATTTCCCCCTCAATTTAACGGCAACCGGCCGGATTGTCAATGTTTATTCAGAAAGGCGGCAAAACCCCGGAAACCCGGAAACCGTTTCCCTTGACCCGATTTCTTTTTTGCGTTCTCTATGGGTTTAGGGTAAATTTATTGGGTTTTAGAGGATTGGAACAAATGGCAAAGATAAAAATTAGGGTGGAGAAGGAAACGGTTGAGGTCTGCGGGAAGAAGGGGGAGTTGATCGCGGACCTGGTTTTGGGGTCGGGATTTTTTATGGAAAGGCCGTGCGCGGGCAGGGGCAGTTGCGGGAAATGCCGGGTGATCGCCAGGGGAGCATTGAGCAAGCCGGGTCCGGCGGAATTAAAATTTATTTCCAAGAAAAATTTTAAGGCCGGCCTTCGGCTGGCCTGCCAGGCCCGGGTGATGGGCGAGGCGGAGATTTCGCTCCCGACCGGGGCAGTGGTCACGGACAAGATATTTTCCGGGGCGTATCCGGTGGAGAGTTTGAAAGGGCCGTTCGGGATCGCGGTTGATCTGGGAACCACCACGGTGGCCGCGTTCCTGGTCACGCTCCGCGACGGGATCATCCATAAAGGCAACGCGGTCTTGAACCAGCAGACCGGTTTCGGCGCGGAAGTGATCAGCCGTATGGAAGCGGCCTGCCAGGGCAGGTCCAAAGATTTGAAAAGGCTGGGCCGGGAGAGCATTGAAAAGGCGATTTCGGGATTGGGCCTGAACAGGGGACAGCTCAAGGAGATCAAGCGGGCGGTAGTGGTCGGGAACAGCGCGATGCATCATCTACTATTGGGGCTTCCGGTTGAAAGCCTGATGAAACTGCCTTTTCAACCGATTGATCGGAAAGATAGAAAAATAAACACGCTTGTTTTCGGAACCGGGATTGAGGTCTGGGTTCCGCCTTTGATCGGAGGGTTTGTCGGCTCGGACGCGCTCTCCTGCCTGATCTATCTCGGATTCGCGACCCGCAAGAAGCCGTTTGCCGCGGTGGACCTGGGGACCAACGGGGAAGTGATGGTAACGGACGGGAAGGAGATCCTGGTGGCAAGCACGGCCGCGGGTCCGGCGTTTGAAGGGGTGAACATTGACTGCGGGATGAGAGCGGGCCGGGGAGCAATAACTTCAGCGCGGAGGAATGAGAAATCGCAGACAAGAGAGTCTGCGCCCCTAAAGATAGAGCTTGAGGTGATTGGAGGCGGAAAGGCAAAAGGCATTGCCGGGTCGGGGTTATTGAGCCTGGTTAACCTTTTCCGAAAAGAAGGTAAAATAGACGCGACCGGGAGGATGAGGGGGGGTAAAATTTTTTTGAACCGGCAGGTCTATCTTTCCCAGTCGGATGTGCGGGAGGTCCAGAAGGCCAAGGGTGCGATCCGGGCGGCGATGGAGGTTTTACTCAGGCGGCTGAATTTGAAGGCGGATGATTTGGACGAATTGGTCTTGACCGGATCGTTCGGCGCGAGGATAGAGGTTGGGGACGCGCTGGAGTTGGGGCTGACGCCGGCCTTGAGCCGGGACCGGATCAAGGTCTTTGCCAATGCCGCGGGAATGGGATGCGGGATGATGCTGAAGCGGGAGTCGTTTGAGTTCGCGCGCGACCTGGCAAGAAAGGCCGAGCATGTTGAGCTTTACGCGGACCCGGACTTTATCGACAGATTTATTGAGAATATGAGATTTTAAAATTGTGCGCAGACAGGAGTGTCTGCGCCATGAATTTATCGCGCCTGAAGGCGCTCGCACAAGAAGGTATCGCGCCTGAAGGCGCTCGCACATTCAGGAAGGAGGAATGGATGAATTTATTTGCGGGAAGATGCCCGGGAAAGCCGGAGGCGGTTTTCATTTTTTTATGCCAGAAGGAAAAACCTCTGAGCCAGGCGTCGAAACAGGTTGACCGGCTCAGCCAGGGCGGTCTCAGCCGGATCTTGGAGCTGGGCTTCAAGGGCAAGCGCAAGGAATCGGAACTGCTGGTTCTGCCTTCCGGCCGGTGGCGGCTTGCGGTATTGCTGGGGGTGGGAGAACGGAAGGGCTTGAACGGGGAAGTCTTCCGCGAGGCGGTGGCATCGGGCCTGAAACGGATTTCCGGATATAAGGTCAGCCGGGTTGAGGTGGAACTGCTTGATCCGGGGGAAAGCGGGCTGAGTTTGGAGGAAGAGGCTCGGGCCGCGGGAGAGGCGTTCTGGTTCGCGAGTTACCGGTATTCGGAGTTCAAGAAGCCGGACCGCGTTTTTCCCAAGGAAGTCTGGATTTTAGGCGCGGATAAAAAAGCGAGGGATGCGCTTTTTTTGGCGCAAGTGGTTGGGGAAGAGCATTGTTTTGCGCGAGAGTTGGTTAATAAGCCCGGGTCGGAACTCTGGCCGGAGAAGTTCGCGGAAGAAGCCCGGCGGTCGGGTCGGAGGTTTGGCTTCAAGGTCAAGGTCTATGACGAGAAGGCCTTGTCCAGGATGGGCTACAACGGAATTGTCCGGGTCGGCCAGGGAAGCCGTCGTCCGGCGAGACTGGTGGAGCTAAGCTACCGGGGCGCATCCGTCCGCGAGGGAACGATCGGGCTGGTGGGCAAGGGGGTGACCTTTGACACCGGGGGCATCTCGCTGAAGCCTCCGCAGGGAATGGAGACGATGAAGGACGATATGACGGGCGCGGCCGTGGTGCTGGGGGTTATGCGCGCCGCGGCGAGGTTGGATTTGAAGCTGAACCTGGCGGGAGTGATCCCGCTGGTGGAAAATATGCCGGGCGGGGCGGCGCAGCGTCCGGGGGATATTATCCGGATGGCGGACGGGACCACGGTGGAGGTGATCAGCACGGACGCGGAGGGGAGACTGATCCTTGCGGACGGGTTGTATCATTGCCGGAGGCTCAAGCCGAAGCAGATGATTGACATCGCCACCCTGACCGGGGCCTGCCGGATGGCGCTGGGCAGGTTCGCGATCGGCCTGATGGGGAACAGCGAGGAACTCCTTTCCAGGATCAGCCAATCGGGCGCTCTTTCCGGGGAGCGCTGCTGGATCCTGCCGCTCTGGGACGACTATCTGGAGTTGCTCAAGAGCGATGCGGCCGAGCTTAAGAACGGCAACTGGGGAAGAGAGGCCGGAACCATCGTGGCCGGCATTTTCCTGAAACATTTCGTGGGCGAGGTCCCCTGGGCGCACCTGGACATCGCGGGCACGGCCTGGGCGGACGAGGCTCATCCCTACTTGGGCCGGGGCCCGACCGGAAAGGGATTGCGTTTGTTGGTCAGATACCTTGAACAAGTTGAGAAAACGCGCTAAGTTGTTTTCGGGCTGGGGGGGGAATCCATCTAACTTGACATTTGTTTTAGCAACCGATTAAATAAAAGGCTGGAAAATGAGAATCCTGGTAATAGAGGACGAGAAGAAGGTCGCGAGTTTTATTAAGCGCGGCCTGGAGGAAGCGGGTTACTCGGTGGACATCGCCAAGGACGGCGAGGAAGGCATTTACGCCGCGGAGTCCGAGGATTACGACCTGATCGTTTTGGATTTAATCCTTCCCCGCAAGGACGGCCTGGAGGTCTGCAAAGAACTGCGCCAGGTAAAAAT
>CAIYYW010000065.1 GCA_903930515.1 uncultured delta proteobacterium | reverse complement strand
CTATGAAGAGGTGGCGCTGGTAGAGCGGCTGAAAAAAGCGATCTTGCGGTTAAATCCCGCTCTTGGGGCGGATGCGCAAGAACAGGCTTTGAAGAAGGTTTTGCGGGTTCATTCCCCGAACCTGGTTATAAACAACCGGGCGTTCCACCGGATGCTTTATGATGGGGTGGGGGTGGAATACAAATCAAGGTCCGGGGGGACAAGGGGCGATTTGGCGCGTCTTTTTGATTTTGAGAAGCCGGAGAATAATGACTGGCTGGTGGCGAGCCAGTTTGAGGTGATAGAAAACCGGCAGAAGCGGAGGCCGGATTTGGTTATTTTTGTCAATGGCCTGCCCCTGGCGGTGATTGAGCTAAAGAACCCGGCGGACCAAAACGCCACGATCTGGAGCGCGTTTGACCAGATTCAAACCTATAAAGATCAGATCGGCTCCTTGTTCGCTTATAACGAATTGGCAATGATCTCCGACGGTTTGGAAGCGAGGATGGGTTCTCTGACTTCTGACAAAGTATGGTTTATGGGTTGGCGCACGATTGCGGGAGAGACTCTGGACACCCGGACCGCTTCGGAGCTTGAGGTAATGATCAAGGGGGTGTTTGGCAAGGAGCGACTTCTGGATTATGTTCGCAATTTTGTGGTTTTTGAGGATGACGGAAAGAAGATCAGCAAGAAGCTTGCCGGGTATCATCAATACTACGCGGTGAACTCCGCGGTCCAATCAACCGTCAAGGCCGCTGGAGTCAAGGGAGACAAACGCTGCGGCGTGGTCTGGCATACCCAGGGGTCGGGCAAGAGCCTGACGATGATCTTTTACGCGGGGAAAGTAGTGGCGCACCCGGCAATGAATAACCCGACCATCGTTTTGCTCACGGACCGGAACGACCTGGACGACCAGCTCTTTGGCAGGTTTTGCGATTGTAATGAGGTCTTGCGGCAGAAGCCGGTTCAGGCAAAAAACCGGTCTCATTTGCAAAAGCTCTTGAAGGTGGCTTCCGGCGGAGTGGTTTTTACCACCATCCAGAAATTTTTCCCGGAAAAAAATATGGACCGGATGCCCCTGCTTTCAGACCGGCGGAACATTATTGTAATAGCGGACGAGGCGCACCGCTCACAGTATGATTTTATAGACGGGTTTGCCAAGCATATCCGGGACGCTTTGCCGGGCGCTTCTTTTATCGGCTTTACCGGCACCCCGATTGAGCTTAAAGACAAGAACACCCGGGCCGTGTTCGGGGATTACATCAGCGTTTATGATATTCAGCGGGCGGTATTGGACCGGGCGACGGTGCCCATTTATTACGAGGGGCGGCTGGCGAAGATTGAGCTTAAGAAAGAAGAAAGGCCCCGGATAGACCCTGAATTTGAGGAAGTCACCGAGGGTCAGGAATTAGAGCAGAAGGAAAAGCTCAAGAGCAAATGGGCAAGGCTGGAAGCGCTGGTGGGCACTGATAAAAGGGTCAAGCTGGTTGCCGGAGATATAGTTGAACATTTTGAAAAGCGGGTCTCGGCGATCAAGGGCAAGGCTATGATTGTAGGGATGAGCCGGAGGATTTGCGCGAAGATCTATAAAGAGATAATCCGGCTCCGGCCCGGATGGCACAACGATGATGACAAGAAAGGCGAGATCAAGGTGGTGATTACCGGCTCGGCCGAGGATAAGCCGGAATTACAGCCGCATCTCCGCAAGAAGAGCGGGAGGGAATTTCTGGCGCGGAGATTCAAAGACCCGGATGATGAATTAAAAATAGTTATCGTGCGCGATATGTGGCTGACCGGGTTTGATGTGCCTTGCCTGCACACGATGTATGTTGACAAGCCCATGCGCGGACACACCCTGATGCAGGCCATTGCGCGGGTGAACCGGGTGTTCAAGGATAAGCCGGGCGGACTGGTGGTTGATTATCTCGGGCTGGCATATCAGTTGAAAGAAGCGATGGCAACCTACACCGAGAGCCAGGGCAAGGGCGAAATCAAGCTGGACCAGGAAAAAGCCATTGAAATTATGATTGAGAAATACGAGATCTGCCGCGCGATGTTTTTTGGATTTGACTATTCCGGTTTCAAGAAGGCCGGCGCGGATAAGCAATTGATTATCGTCAGGAACGCGCAGGAACATATTTTAAAGCAGGAAAATGGAAGGCGAAGATTATCGGAAGCGGTGAGCGCGCTTTTGCGGGCTTTTGCGCTGTCGGTTCCGAGCGATGAGGCGATGGCGGTCCGGGACGAGGTAGAATTTTTCCAGGCCGTGCGCGCAGCGCTGTCCAAAAGCCAGATTGGCGATGCCCGGGCCGAGGACGACCTTGATTTTGCCATCTGCCAGATTGTGTCCAAGGCCGTCAGCTCCGAAAAGGTGATTGATATTTTTACCATGGCGGGCTTGAACCGGCCGGACATCTCTATTTTGTCCGAGGAATTTCTCGCGGAAGTGCGGGCCATGCCGCAAAAGAACCTTGCCATCGAGATATTAAAGAAACTGCTTAATGATGAAATAAAGCAGAGAGAGAAAAAGAATCTGGTGCAAGCGCGGTCTTTTGCGGAGATGCTGGAGCGGACCATCCTCGGTTACCAGAACCGCTCAATGGAAACCGCGGCGGTAATTGCGCAATTGATTCAACTGGCAAAGGAAATGCGCGAAGCGAACAAGCGCGGCGATAAGCTCGGCTTAAGAGAAGACGAGCTGGCCTTCTATGACGCGCTGGAAGTGAATGACAGCGCGGTGAATATTTTGGGCGATGAGATACTGAAGAAGATCGCTCAAGAACTGGTTGATACGGTGCGACGCAATGTGACCATAGACTGGACGATCAAGGAAAGCGCGAGAGCCAGGCTCAGAACTATGGTCAGACGCACATTGCGAAAATACAACTATCCGCCGGACAAAGAGGAAAAGGCGACTCAAACCGTGCTGGAGCAAGCGGAACTGCTGGGATTGGAAGTAGCGGCCTGAATTTTTTCTGCTTAAAAATAAGAATTGTAATTTATTTATTCAAGTATCCCAGCGCTTCCGGTTTTTAACCTGATTTTCCCTTGCTCCCTGTCGCTTGTTACTATAATATATTGAGATCAGAGGAGGATTTTGATGAGGAAAATAAAGGTGAAGGAATTGAGCCTGGAGGGGTTTCGGAATTACGGGAGTTTCGCCGATTTGCTCAAGCCCGAGACTTACGGCTTCGGCGAGCCGCCGCTCCAATTCTTCCGCGACATGCTTCAGCTTAATCTGGGAAACCCGGTCGCGTCCTTTTCCGTCAACCGGATCGGGAAAAGGCCGTTGGTGATCGCCAAAACCGAGTCCCATAGCGCATGCGGAGAGGGCATCCTGGCCCTGGACGGAGACATCCTGATCCACTGCGGACCGGCCACCCGGAAAGGCGTCACGCCCTTTGACCAGTTTGAAGTGTTCCGCGTCCCCAAATCCACTTTGGTCTGCTTAAAGCCCGGGGTCTGGCATCACGCCCCCTTCGCCCTCAGCGCGGACCCGACCCAGGTCCTGATCGTTCTCCCGGAACGGACCTATGCCAATGACTGCGCGGTGATAGAAATCCCGGATGGGCAGAAAATGGAGATTGAAGTTTAAGCGACAAGAACTCCCGCCTCATTGAATCCCGGCGGTTCCAGTTTTGAGCAATATGTAACGGGCCGGTTGAAAAATTCCCGATTCGCCCGGCGAGTAATAAATATGATATAATCAGACGAAGGTTCAATGGAGGAACGACTGTTAAAGGTCCTGGCCTGTCCGGCTTGTCGGTCCGGCCTGGAAAAGAAAGGGCAGGAGTTGGTTTGCGCATCCTGCCGGAAGGGTTACCCGGTCAATGCCGATGGTCAGGCGATCCTGCTCACCGGGCCGCGTCTGGAAGATTTAGAGGAAAGCGCGGAAGCGATCCGGCAAAAATCGTCCTTGCATCAATTCTACAGACGGCATCAGCAGAGCCGGCTCTTGAACACGGTCCGGAAAATTATCCGGCCGCTCACGAGCGGGATTTTGTTTGTTTATCTGCGCCGTTCGGAATCGGCGCTGAAGACCCTGTTCCCCGGGGCGGGCGCGGAAAAAGTGGTGATTGATGTGGGCGCCGGTAATAATCCGATCCATCCGGACGCATTCACCCTGGACCTTTACCAGGAGAGCGGCGCGGACATTATCGCCCGGATTGAAAACCTGCCTTTTGCGGATAATAGCCTGGACGGCCTGGTCAGTTGCGGGGTGATTGAGCATTTGAAAAATCCCTGGAAAACCGCGGAGGAGATGAAAAGGGTGGTCAAGCCGGGCGGATATATTTACGCGGAAATCCCGCTGTTGCAGGGGATTCATTATAACCCTTTTGACGAACAGCGCTTCACCCCGGACGGCCTGGAAACCCTGTTCCAGCCTTTGATCACCGTGGAAAAGGGGGTTGCTTCCGGGCCCGGCTCCGCGCTCGCGCACCTGCTGCCGATCTGGCTGGCGATGATTTTATCCTTCCGCTCAAAAATTTTATATGAAATGCTGTTCCTGTTCTTTTCCTGGATCACCTTCCCCATCAAATACACCGATTTCTTCCTGCTCAACCACCCCGAGATCCACCGCGCCCCGTTCGGGGTTTATTATTTCGGCAGAAAACAGTCCTGACGCCCGGTCCGTCCGATCTATTTTTCAAACAAGCCTGGTTGTCTGGATTTTGGTTTTAAGGGATACGGTTCCGGCTTAAGCCGGTCAAGGAGGGAGGGATCAACCGGGTTGAGGAACCGGCTGGGTTTTGGTTCGGAGAGGGTTCCATAAATGGCGCGCTTTTTGGCGCTCAGTAGATAGAGCAGGTTTTTGGAGCGGGTGAGCGCGACATAAAAAAGCCTCTGCTCTTCATTAAGTTCCCGGCCGGACCGGGCAAAGGGGATCAATCCCTCTTCCACGCCCACGATGAACACGACCTCAAACTCCAGCCCCTTGGCCGAGTGGATGGTGAGGAGGGAGACGCGGTCGGCCCTGGGGTCGTAAAAATCCTGGGCCGTGGCCAGCTTCAGGGTTTCCCAGATTTCCGCAGGAGTCCGGATCCCGGCTTGCTCCGCCTGCCTTTGGATCAAATCCAGAACCAACTCCCTGACCATTTCCTTTTCCCAAAGCTCGTCCGGCTCCGCGGGCGCGAGGGAAAAAACCCGATCGCAGATTTCCTTCGCGCTCAGCCGCCCGGAACCGCGGACCAAGGCCAGCAGGGATTTTGCCGGATCGGAATCAGCCCTCGGCTCCAGCCATAATTCCAGGCCGGAGGGGTCCGCGGGGATATTTTTTTCTGACGGAAAAATTTCCAGGAGCGCGAGCCGAATCAGGAGTGGAGGGGCGGTTTGGGAGAGGATCTGGATCAGCCATAAACCGAGTCGGAAGAATTTGCTCTGGAGCGGGGATTCCGACAGGACCTGGAAGGGGATTCCGCTCCGGGCAAAGGCTTCTGCCAAAAGCGGGGCTTGCGCTCCGGTCCGGAAGAGCACGGCAATGTCTCCGAAGCCGATCTCCTTTTGAACGGGCGCGCTTTTCACCCGGTCGCTGTCAAAGGAGAAGAAGCCGGTGCCTCCGACCAGCTTTTCGGTTTCGTGAACCACAAATTCCGCCTCGGCCCGCTCGGTCGGAAGTTCAATGATCCTAGAGTTCGGCCCGGACCTGCCCGAGCGTAATTGGTTTTCCCGGCCCCGTCCCAGGGCCTGTTGGGCGGCCGCGAGGATTTGGTCGGAGGAGCGGAAGCATTTGGTCAGTTCAATGGTTTCTGATTCCGGCCAGTCTTGCTGGAATTTAAGGAAGAACTCGGGACTTGCCCCGCGGAAGCCGTAGATGGCCTGGTCCGGATCGCCGATGACGCAGAGGGTCCCCTGCTCCCCGGTCAACAGTTTCACCAGTTGATGCTGTCCGAAGTCCAGGTCCTGGTATTCGTCAATGAAGATGAACCGGAAGCGGTCCCGGATCGGACTTGCGGATTCGGGCCGGGACAATATTTTCACCGCGTTGAAGATCAGGTCGTCAAAGTCCAAACATTTTTCCCGGTCCAGCCTTGCCTGGTAGCGCCGGTACATTTCCATCAGAACCTTCGCGGACTCGCCGGTGGCGCAAAGCTCGCCCGGGCCGATCAAATAATTCTTGGTCTTGCCGATCAGGGCGGAGATTTTTTTCAACCGGGATTTTGACGGCGCATCCTTTCCGGCCGCGCTCATTTCCCCGGCCGTCTCCCAAAGCAGGGCCATTTTCGCGCGCTCATCAATAATGGATAGTTGCTCCGGGGCGGCCGCATCCCGGATCAGTTGATAGGCAAAGCCGTGGATGGTGGAGATGGTGATCCGGTTCGCTTGTTCTCCGATCAGGCTTGCGAGCCGGTTTTTCATTTCTTTCGCGGCCTGGTTGGTAAAGGTGAGGGCGAGTACCTGGGAAGGCTGCGCGGTTTTCCGTTCAATCAGGCGCGCGATCCGTTTGGTGAGGGTCCGGGTCTTGCCCGTTCCCGGCCCGGCCTTGATCAGGAGAACGCGGCCTTGATACTCAACCGCCAGTTGCTGGTTTTGATCCGGGACAAGAGGCGATCGGTCCGGCT
>CAIYYW010000064.1 GCA_903930515.1 uncultured delta proteobacterium | reverse complement strand
TAAATAATAATCCCCGCAGTTTTATCGAACGGAAATTCATTGTGTGCAAAATTGGAATTCAATTCCAATTTTGCACGACTTTGTGGATTTTATTGAAATTCTAATAAGTTATGGAATGTAAATATGGGGCGATCGAGAAATTTCAAAAGCTTTTGGGAGCGCGGGGGGGATCAGGGTTGGTGGTTTGCCTGGACCCGGATCGCCATTCGCTCACCCGGACGGTCGAGGCCCTCCCCCTGGGGTCATTCTGATTGTCCGAGTCGGGCCAATTGCATCGCTTGGATAAAGCTGACACTAAACGAGGAATTGAAAGCATAAAAAATCTTGCCGGAATGGGCGCGCCGTATGCCATGCTGCTCTATGAGCGTTTTCTCGGCAGACCATTTGCCGGGCATCGTGATTCGGTGAGCGAATTGGTCGGGGACAGCTTGGAGTCGGCCATCGAGGATGCTCTCAGCCGCGCGGGAATCAGCTACCGGAAGACGAAACGAGCGGAACGCATTGCCGGGTTCGATCAAACGCCGGATTTCATTATTCCGAGCGAATTCAATCCGCAGACCATCATCGAGGCGAAAATCACCGAAGACGACGGCACCGCCAGGGATAAGGTCACGCGCATCCAGCATCTTGGAGAATTGAGCCTGGCGGGCCGCTCGAAAGGTAATCCGAAGTACGAAGTAATTGCTTGCATCGGCGGACGCGGTTTCGGGGTCCGTCGGGAAGACATGAAGAAAATGATTCTCGCCACCAGGGGAAAGGTATTTACCGTGAAGACCCTTAACCGTCTGGTCGAGTATTCCCGCCTTAAGGAATTCCGCACAAAATAATTTATTTTAAATAAACACTTCTGGATTCCCGTCTACACGGGAATGACGTCACTAAAAATGGTTCTGGATTATCGCAGGAGTTAATCCCGCTCAGAATTAAAACAGCAATTTGAAAATCTGGCAGGTGGCCCAGCCGATCAAGCCGCAGACCGGGAAGGTGAAGAGCCAAGCGGTCACGATCTCGCCCCCCACTCCCCATCGGATGGCAGAGAACTTGCGGGTCGTCCCTACGCCCATGATCGAGGTGTTGATCGTGTGAGTGGTGGAGAGGGGGATGCCCAGCCGGGAGGCCAGCTCAATGGTCAGCGCCGCGCCGGTTTCGGCGGCGAAACCCTGGACCGGCTCGAGCTTGGTCAGGCGGACGCCGATAGTTCGGACGATCTTCCAGCCCCCGAGCGCGGTCCCGAGCCCGATGGTGAGGGCGCAGATGGTGATCACCCAGAGCGGGATCTTGAACTCCGGGAGGACGCCGCCGATCACCAGGGTGAGGGTGAACATGCCCATGAATTTCTGCCCGTCGTTGCAGCCATGGGAAAAGGCCATGAAGGCGGCGGAGAAGATCTGCAGGCGTCCGAAGATTTTCCTAATCCAGCCCGGCCGGGCTTTTTGAAAAATCCAGTAAATGGTCATCATCAAGATGAACCCTCCCAGAAAACCCAGGAAGGTGGAAAAGCCCAGCCCCAGAAAAACCTTCCGCCAGCCCTCCCACTGCAGGGAGGAAAAACCCGCCGTGGCAATACTGGCCCCGGCGAGTCCGGAAACCAGGGCGTGGGTCGAGCTGGT
>CAIYYW010000063.1 GCA_903930515.1 uncultured delta proteobacterium | reverse complement strand
TCGGGTGCGGCGCCCCGCTCGGGCCCTCGGTCGGGATCGTGGATATTATGAGGGTCTCGCCGGACACGGACCGGAAATGGAAAAATATTCTGGACCTGGCCTTCGGGATCGCGCTCACGCCTTCGCTGAAAAGTTGTTTGAAAAATTCCCTGACCCGCTCGCTCACCAACGGACGGCTCTGGACCTTGGACCCGGATTGCCTCTTGCTCGGTCGGGGCCGGGGCTTGAAAGAAGCGGAGCTGAAAAGCCAACTGATCCTCTTCCATCTTTTGGCCGGACAGGTTTTCCTGAGCGAAGAGATCAGCCGGCTGGATCAGGGGCAGTTGCGCTGGTTCAACCTGGCCCTTCCGGTTGCGGAAAAATCCGCGGAGCCGATTGATCTTTTTGAGCGGGAGTTTCCCGAACAATTTTTCAAGCGCGGCGAGCCGATCAGCTTGCTCGGCCTGGGCAACTGGTCCGAGGAAGAGAAACCCTGCCGGATCAATTTCGCCCGGTTTGGATTGAAGAAAAGATATCACCTGTTTGAATGTTGGACCTGGAATTATTTGGGGGAAGCGGAGGGAAAGGTTGACCTGGGGGTGATCCCGCCTCACTCGGTCAGATACTTCGGCCTCACTGAAGCCGGGCCGGAGCCCAGGATCATCGGCCTGGATTTTCATCTGGGAATGGGCGCGCAGGGAGCGGAGCTGAAACCATCCGATTCCGGATCGGGCCTGCGATTGAAGGTTTCCCTTCCCGGCAAGCGCCAGGGAAAGGTCTGGATCAAATTCCCGGAGCAAAAAGAGCCCAAGGCGATTGAGCTGAGTTTTGAAGACCGGACCGAGCTTGAAGTTTGAGCAAGCGGAAAAAATTGACAAGCTGCGCGATTCGGGCTATAAGATTTTAAGATAAATTTGAGCCAAAAGGAGGATCAAATGGCTGTAAGTTCACCCAAGGAATTTATCGAAGCAGCGTTGCCCGCCAAACTCACCCCGGAAAAGATCGGCGATTTGAATATGACCATCCAGTTCAATATAACCGGTGACGCCGGCGGAGATTGGTTCATCACCATCAAAGATAACCAGGCCGCGGTCCAGACCGGCATCATGGAAAGCCCGACCATCTGCCTGAAGATGAAGGACGCGGACTTTGTCCGGCTGGTGAACGGAGAACTTTCCGGCCAGCGCGCCTTTATGACCGGCAAGCTCAAGTTCAAGGGCAATATGACCGCGGGGATCAAGCTCCAGAAACTTGGGATCATCTGAGCCGTCCCGGAGCCGCTCCCAGGTTGTTGATTGGAGTCCTTCAATTAAAGTTTAACGAATTGCAATTGTTCGCGTGTCCGGGCTAAAATAGCTCTGATGTCGAAGCGGATTCGTCTGGATAAATTGATGGTGGAGCGGGGCCTGGCGGAGAATAATTCCAAGGCCCAGATCCTGATCCGGCTGGGAAGGGTTGGGGTTAACGGGGAAACGGTTGACAAGCCCGGCACCCTGGTTTATGTCGCGAGCGGGATTCAAATCAAGGAAGGGCTTAGATATGTAAGCCGGGGCGGGCTTAAGCTGGAACCCGCGCTCAAGGAATTTCAGGTCCAGGTTGCGGGGAAAATTTGCCTGGATGTGGGCGCGAGCACCGGCGGGTTCACCGATTGCCTGCTCCAGAACGGCGCGGGGAAAATTTACGCCCTGGATGTGGGCAAGGGTCTGATTGAGCAGAAACTCAGGAACGATCCGCGCGTTACGGTAATTGAAAAATTCAACGCCCGTTACCTTTCTCCGAAGAGTCTCCCGGAGCCGGTCCAGCTCGCGACCATTGATGTCTCTTTTATCTCGCTGAATCTGATCCTGCCCGCGCTGAAAAGCGTGCTGGCCAAGGACGCGGAAGTCCTGGCAATGGTCAAGCCGCAGTTTGAGCTTTCGCCGAAGCTGGTGAAAAAAGGCGTGGTGCGCGATCCGGAACTGCAGCTTGAAGCGGTTGAGAAGGTGGCGGAATTCGCGCAAGGCCTCGGCTTTGAGCTTCTGGGCCGGGTCAAGGCCGGGATCAAGGGTCCCAAGGGCAACCAGGAATATTTCCTCTATTTAATCAATGGGTAGCCGCGCAAATTCCGGACGCCCCGGCCGGGTTGCTCAAACCGCCAATATCAGTCATATTCATTAGGCAATGAAACAAACTTCCAGGCATATTCCGACCATCGCGATCGTGGGCCGGCCCAATGTGGGCAAGAGCACGCTCTTCAACCGGCTCGCGCGCAGGCGGATTGCGATCGTGGACGATCTTCCGGGGGTGACCCGCGACCGGCTCTACGCCGAGATGGACCACAATGGGATGGTTTACCACCTGATTGACACGGCTGGATGGGTGCCCGAGGCCGTGGGGGAGTTGGTGGAGAACCTGCGCGCTCAGTTGGAAGTGGCCCTTTCCGAGGCGGAGGCGATTATTTTTCTGCTGGACGGCCGCGACGGAATCAACCCGGCGGACCAGACGATCGTGGACCGGCTGCGCAAGTCGAGGAAGCCGGTTTTTTTCACGGTCAACAAGATTGACAACAACCAGCAGGAGAAATTCGTTTATGAATTTTATCAGCTTGGGGTTGATCAGGTGTTCCCGATTTCTTCCGGGCACGGAAGGGGAGTTGCGGAGTTGATGGACGCGATTGTGGAAGCGGTTCCGGGAGCGAAGTTTGAAGAGGAGGAATCGGAGGAGTCGGAGGTTCCGCGGATCGCGGTGATCGGGAGACCGAATGTGGGGAAATCCAGCCTGATCAACCGACTGCTGGGCGAGGAGCGCCTGTTGGTCACCTCCCAACCCGGCACCACCCGCGACACGGTTGACACCGAGGTTGAATATCGGGGCAAGAAATATTTTTTCATTGACACCGCGGGTATCCGGAGGAAAACCAGGATTGATGAGAAGCTGGAGCGGATCAGCTCGATCCGGGCGATCAAGGCGATTGGGCGCGCGGATCTGGTGCTTTTGATGCTGGACCCGGCGGAGGGGCCGACCGATCAGGACGCCAAGCTGGCCGGGCTTCTGCTCAGGCGCGGCCGGGCCGGGATTATTTTGCTCAACAAGTGGGACCTGGTGCCCAATCCCGGGGTGGCTCAGGATAAAATTGATCAGGCCGTGAAAAAATATCTCTGGCATTTCGCGTTTGCGCCCGTGCTGCCGGTTTCGGCTAAAACCGGGTTCGGCCTGGATAAATTGTTCCCAACCATTGACGCCGTGTTCCAGCAATATCAGCGCAAAATTTCCACCAGCGAACTCAACCGCGTCCTCCCCCTAATCCTGAAACAGACCCAGCTCCCCAACCATCGCGGCCAGCCCCTCCGCATCTACTACGCCACCCAGACCAAGAGCCGGCCCCCAACTTTCCTCTTCTTCGTCAACTACCCCGAAATCATCAAAGAAGCCTTCTCGCGATTCCTCCATTCCCGGCTCGCCCAGGCTCTCTCTTTTTCCGGAACCCCCCTGATCCTCCAGTTCCGCGCCCGAACCAAAAAATCCTGACTTATTCCCCGCCGACCAATTCTTTGATGATGGTTTTTCTTTGATTCTCATTCGCGGTTTCCAACGGGAAAGCAAGCAGGAATATTATGTTTGGATCTGAGTGAAAAACAATTGCAATCGGCTCGCCCTGCAAATTTCTAAAAAGGATTTGGGGATCGGGGGTTGGGGATTGGGGCTTGGGGATTGGGGTGAGGATGGAGCAAGGGGTGATGGCGGGGAAGTAGAGCCAGGAGAGCGGGATCAGTTGGGAGGGGTTGGCTTCGGACTTGATCAGTTTGACCCCGAAGCCGGGTTCGGCCTTGAGGATTCCGAGTTTTTGGGAGAGCGGGTTGGATTGGTCCAGCTTCAGTCCGGGCGAGATCAGGATCAGCTTTTTCCCTTGATCCAGAAGCGATGCGATCAATTCCTGCCTGGCCTGATCCAAAGCGGGTTTGCCGTCCATTCCCCTGATCCCGGTGGTCCAGATGATGGTTTTGAATTGGCTTAAGAATTCAGGCTTCGGAAGCGAACCCTTGATTTCCAAAGTATGGAAAACCGCTCCCGCGGATTGGAGCGCGCTCTGATAATATTTTTTGATCCCGAGTCCGTCATCATCCATCAGCAGGATAATTTCGGGAAGGCCGACAATAAGATTGATCTTTTCAGTTTTTTGGAAATCTTCGGTTTTGCTCTGGAGGGTAATTTCCAGCGTGATTGCTTTTGCCTGAGCCGGGAATTCCGGGACTTGAAGGTGAAATCCAGGCGAGACCTCCACTCTCTCCCCAGGTTTTATTATTCCGGCAATTTCTATTTCTTCCTTTTCAACTCTTAAGCCTTCTGCTTTTATGCGGAGGTTATTGCGGCCGGCCTTGGCGCCCTGGTTGGAGATGGTCGGGACCAGCTCAAATTTTTCTCCGGCGCCGAGCAAGCCGTCGGGTTCGCCGGACTCGATCACCTTGAAATCATAAAGCCGAAGCTCAGGCGTGAACGGATCCGGGCTTTGGGGATGGTTCAGCTTGAGCTTGAAGGATAGTTGTTCATTTTTTGATTTGATCCCGCTCAGGGCGATTCCGGAAAGTTCTCCGTCCCAGAGCCGGGAGTGAGCGCCGGCCAGATGATTTTGCCCGATGCCGGTGGCGTCATTGAATTTTGTAATCCGGCTGGATCCGGGGAAGAAATCTCCGGGGTCGCCGTTATTTTGTCTCCGCTCCAAATGGTTCAAGCCGTCCGCCTGTTCCACTGAGACCAGGTAATGCATATCCGGGCAATACCCGACGCATTGAAAATCATTCCCGGTCAGGATTCGCTCGTCAATATGATAGACGGCCAATCCCTCTCCGAACAACCCCAGATCGTTTCCAAGCGGCTCCCGGTTTTCCAGCAAAAAATATTCTTCCGGCGCGAGGGTATTGATCCGGAAAATTTCTCCGCGACTTTCCGCCGGAGCGATTTGATATTTGCCCGAAGCGGAAAGTTCCCGAACCTCGCTCCAGCCCAGGTATGATCGGGTCCAAGCCTCGGGCCAGAAGGCCTTGCCGTTCCCGTAATTTCCTAATCCCATCAATCCGAACCTTCCGATCCCGAACGAGTCATTGTTCCAGTCAAACAAATCCGGCAGGCCGAACAGGTGCCCCAGTTCGTGGCAAAGGGTGGGGACAAAATTCAGCGCGCCCTTGGGAGATCGTTCGCTGATCGTGAGATATCGGTCAACCTTCACGCCGTCTTTGATCGCCGGTCGGGTCCCGTCCATAGACAAATAACTCAGCCAGGGCCAGAGCCGATCCTTATTATTGCCCACCTGACCGCCGGGACCGGCAAAAAGGATTACCAGCCCATCCACCGCGCCATCGCCGCTGCTGTCAAACCCTGAAAAATCCGCGCCGGCCTGGTCCGCGAATTCAATCGCTTCTTCCGCCGCCCCGGCGCTGTTCTTCGGATACGCCTCCGGCTGATGACCGGAATGGGCGTTGGCATAATATGCTTCGGGCTCCTGGAGCTGGAACCATCCGTAAACCCGGCCGGAAATCTCAACCTTGCCTCCGGACACCTGGCTGAAATAATCCGCGACCGAGCCGTTCTTGATTTCGCCGCGCGAAAAAATCATCCGCTCAACTTCCTCCGCGCTCGCGGCGGGCGCAAGCTCAGGGAAATTGACCAGGATCACCAGCAAATGAATTTGTCCCCGGGCCGGAAGGAAATCATCTCCGATTTTTCTTCCGGGCGAGAACCCGAGGAAAGCGATGCCCGCCAGGATCAGGATCAGCCTGTTTTGCGGATTATTTCTTCTCATAGCTGATTGATAATAACATCGTTTGCGAGCCGGGGACTTGCCGGACTTTTTCCAGATGATACGGGCAATTCTTGAGCGCGGGCAGGAGATAGGCTTGCGTCATCAGAACCACCCCGCCTTGCAGGTCCTGATACATTTCGTCAACCATCAGGTATCGGATTTGATTCTGCTTGAAATATTCCCAGAACTCCCGATCGTTTTCCGTGGCCGGGAAAAAAGCGGCCTTCCGGTCCGCCACCAGATTCACCAGGTAGGGATCAATGGTGGCGACGAGCGCGTCCTGCTCGGGATGGTCTTTGATCCAAAGCAAAAGTTGCGCCAGGGAATCGCGCTCCCTGGTCAAGGGCACGATCTCAAAATGTCGCGAGACTTGATAGGTCCTGGGAAAAACCCGATGCCGGGTGTGTTTCCAGATTTGATGGTCGTTGCCGGCGGATAGCGCAACTGAAATCAAAACCAAAAGATAAGCCGGGGGGTAAATCAAACTGGAAATCATTGCCCGGCTCCTGAATCTTACTTTCAGCCAGGCGGCGCCGGATAAGATCCAGAAGAAGAGCAGGCCGGAAAGCGGGGATAAAAAACGGGCGTCGGTGAAATGCCAGGCCAGAATCTGGAGGATATAAAAAATGCCGCAGCCGTTCACGATCATATTTTTGCGCAAACCCGCGACCAGGCCCAGCAAGGCCAGGGGCAGCAGGATCGCCCAGAGATAAAAAGATTTTTCCCCGCGGCGCTGCCCGGCAATAGCGTTCCAATAAAAGCGCGCGTTATAACCGACCCTTTTCCCGAACCCGGAAAGGGTGATGGTTTTAGTCCCGGTCCAGAGCGGGGGCTGGAGGTCGTTCATCCCCTGTTCCAGGCTTCCGGGTTCCGCGTCCATCAGGATGAAATTGAAGTATCCCTTTTGCGTTTCGGTCTTGACCAGATGGTTCCGGACCGCCCAGGAAGAGAAGATCGCGGAGGAGATGACCAGGATGATCAGATACTGAGAAAGATATTTCCGGGACTTGTTCAGCAGCAGGTCGTCAAGGATGAAAATTAAAAATGCCAGAATCATCGCCAGACCCGCGGTCCTGAGCAAACAACTCAAGCCCACCAGGGTTCCGACCAGTACCCCCTTGAGCAAAGAGAATTTTTCCTCGCCGGCCTTGACCAGGAAAAGCAGGGACAAATAGCTGAAGGCCAGGAAGGGAATTTCCGAGGCGACCTTTTGCATCAGCGAAAAATTCAAGGGCAGGAGCAGGCCGGCGAAAATGATCAGCAGGGCCTGTTTCCAGTCCCCGGTCAATTTCAAAAACAAGCGATACCCGATCGCGCTGGCCGCGACTAGGCAGAGCCAGAAGAAAATTTTGATCGCCGGAATATCCACACCCAGGAAATAATAAATCGGCGCCAGCATCAGCGAGAGCAGGGGGGGGATCTTGATGTGCGGCTCGGGCGTGGGCAGATGATATTCCCAGTAGCGGTGGTGCTGGGCGAGCGATTTCGCCATCACCAGGTAATGCGCGCTTCCGCCTTCAAAAAGATAAAAGCGGGAATCAATCATCAGGCCGTATCCGGCCCAGAGGATGGCCGCGGCAATCCCGATCAAAAGATATTTTGTCGCCCGCTTCAAATTTACCGCCCGGAGTTTATTTTACTCTAATCCGGCCCGGCGCGATAGTCCGACCGGAACCGGGCCGGGGGCTGATCAATAGAAGTAGAATTTTGACGCGCGCAGTTTTTCTTCGGAATCAAACTCGGCTTCGGCGCGGAACCCGGGGTTGTATTGGCTGAAGCGGAGGTCGGTGGCGATGATTTTTTTGCCGGAAGCGGTGGGTTGAATTTGCCAGTGGAGGAAATTGCTGAATTCGATCAAGGCCCGGAGCAGGGGGCTTTTCTGAATATATCCCCGGAGCAGGTCCGGGTCTTGTCCGGAGAAAGCCACGATCGGGCCTGGTCCGAACAGAAGCGAGTATCTCATCCGATAAATGGTTTGCTCATGCTTGAGCAGGATCAGCCAGGAAAAGGGGAGAGCCAGAAACGGGCTGGAATAAACTTGCGCCTGGCCCAGGCCGGGGAATTTTTCCGAGATCCTTTTCGGGCCCCGGGATTGAGAGATACTTTTCAGGATTGCGAGCAAGGCGAAATAAGAACCAACCAGCAGCAGGGAAATCCTGGCCGGGGACGGTCCGGTCCAGGGGACGAATTTTTCCAGGACCGGCGGGAGCAGGATTAAATTCAACCAGGGGTCTAGGATGAAGAGGATGCCGAAGTTGAAATAGCGTTTTTTCCAGGGAAATAGGAGCGGGACGCCGTACACGGTTAGGAAATCCAAAAAGATATGGCCGAGCATTCCGGCCCAGACGCAGCCATAGAGCAGGGGCCAGTTCAGTCCGGGGCTGAGATATTTCGCCAGGGCGAGCAGGGGCAGGCTGAGCAGGGCCAGTCCCGGCAGGGAATGGGATTCCCGCCGGTGATGGATAAAATATTCAGGAATGCCCCGGCTATGCCAGACCAGGTCCAGGTCGGGCACGATCCCGGCCAGGATCATCACCGCCTGAACCTGGCGGCTGTCCGGGATTATTTCCGAACGGGCCAGGGCGGCGTTGAAAAGGATATGTGTCAGCGGGTCCATTTAAAATATTTTCATCAACAGGCCGATGATCCCGGCCAGGATAAAACTGAAATCTATCATCAGCTCCGCGCGCAGTCCCTGGATGATCGGGCGGCGGGTGAAGAACGGGACGCAGAGCCAGAGCCAGATCAGCCCGGCCAGCAAGCCCGCCCCGGGCAGGCTGAACCAGCTCCGGACCAAACTTAGCCCGAGGATAAGCGCGGCGAGCGAGAGCAAAGAATGAATCATAATCCGACTCCTTTTCGCGCCCAGCAAGGTCGGAAGGTTCTCGGCGCCGGCGATCCGGTCGGCCTGGAGATCCCGGAAATCCTGGACCATACTCCTCGCGAGCACGAACAGGAAAACCAAAACGAAGCCGAGCCAGACCCGGAAGGAATGCGAGCCGGGCTTGCCCGAAAGCGGCACCAGGATGATCATCGCCGCCCAGGCCAGGGCGCTGAAAAGATCCTTGGAACCCGGGATGTCCATCAGGGAGCGGAACCGGAAAATCATCCCTTGGGAAGCGGGCCGGAATTGCGCCTGGTAAAGCAGGCTCAGGATCGAGAGCCCGGCGTAGAACAGGAGCGCCCAGGGGTTGATCAGGAAGGAAAAGATTCCGCCTGATAGCAGGCCCAGCAGACTGAGGTAAACCAGCGCCTTCCGGTGATGGAGAAAAAATTTCCCGCGCGCCGGCTCGATCACTTCCAGGAGCCGCGGCCGGGAAACCAGGTTGAAATTATGGATGGACCACACATAAAAAAAAGTGGCGAGGGCGGCAAAGGGATTGATTTTTCCGGAGAGCAAAATCCCGACCAATGCGGTGAGCAAGGCCCCTCCCAGGCCGAGATATAAATTCAGGATGCCGATGGAGCGGAGCAGTTGATAAAAAATCCGGAGCGGGAATGCGCGGTTCTTGAGACTGATCCGGTGCAGTTCCTCGTAAACCCTCCGGATCATCCAGTTGGGCGTGCTCGCCCCCGCGGTCAGGCCGACTTTTCCCATCGGCTCCAGCGCGCCGACCAAAAGCTCTTCCTCGCTCTCCACCAGGTAGGCCTTGCGTCCGCAAGATTCCGCGATCTCCTGAAGCCGCCTGGTGTTCGCGCTCTGCCTCCCGCCCACGATCACGAATGCGTCCACTCCCTGCGCCAGCTCGCTCACCTCGTCCTGCCGGCGCTCGGTGGAATCGCAGATGGTGTTGATCACCTGCACCCGGTCCGATGCCAACCCGCAATATTTTTGCCGGAGCGCATCGCCGGCGAGCGCGAACCGCTTCTGGCTCTGGGTGGTCTGCGCCACCAGCAAGATCCGGTCGGTCTCCGGCAAATTCGCAACCTCTTCCGGGTTCCGGATCACGATGGAATTTTCCCCGGCAAAACCAAGGATGCCTTCCACCTCCGAATGTCCGGGATCGCCCAGGATCACAATCAAGAATCCCTGCCGGCCGAATTTTTCCACCAGCCGGTGCACGCGGGCCACGCGCGGACAGGTGGCGTCAATGATTTTAAGGCCCTTGAGTTCAAGCTCTTTCCGGACCGCGGGACTGACTCCGTGGGAGCGGATCACCGCCATCCCTCGCTCGATCTTCGCGGGAGATTCCACCGGAATCACCCCCCTCTGCCGGAGCAGTTCCACCACCTGGGGATTATGGATCAACGGTCCGATGGTATAGATCGGCTCTTGGGCCTGTTCCACCTGCTCCAGAACCAGATTCACCGCCCGGCGCACGCCCATGCAAAAGCCCGCGGTTTGCGCGACAATAATTTTATTCAACCCGGTCTCCGACTTGGGAAAGACGGCTTGGGCGCAGGATACTTTTTCAAATCCCTTGGACCAGATTTTTCAGCCAGGCCTTGAACTGAGCCCCCAGTTCCGGATGCTTGAGCCCGTAATGGATGGTGGCCTGGAGATAGCCGAGCTTGTCGCCCGCGTCGAACCGCTCGCCCTTGAAAATGCAGCCATACACCCGGCCCTTCCGCGCCAGCCGCGCGATCGCGTCCGTGATCTGGATTTCGCCCTGCGCCCCGGGTTTGGTCTCGGACAGCGCCTGGAAAATTTCCGGCGTGAACAGATAGCGCGCCACGATCCCGAGGTCGCTGGGCGCATCCTCCGGTTTCGGCTTTTCCACGCAGTCAAACACCTGCACCACATTGTCCGAAACCGGCTTGGACACCACCATCCCGTATTTGTCTATCAGCTCCCGCGGCGTCTTCATCAGGGCAACCACCGAACACTGATACTTGTTATAAACATCCACCAGTTGCTTCGCGCAGGGATATCCCGGGTTGTCCACCAGGTCGTCCGGGAGCATCCCCAGGAACGGCTCGTCTCCCACCACATTCCGGGCGCAGGCAAAAGCGTGTCCCAGTCCGAGCGGCTCGTGCTGCCGCACCGACACCACTTCCACCCTGGTCCAAAGGTCGCGGCAATCCCCGAGCATTTTTTGTTTGCCCCGCTTGTCAAGCAAATCTTCCAGCGCATAAGCCTTGTCAAAATGATCCTCCATCGCGCTTTTCCCCTGGGCGGTCACGAAGATCACCTGCTCCACCCCGCTGGCGACCGCCTCTTCCACGATGTATTGGATCACCGGCTTGTCCACCACCGGGATCATCTCCTTGGGGATGGCCTTGCTGGCCGGGAGAAACCGGGTGCCCAAACCCGCGGCCGGAAATACCGCTTTCCTTACCTTCACCGTGCGCCCTCCTTGTTCAGGCTAAATCCTTTCAATCGCCTTTCCCTCCACCCATCCGATCATCCCGGGCGGAAATCCCACCTTGCAATATCCGCTCCCGCACTCGCGGACCAGGACCCGCGCCCCGGCCGGGAGCTCGAACAACGCCGAGAAGTTTTCTCCCGGCCCGCTCCGGGCGGAAACCTTGGCCGCGATCACCACCCCGGCCGGCTCGTTTTCAAAGTGACGGCGGGCTCCGAACCCCAACCCGGTCAAGAGCATCATCGCCGCCAGGATTAGATTCAAGCTCAGCAGGATTCGTTTTACTCTCCGGCCGCGAAAGATCAAATACAGGAACAGGCAAACCCAGAAGCCCCAGATCGAACCGCTGAACCAGATCCCCCATTTCCGGGCCGGGCCCAGGTCGCGCAATTGCTGGAAGAAGTCGGTGAGGGATTTTTTCTCCTGGATCGGGAACTGGTCGGAGACGATCTTTTGGGCCAGAGCCAGGTTGGCGATCAGGTCCGGGTCCGCGGGATTGAGTCTTTCCGACCTCCACCAGCAAAGCGCGGCCCTTCCCAAATCCCCGGACTTGTAATAAGCGTTTCCTAAATTGTAATATAGATCACTATTGGGGATGCCGCTTTGAAGCGCCCGCTGATATTCGGAAATCGCCCGGGGATAATCGCCCTGCCGGTAATAATCGTTGCCCTGGTTCAGGAGCGAGAGCGCGGCGGAACCCGCGAATAAAGGCTCCGCCAGGACCATCAGGGTCAGGGCAAAGATCGCTTTCCTCATTTCAATTCCTTTTCCACCGTCTCCGCCCATTGCCGGGCGCGGCGGAGCAGCAGGTTCGGGTCGAGTTCGGCCTTGCCGGCATACTGCGCCCGGCCCAGGTCGGCGAGCAGGCTGGAGAATTCCCGCGAGAGCTGATCGGGGAGACGGGCTTTTTTCATAATCTCCGCCGCCTCTTCCTCCAAAATGCCCCAGGGGCTTTGATTGAACTTGTTCCCGAAATATTCCAGCAGGGCCTTCTTGAGCTCGGAACTGAACCCTGCGAAATCCTCGGCCGAGGCGAGGCGGTCCGCTTGATTCGCCTGCTTTTTGAATTGGCGGAAGGCTTTTTGACCGCGGGCGAATCCCGGGTCGGATTCCAGCCGCGTCTGATAAGATCGGTACCAGAAGGCGGCTCCGATCAGTAATATTCCGGCCAGGTGCGAAAGCCAGAACCAGTTTTTGCCGAACACGCCCGGGCCTTGGTCCGGGAGCGATGCCGGGGCGGACTTGATGAAGCGGATGTCGGTTTTTATTTCGGTCCGGGATACCGGGAGAGAACCCCCGGGACCGGTTTCGGTTATTCCCGGTCCCGGCGACACTTTCACCGGGATCGGAGCGCTTTTGGCGACCTGGTAGGTTTTGCTCGCGGGATCAAAATAGATGAATTGCGCTTCCGGGATCTGATATTCTCCGGCCTGGCGAGGCACCGCCACATAGCTGAATTTTTTATGCGAGACCAATTCCCCGGCCTCCACCGACTTGTCCAGCTTGACCTCGGGCGGATAGATTTCAAACGCGGGAGGCAGTTCCAGTTTCGGCTCCAGAATGTAATCCGGATTGCCGTCTCCCTGGATTTCTATTTCCAGGTTGAGGTTCTCGCCGGAGCGGACTTCGGTCTTGGACAGACGGCTGGTGATGAGAAAAGAGCCCACCGCCCCGGTGAAGCCGGGGGGCGCTCCGGAGGGAAGCGGCTGCACTGTGACCGAGACCGGCTCGGACCGGACCGAATATTCCTGGACCATAGGCATCCCGAAGAAATCCCTCCGGCGGGTCTCTCGCTGGACCCGCAGTTCCATAGTTCCGATATTAATCTTGGCGGCTCGGAGTGGAAACAGGGCCAGGCTCCGGACAAAAGCGACATTCCAGTTCTGTCCCTGGAAGTTTTTTAAAACCGGCGAAAGCTGGGAAGCGGTTTCCAACTCCAGGGCGTTGAAGTCCGCGAGCGGCGGGTTCATCCCCAGGCTCAAATGCCCGAACGGCTCCTGGTAATACAAATACCAGGCGGCGCGGATCTGCTGTCCCGGATAGTATTGATCCCGGTCCAACTCCAGCTTCAGATACGGGTCATCCGAAGGAAGGAACCCCTTGTCTGTAACCGGGCCGGAAGGGGCCGGGGCATTCGCCTCGGTGATCTCCACCGAGATCGGGTTGGAATAGTAAATCCGGCCCCCGCTCTGGAAGGTCAATCTGGGGATGGTGAATGATCCGGCCTTGGAGGCGATCAGGGCATATTGCATCTGCCAGCTGGTCTGCTTGGTCATCCGGCCGTTGATGATGGACATTTCCGTGCGTATATTCGGGCCGTTTTGGCTTTCCAGCCGGAAATACGGGCTGAGGTTGGGCAATTGCAAGCCGGAACCTACATCTATATTTTCTCCTTGCAAAGAAACCGTGAGCACGGCCCTCCCTCCCAGCGGGAGACGGGTCTGGTCCATCTGCGCGAACAGGACCGGAGCCGCCTGGCTGAAGAGGGCGAGCGGGGACATTGTCCCGACCAGGATCAGGCCGGCGAAAAGGGCGGTTGAAATTTTTTTGCCGGGCCGGCTCATTCCTTGCTTACCAATCTTTTCCCGAAGGCTGGTTGATGGATTGAACCTGCATCCGGTTCTTCAACTCTTCCTTTTCCTGCTCGGAAAGTGATTTGAGGATTCGCTCCGCGTCTTCCTTGCTCAACTGTTTGGGCTGAGGTCCTCCCCCCTGGGGCTTCTGCTCCCCGCCTTTCTTATTCGGCTCCGCCATTTTCTGCTCCTGCTGTTTTTGCTGGTTCTGCGCCTGCTGGTCTTTTTTCTGTTCCTGGCCCTGCTGCTGTTGCTGGGGGTTGGGCTGGGGAGGCTGCTGCTGGCTCTGGAGCTTGATATGCCTCCTCACCACTTCCAAATTATGCTTGGCGTCCTGGTCGTTCGGGTCAATCTCCAAAGCCTTCTGGTAATTTTCCGCGGCCTTTTTCAACAGGTCCAGGCTTTTCTGGGCGATCCCCATCCGGAAGTAGCAGTTGCCCGAGTTGTAATAAGTTTTCTCCTTCAGCTTCTGGTCGGGGCTTGCGAGCGCGGGCTCGAATTCCTTGATCGCCTCTTGATATTGCTGCTGCTTGTAGAGCGAGTCGGCCAGGTTGTAATGGAGCCGGGTTTCGGCCGGGCCTTTGGCCTGGCTGATCGCCTCGGTGTATTTGGCAAAGGCCTCCTGGTATTTGCCCTTAAGCCAGAGCTGGTTGCCTTCGCTGGTTTTTTCATACACCCCCCCGCCCAGGGCCATTGAGAGGGCGGCGATCAAGATCAGGCCTGAAATTTTCGGATTCTGTTTCATCTTTTACGCTCCGGGATCAATCCCGACCCGAAAAGCAGGAGGATCGCGGCTGCGAGGAAATACTGGAACCGTTCTTCGTATTCCACCTGGAGTTGCTCCCCGATTTTTTTCTTCTCCAATTGCTTGATCTGCTGATAAAATTTCTCCACTTCCAACTCCCCGGCCGTGGAATGATAATACTTTCCTTCCGTGGCCAGCGCAATTTGTTTCAGGCTATCCTGGTCCAGCCGGCTTTCAATGATTTCCCCGCCCTGGTCGCGCTTATAGACCAGGTTCCCGGAGTCATCGGTGGTCGGGATGGGGCTGCCGGAGTCGGATCCGATCCCGACGGTGTAGATCACGGCGCCCTGCTTTTTGGCCTCTTCCGCGGCCTTGACCGGGTCCCGTCCCATTTCCTTGCAGTGGTCCTCGCCGTCGGTCAGGAGCAGGATCACCTTGTATTTGCGCTCCGCGGCATTGAAATTTTCCAGGCTCGCTTGGATCGCGTCGGCCAGGCAGGTGCCCGGTTCCGGGACAATGTCGGTGGTGATGCTTTCCAAAAATAATTGCGCCGCGGCGTAGTCGAGGGTGAGCGGGCAGAGGGTGAAGGCGGTCCCGGCAAAGGCGACCACCCCCAGGCGGTCCCCCTGGAGCAGGTCAATCAATTTGGAAAGTTCATATTTGGCCTTTTCCAGGCGGTTGGGCTTGATGTCCTGGGCGAGCATGCTCTTGCTGGTGTCCATCGCGATCACGATGTCCAAACCCTTCTGCTCGATCCGGGTGACTCGCGCCCCCCATTGGGGATGGGCCAGGGCGAGTACGGCCAGGATCAAGCCGATCAGGATCAGGGACCGCTTAAAAATTCTCCTTTGCCGGCTCAGGCCCATCCCGATTTTTTCCATCAGCTCCGGGCTTCCAAACCTTTTGAGCGCCGTTGCCCGGGAGCGGTTGGAGCCGATCCAGAAGAAGATCAGGACCGGGACGATCAGCAGGGCATAAAGATATTCCGGGTCGGCGAACCTCATTATGGAATCCTCCGCAGATATGTTTCCGAGAGCGATAGTCCGAGCAGGATCAGGACCAGGCCGGCGATCACCCAGGCCGTAAACCGCTCGGTGTAGCGATAATATCTCTTGACCTCCACCTTGCTCTTTTCCAATTTGTCTATATCCGCGAACACCTTTTCCAGGGCCTGCGGGTCCACGGCGCGGAAATATTTTCCACCCGTGGTCTCGCCGATCTGGTTCATCATACTCTCGTCCACCTGGGGCATACTCACCACATAACGGGTCCCGAAGATCAGGTCGTCCACCGGCTGCATAAAACCAGCGGGGTTGTAAATCCCGATCGGGTAAACCTTGATGTTGAAGGTCTTGGCGATTTCCGCGGCCTGGCGCGGGTCAATCCCGCGGTTGTTCTCCCCGTCCGTGACCAGGATGATCACCTTGGACTTGGCCTTGGAATTACGGATCCGGTCCGCGGACACGGCGATGGCGTTCCCGATCGCGGTGCCGTCGTGCTCCTTGCGGCAGAAGGTCACCCGGTCCACGAAGTTCAACAGGATCTGATGGTCGGTGGTGAGCGGGGAATGGGTGAAGGCGATGGCGCTGAACACCACCAGCCCGATCCGGTCGTAGGGCCGCTTCAGGATGAATTCTTTCACCACCTGCTTGGCCACTTCCAGCCGGTTCTTGGGCTCAAAATCCCGGCCCCGCATAGACCAGGAAGTGTCCAGCGCCACGATCATGTCAACCCCCTGACCGGAAATCTCCTCGCGCTTCTCGCCGTATTGCGGTCGGGCCAGGCCGACCGAGAGCAGGCAAAGCGCGGCCGCGATCAGCCAGACCGGGAGGTCCGCGATTTTTACCCGAAAACTTTTGGGCGAGGATGCCAATGGGGACAGGTCGGAAAATTTCAGCTTGGCGCGTCCGGGCCGATAGCGATAGAACAGGAACAGGAGCATCGGTCCGGCGAGGAGGGCGAAGAGGAACCAGGGATCCGCGAACCTTAACATTATATCCCTCCCGCGGCCGATGATTTCGGCTCCATCGGCGCGACCGGCCGGGTCTGCCCTATAATCTGTTTTGCTTTTTCAATGATTTGTCCCTGAGCCTTGGTCTCCGGGATGAATTTAGCGAACTTGACCAGGTCGCATTCTTCCAGGAATTCCCGGACCAAATGATAGGTTAAATGCTCCAGGTATTTTTCCTTGAGCGCCGCCGTAATTTCCGGGGTGGTGAACTCAAGGGCGTAAATCCGGAACCGGAGTCCGAGGTATCTCCGGCTGATCTCGCTTAGTTTGGTGTAATACCGGTCCAGCTCTCCTTTTTCCAAAAGGTTGAGCGCGAGCAGTTCCGCCAGTTCCTTGAGCGCCAGCTCTTCCGGCTCCGGGAGCGGCACCGGGATTTCCAGCGTCGGCTCTCTCAATTTCCTCCATCCGTAAATGCCCCCGATCGCGAGCGCGATCAGGCCGGCGATGATGCTCCCGGCGATGAGCAGGGGCCGGTATTCAAAGGGCACGGACATAGGCGGCTTGACATCCTTGATTTCCATATCCTCGGCGCCGGTCACCGGCGCGATCTTGATCTTGATCTCCTCGGTCAGGATCACCTTGACCATCTGCCGGTCTTTCCGGATGATCACCGGCACCGGCGGTATGCTCAGCTCCTCGGTATTGTAAGCGGTGATCTGGAAATTGAACCTCTGGATCACCCGGTCATCCTTTTTTTCCGGCTCCGGGAAATCGTATTTCCGGATCAGGAACTGGCCGAGCTGGGCGCCGGGCGGGGGAATGGCCGCGGAGTATCCACGGGGCAATTCCACTTCCATTTTATAGGCGATCAGTTCGCCCACGCTGATCACCAGCTTGTCCACGCTGGAGTTCACCCGGGCCTTTCCGGTGAAAAAAGCCGGGGGCTGGGAGGGCGCCTGAAGCACGGTCGCTCCGGGTTGAGGGGCCAAAGGGAGCGTGGTGGTTCCGGGCTGAGGCGCGGGTTGAATCGCGGCCGGGGCGGACGGCGGCTGAGCCGGGTTCCGGCTTGGGACCTGGGCAAATGCCGGTCCGGCCAGGATCAGGAAGATCAGGGCGCTAGTGAGCGCCGAAGGCTTGCGCATTTATATATAGACCTCGTTTTTCGGCCTGGGCATTGAACCAGTCGTTGCGGAGCCGGCTGAATTTGTTTTCTTTCAGCCGGAACTCCGCATCTTTTTTGGCCTGGTCAAAAGCCTCGGGTTTGCCCGAAGCGTCCTTGAACATATTTTTATTTTGATCGTAATATTCTTTGACTTCTTTTTCCGTGACTGACTCCTGGCTCAAAAATTTCTGACGGAAATAAAGTTCGGCGATATATTTTCGCTTGAGCCGGTCAAAATCCTCCTTGGCCCGGTCATTGAGCAGGTTTTCGTCCAGGGCCGACTGGTATAAGAGGCTGGTGAAAAGATAGTTGTCCAGGTATTTACGCATGCCCTCCGGTCCGGAGAAATTGTTCCTCACCGTTTCCTGCTCCGCGGCCAGGGATTTTTTCAACTCCTCCATTGTGATCTGGCGCTCGCCGATCCGGGCAACCACGGTCGAGCCTTGGGCGGTTTCCGGCGTCAGCGCGGTCAGGTCGTTGAGCCAGGCCTGAGCTGATTCGGTCTTGCCCAGCTTCTTCAATGAATCCACCAGGCGGGTCGCGGCTTCGGAATCCTTGGAGAACTCCTTGCCCGATATTTTCGCGTTCAGGTAATTCCGGGCCGAACATTCATAATCTTCCGTTTGCTCATAACAAATATCCCCGGCCTTGAGCCATAAACCGATGGCCTGGTCGCCTGGCGCCAATTCCGCGGCCTGCTGGTATTCGGAGGCCGCGCTTTTCCAAAGCCCGGAAGCTGAATAAATCCCGGCCCGGCTCAGATGAATTTCGGCCCGATCGTCCCCTTTTTTAGGCGCCAGGATGGACCAGAGCAGGACTCCGAGGATGGCGAGGTTGATCAGCGGGGTCAGGATAATGATCGCGACCGCGGCCTTTCCCCATTTCATCATTTGAACCGTATTCATCTTCCAACCCTCCGTTCGCGCTCCTTGAAAAACCTGACCAGGCTCGGCTCGTAATTTTCTCCGGTGTAAATCTGGATTGAGTCCACTTCGGCCTTGCGGAAGGTGTCGGCCTGCTTCTTGCGCTTGCCGGCAAAGGCCTGGGCGAAATGTTCCCGAACCAGCGGGTCTCCGCTGTCCACCAGCATGGTCTCGCCGGTCTCCACATCCTCCAATTCCACCAGGCCGAGCGAGGGGATCTCCTTCTCGCGCGGATCGTTCAGGCTGAGCGCGATCAGGTCGTATCTCTTGCGGGCCACTTTCAATTTTTCCTCGTAGCCCTCGGCGAGGAAGTCTGAGATCAGGAACACCACGGCTTTCCTTCTTTGCACCCGGAACAAAAAGTCCAGGGCCAGGCCCAGGTCGGTGGCTTTGCGCTCGGGCTTGAACCCGAGGATTTCCCGGATCAGGCGGAGCCCGTTCTGGGAGCCTTTGCGGGGAGGGAGGTAGCGCTCAATCCGGTCGGTGAAAATAATCAGGCCGACCCGGTCGTTGTTCTTGATCGCGGAAAAGGCGAACAAGGCGGAAAGCTCCGCGGCGAGTTCGGCCTTGATCTTGCTCACGGTTCCGAACCGGAGCGAACTTGAGGCGTCCACCAGGATCATCACGGTCAACTCGCGCTCCTCGGCAAAAACCTTCACGAAAGGCGATCCGATCCGGGCGGTGACATTCCAGTCAATGGTCCGGACCTCGTCCCCGGGATAGTATTCCCGCACTTCCAGGAACTCGATTCCGCGTCCCTTGAACACGCTGTGGTACTCCCCGGCGAACACCTCGGTGACCGCCTTGCGGGTGGAGATTTCAATCTTGCGCACCCGCTTGAGCAGTTCGCGAAGCGATTCGGATTCCCGCTCTTCCGCTTCCCGCGGAGGCTCAGGGGACTTCAATCTTGTCAAATATTCTCTTAACCACTTCATCACTGCTTATCTCCTCGGCTTCCGCTTCGTAGCTTAAAAGGATCCGGTGCCTGAGCACCTCCGGGCCGATGGACTTAATATCCTCGGGCGTGACATAACCGCGGTGTCTTAGGAAAGCGTGTGCGCGACTTGCCAGGTTGAGGTAGATGCTGGCGCGCGGAGACGCCCCCCAGGAGATTAGTCCTTCCAGGTCCTTCAGGCCGGCCTCGGCGGGGTTCCGGCTGGCAAAGACCAGGTTGATGATGTAATCCTTGATCTTGGGATCAAGATAGATCTGGTTCACCACCTCCCGCGTCTTCATCAACTCCTCCGAACTGATCACCGCGTCCGCCTTCGGGATTTCCACCCCGGTCATCCGCTCCATAATCTCGCGCTCCTCGTCCTTCTTCGGATATGGCACCAAAATCTTGAGCATAAACCGGTCCACCTGAGCCTCCGGCAGGGGATAGGTGCCTTCATGCTCAATCGGGTTCTGGGTGGCCAGCACCAGGAACGGCTCCTCCAATTTATAGGTTTGGTCGCCGATGGTGACCTGCCGCTCCTGCATCGCTTCCAAAAGCGCGCTCTGGACTTTGGCCGGGGCGCGGTTGATTTCATCGGCCAGGATCAAATTATGGAAGATCGGCCCTTTCTTGGGGATGAAGTTCCCGGTTTTCTGGTCGTAGATCAAGGTGCCGATGATGTCCGCGGGCAGGAGATCGGGAGTGAACTGGATGCGCTGGAATTTCACCCGGATGCAATCGCAAAAGGTCTTGATGGTCAGGGTCTTGGCCAGGCCGGGAACGCCCTCCAGCAGGATATGTCCCTTGCAGAGCAGGCCGATCAATACCCGCTCCAGCATCCGCCTCTGCCCCACGATCACCTTGCCCACCTCACCAAGGAGCTTGTCCACGAACTGGCTCTCTTTTTCCACCATCGCCTGAATTCTCTCCATCTCGCTCATTGCTTGCCTCCAGTCATATCCAATTTTTTAAATTCAATCACCCGCCGCACCGCCTGGTAACAACGGTCCAGGTCCGAGCCGGCCGGCTCCTGCCCGGCGAATTTCACCCGGTCGGAAAATTTCAGGAAATACCCCAACTCCGAGGCCAGTTCCGGGGCGGTGGCTTTGGAAATTTCATCCACCAATTTTTCCCGGCCGGTCCAGCGGATTGAATATTTTTCCTCTAAATATTTCCTCAGCGCCTGTTCCAGTCCCAGGAAATAATCCGGATACCTGCCCGCGATCCGGTATTGGTCCGCGTGGATCAGCAGCTCCATTCCTTTTTCTTCCGGGGTTTTTTCCAGCGGAATCAGCGTCTGCCCGGCCTTCCGCTTCCGCCGCGCCCGTAAAATAATTATTATCGCCGAGCCGATCCCGGCCACCAGGATCGCCAGCAGGCCGATCCGGAAATATAAAGAGCGGGCAAGGTCCTTGAACTGAATCCTTTTCTTCAAGACTTCCACCGGAAACGGAGGCGCGGACACCTTATAATAAGGCTCGGTCCCGCGGCAGCGGTATTCAAAGTCGGCCTGGGCGATGCTCTTTCCGCCCTGCTCCATCGGGAAATATTTGAACCGGTAAATCCGTTTAACCTGCTCGGTCTCGGCCTGGGCGGAATTTTCCGATTCAAACTCCGACCCGACCGCCTTGATCTTGTCCCCGGCCGGGATCAGCGGCAGCTTGAACTCCAACTCGCAACTCTTCCGGCTCTTCTCCCAACTCAATTCAAGAAGGTAGTCAAAAATATCCCCCCGGTGAATCTTGAGCGGCTCTACTTTCGCGGAAATTTTCACGCTCGGCATATTGGACGGGGGAGGTCCAACCGGAGCGGAAGGGGCGGGGGCCGCAGGGGTTTGGCCGGGAGCAGGGGCCGGAGCGGATGGCGGCGGCAGATGCAGATCCGGAACCGGCAACTGTGGTTGCTGCGCCAAGCCGGGAAACGATATAAGGACCAAAACCGGTAACCAACTCCGGAATCTCAACCCTGACCACCTCCAACCCTCTAAAATTACTACCGGATTATAAGCCCGAATTCCCTTTCGCGCCAATAGATCGCATTGATGGATTAGACTAATTCTTTGGCGGCAGGTTCCTTAAAAAACAGTTTTGGCTTCAACTGAAATTGATTTCCTTCCGGCTGACCTCTTCCAGGTATTGGAGCAGGATCCGCTGGTGGGCCTTCATCGCCTTCAGATAGACCTTCCCCGGCTTCTTCTCATTGTCCAATCGCTTCCGAAACGAGACCATCCGCAAATGGCGCAATTGCTCCCGCGCTTCATTGCCCAATAAGCCCAAGCGCAGGCAATCATCCTCCGGCAAGACCAGCTTGGCCTTGCAATCGCAGCTAAAACTTACAAACGACCGGCAACTCTCCGGATCAAGCCTCACCCGCTCAAATTGATACTCTTCCTGACATTCCTGGCAGATCATTTCTATCCCCCCTGATTGTATTCCCTAATTTAATGACACAACTTATAGCCGTTGTCAAGTCGCAGGTCCCGCCCGAGCCGTTTTTTTCCTTTTATCAGACTTGTTCCTGATACTTTTAATAAATGATGGAAGGAGAGGGCAGGGGTGATGTCTGGATTTTAGGAAGGGGATCGGATTGATTGGATCGGGTCGGCCTGTTTTTGAAGGTTGACCTTGCCCCAAATCGGTGTTAAATTATTTTCATCTTTTCGCGGCCGTGGCTCAGTGGATAGAGCATCGGATTTCTAATCCGATGGTCGCAGGTTCGAATCCTGCCGGCCGCACCAATTTAACCATCCTGCTGCGGGTTTTGGGTTCCGCGTTCCCGGAAGATGATTTTGATCAGGAAAGCAGTTGGGCGTAGCAGTCAATAATTTTTTTGCACACCATCTCCTCATTGAGGTGTTCCAATGCGTATTTGCGCGCGTTTTTCCCCAGGCTCCGGGCCAGGTCTTTGTCTTGCAGCAACCGTTCCAATGCCTGGCGCAGGGAGACGGCGTCTTTGGCCGGGACCAGGATCCCGGTCTCTTCCGGCTTGATCACCACCCGGCATCCGACCAGGTCCGATGCGATGATCGCTTTTTGCATTGCCGCGGCCTCGATCAGGGATCGCGGGAAGCAGTCGCGGTAGGTTGGGAGGACCGCGATGTCCATCAAGCCGTAGAGCAATTCCATATCCGAGCGGTTTTCCAGCATAACCACCCGGTCGGCGATGCCCATTTTTTCCGGGAGGTCCCGCGGGATCGGGTCGCGCTCGCTGGGGAGGAAAAATCCGACGGTGAGCAGATATAGTTTCGGGTATTTGGGCTTGAGCTGGCGAAAGGCCTCAAACAATTCCCGGTAGCCTTTTTCAAAAACATACCGGGCCACGCACCCGATCACCACCGCGTCTTCCGGGATTTTCAGCTCCCCGCGGACCCGGGCGAGTTCCGCGGCTGTAATTTTTTCCGGATCAAACCGGGACAGGTCTATGCCGTTCCCCTGAATTTTCAATTTCCTTGCAGGAACGATCCCCAGGCCCAGATACAAATCAAAATCGTTTGGGTTCTCCACCATCACCAAATCCGTGAGCAGGGCCGAAAGTTTTTCCAGCCGGATGGAAAACTTCCGCCTCCAGCCTTCGGGCATCTCTCGGAAGATCGGCCGGGCCGTGTTGATCACCGGGATTCCCGAGAGCTTTCCGGCAATGGCTCCGAGCAGGGTGGGCTTGGGGGTCTGGGTGTGGATCAGGTCGAATTTTTTTTGCCGGAAAATCCGGGTTAGTCGGTAAACCGTGAGCAGGTCGGCGAAGGGGGAAATCTGGCGGTGGATGGGCACTTCAATGAATTCCACTCCGGCGTTCTTGAAAAATTCCAGGTTGTTGGGATACTCCAGGCTGGAGATGGCGGTGATCTGGAATCCTTGCTCCTGGAGCTGCTTGATCTGGTTGGCGAACAGGGCGGTGAAGGAGCTTTCAATTGAAGCGATTATCGCGACTTTATATCCGGCTGATTCCATCGTCTGCTCTTCCCGCGCCCTATTTTATCACGATCGCGGAAAGCTGACGACCGGCTTGGCCCAGACTCCGGCGGTGGGAAAAAAAATCCTCTCCCTCCAGGGTGCAAAGGCCGAGGTCTTCTATCCGATCTTCGGCAACGCCCGCGTCGGCCAGCACCGAGACCATCGCCTGTTTCAGGTCCAATAGATAAAATCCCGGGCCGCGCCTCCAGATCCGGCCTTCTCCTTGCGGAAATTTTTCCCGGTATTCCAAAATCACCGGCTGATCCACCTGGTAACATTCCCCGCAAATACCCGGCCCGATCGCGGCGATGATCCTCCCAACTTTGCCGCCCAGCCGGACGATTTCATCCAGGGTGTTCTCAATCACCCCGGAGATGATCCCCCTCCGGCCGCAATGGGCGATGCCGATGATTTTCTGCTCCGGCTCGGCCAGAAGCAGCGGGAAACAATCGGCGCATAAAACCCCGATCCCGATCCCGGGCATCCTGGTCACGATCGCGTCCCTTTCCTGGTTGCGCAAACTTTCCGGTTCAATCGGACCTTGCTCGAGCAACAGCGCCTTGGCGCCGTGCACCTGATGAACCATAACCAGATGCCCGGCCTTCATTACCCGGCGCGTTTTGTCCAGGTTGCTTTGCACCCGCTCCGGATCATCTCCGGCCCGGAAGCTCAGGTTCAGCTCCGCGAGTTCGCCCAGGCTGACCCCGCCTTTGCGGGTGAAGAAAAAATTCTCAAAGCCCAAGTTGAGCAGAATTTCCGACTGATAATAAACCAGGCCGTTGCTTTCCGTTTTGCGCATCAGTCAAATTTCTCCAGCAACCTGAGCAGGGAGTCTAGTTCTTCGGGGAGGGGCGAGCAAAAGGACATCCCTTGGCCGGTCCGGGGATGCGCGAATCCGAGCTTAAAGGCGTGGAGGGCCTGCCGGTTCAGGTTCTTGATCGCCTCCCGGATTTCGGGCGCGATTTTTTCCGACGGGTTATGGCCCCCTCCGTAAAGGGCGTCGCCGACCAAAGGGAATCCCATCTCGGTCAAATGTACCCGGATCTGATGGGTGCGGCCGGTATGGAGGCGGCATTCAATAACGCTGAAATGCTTGAACCGCCTGATCACCTTCCATTCCGTGATCGCCACCCGGCCTTGTTTGCCCCGGCCGGTCATCTTCAATCGGTGCCTCGGGTTCCGGCTGATTTTGGATTCAATCCTGCCGGAATTTTTCTCCGGGTTCCCCCGCGCCAAGGCCCAATACGCCCGCTCAATGCTGTGTTGCTTGAATTGCTCCGCGAGCTTCAAATGCGCCAGCTCGGTTTTGGCCGAAACCATCACCCCGCTGGTCAGCTTGTCCAGGCGGTGCACGATCCCGGGCTTGAGTTCCCCGCCGATCCCGCTCAGGTCCTTGCAATGATTGAGCAGGGCGTTGACCAAGGTGCCGCTCATTTTCCCGGCCACCGGATGCGTCATCATCCCGGCCGGCTTGTCAATCACGATCAGGTCCCGGTCCTGATAAAAAATTTGAAGCGGGATCGCCTCCGCTAAAGGCTTGGCCGGAAGCGGCTTCGGGATGGTCATTTCTATTTTATCCCCGGACTTGACTTTGGACGAGGGCTTGGCCGGCTTGGAATTGAGCAAGACCTGTCCCTGCTCGATCAGGGTTTTGATCCGGCTCCGGCTAGGGACCGAGAGCTTTTGCGCCAGAAAATAGTCCAGCCGTCCCGGCTGGTCCTGAGCCGAGACCACCACCCGGATGCTATTGATCACCGCGCTCCGGCAAAAACTTCTGATATACCTTGGCCAAATCAAGCGCGTCCTTCAATACCTTCCGCCGACGGCCTCTCCGGATCGCGGCCTGAACCTCTTTCACCTTCGGAAGCGCCGCCTGTCTTCCCCGCTCAACCAACTGCTCCGGCTCGTTGAAATCCGACCAGTGAATATCCGTAACCGCCGGCTGGATCAATACATCCGCTTCCTCCAATTGCGTCTCCCGCAACTTCTTCATCATAATCTGCGCCGTCCGCAGGATCAGGTCCAGGCCCCGCTTGAACTCGAATAACTCCTCGCTCCCGCGAGAAGTGTCAACCGCAATCACGATATCCGCGCCCAGAGAAAACGCAGGCCGGATCGGAACCGAATTGGTCCACCCGCCGTCCACCAAAATCTGCTGGTCAACCATCTGGGGCGGGAAAAAACCAGGAATCGCCGAACTCGCCATCACCGCCTGCCGGAGCGATCCCTTGGTCCAGATCACCTCCCGGCCGGAAATCAGGTCCAGGCTCACCGCGGCAAAGGGCTTTGGCAACTCCTCAATCCGGATGTCCGGGAGAAGCCCCTCAATAATACCCTGGAAAATATCGCGCGGAATGATGGACTCGCGCCGGACCGAATAACTATACATAATACCCTTCCGCACCGCCTGGGTCACCGAATCCCAGAACCCCTCTCCCTTCTCCTCCCGGCTGTCCCGCAGAACATCAAACCGGGCCTTCTTGAAAGGGTCGCTCTCCATAAATTCCTTCATCCGAGTCCGCAATTGGCTCGCCGGCTTCCCCAAATATAAATAGAGCGCCCCGATCAAGGCCCCCATACTTGTCCCCGCCAGAACCTCCGGATAGATCCCGTTCTCCTCCAGGACCTCCAATACCCCGATCTGGGAAAGGCCCCGCGCCGAGCCTCCACCCAACGCTATCCCGATCTTCATCTTCTCTATCCTTACACCAAAAAGTCTAATCCCCGCACTGCCCCTGTCAAGCCGAGACTATTTGGTTGCGTCTTTAGGCGCGATACATTCGTGGCGCAGACAATCTTGTCTGCGTGTTGCTTTGAATGTGCGAGCGCCTTCAGGCGCGATTCTGCTTTGAACACTCCTTCCCCGTCATTTCCGCATAAGCTGTTTCAAGGGCAACTATTTTTTTTTGCCCAGGCGCCAGGGCGATCAAGTAGAGGCATTGTTGACGCTGAATGGCACTCTGGAGGAGTATTCAGGATCCGGCTCGACTTATACCGCCCTAACCGGGTTTCTGAGGTCCAGGTTTTAACTGAACCGGAAACTGAAATCCTGCCCGTTCCCCCTTCCATCCGCAAATCTTCCCCTTGGCTCGCGATGAATTTAACCCACGAAAACC
>CAIYYW010000062.1 GCA_903930515.1 uncultured delta proteobacterium | reverse complement strand
TTTCAAGCCCCCGGGGTCAGGTCTAAAATTTAAAGTTAATGTTTGAGGTCGCAAATTGCGACCTCAAAATGTCCAACCGCGTTTACCGCTTTGAGATCACAATTTGTGATTTCAACCTTGAGGCGCCAAATTGGCGCCTCAAAAAAGTATTGTTCGCAGCCAGGAAAGAGCTTTCCATCCTGCTTCGCCAAGGCTACGCAGGACAGGCCGGAAAGCCCTTGCCCTTCGGCGAACGGAATTGGGGTCAGGGCTTTAGTTTAAAGATAAGCAGTTTGGCATATTCAGCATTACTTGAATATGCATATTTATTCACAGACCCCGCGGGATACGATGGACGCCTGCGGCCCGAATTTTCTTTTTGCGCTTTGCATTCTTTGCGGCGAAAAATTCGTTCTTGCTCAGAGAGAGGGATTTCGGTATGATAGGTCAATTTTGAAACAAGGAGGCTTTAGATGAAGAGAAGGATCTTCAAGGAAGAGCACGAGATTTTTCGGGGCCAGGTGAAGAAGTTTGTGGAAAAGGAGATCACGCCCAATTACGAGAAATGGGAAAAGGACGGGATCTGTCCGCGGGAGATTTACACGAAGGCCGGGGCGCAGGGTTTTCTGTGCCCGTGGGTTCCGGAGGAATACGGCGGGTCGGGCGCGGATTTCCTTTACTCGGTGGTGATCCTGGAAGAAATGGCGTCCTATCCGGGGGTGATGTACATCCTTCATTCGGATGTGTGCGCTCCCTATATCTACACCTACGGGAGCGAGGCTCAGAGGAAAAAATATCTGCCCGGAGCGTGCACCGGGGAGAATATTCTGGCGGTGGCAATGACCGAGCCTTTCACCGGGTCGGATTTGCAGGCTATCAAAACCACCGCGGTGAAAAAGGGCGACCGCTTTATTATCAACGGGAGCAAGACCTTCATCAGCAACGGCATCCTCAATAACACCGTGATCGTTGCGGCCAAGACCGATCTCAAGGCCGAAAAGGGGAGCCAGGGGATGAGCCTGTTTTTGGTGGAGGACGGGACCAAGGGATACATCAAGGGTCGGAAGCTGGAGAAGATCGGGTATCACAGCCAGGACACCGCGGAACTGGCGTTTGAGGATTGCGATATCCCGGAGGGAAATTTGCTGGGCGAGGTGGGCAAGGGATTTTTATATCTGATGCAGAAACTGCAGCAGGAACGGCTGGTGTGCGCGATCGGGTGCGTGTCCGGGATGTTCGGGGTTCTGGAGATCACCCGGAAATACATCAACGAGCGGACCGCGTTCGGCCGTCCGATATCCAAGTTCCAGCACATCCGGTTCAAGATGGCTGAGATGTACACCCAAGCCGAGCTGGCGCGGGCCTTTGTTGACCGGCTGATTGAGGAGCATATGAATAAGCAGGATGTGGTGACCGAGACCTGTATGGCCAAATACTGGACCACCGAGACGCTCAAGGATATGGTTGACGACTGCCTGCAATTTTTCGGGGGTTACGGGTATATGGAGGAATACCCGATCGCGCGGATGTATCGGGATGTCCGGGTCGGGACCATTTACGCGGGCACCACCGAAATAATGAAAGAGATCATCAGCCGGAGGATTCCGGTCTAGCGGATGAGCGAAGGGCAGGTGGGCGATTTTTCCAATAAAGTTCTGACCTTCGCATACAACTATTTAAGGGCGCTGGCTGATACCCTGTATCTGTTCAGCCTGGGCTGGATTTTTCAGAAGAACCGGGAACTGCTCTTCAAGGTTATCCTTCATTTCAACCCGCAGGCGCTGCAAAAAGTCCCGGAGCTTCTGCCCCGGTCGGACCTTACGGGGTTGATCGCGGAGCCGCTTCCGATCCGGATCGGCTATCTCAAACACCAGCATGGAGATATGCCGCTCGGTCATCTCTGCCTGATCGCTTCCCTGGTGAAGAAGCAAAACCCGCAAGCCCTTTTTGAGATCGGCACTTTTGAGGGCCGGACCACTTTCAATATGGCGCTCAATTCCGGGCCGGACGCGACGATTTATACCCTGGACCTGCCGCCGGCGATGCTTAATCAAACCCGGCTGGAGATTGAGGGGGCGGAAAGGAAATATATTGACAAACCAGGTTCCGGCTCTAAGTTTCTCAGTCTGGACCCGAATCAATTTCCGGAGAAAAACAAGATCGTCCAGCTTTACGGGGATTCCGCGGGCTTTGACTTCAGCCCGTATCTGGGAAAAATGGATTTGGTCCTGATTGACGGCTCGCACAGTTATCCTTATGTGCTCAACGACTCGCGGATCGGCCTGAAACTGCTCCGCCGGGGCCGGGGCCTGATCATCTGGCACGATTACGGTTCCTGGCCGGGGGTGACCCAGGCGCTTAACCAGCTATTCCGGGAGCCCGAGTTCCAGGGGATGGCGCGGATGGAAAACACCTCGCTGGTCTGCCTCTGGAAATGATTTTGAAGGGACGGGCGGGCCGGATTTGCGCTGGCGCAAATTTTATCAGAAACTAAGAGCAGATGTTCAATTTTTTCAATAAAGTTTTGAACTTCGCTTACAACTATTTAAGGGCGCTGGCTTACACCCTGTATCTGTTCAGCCTGGGCTGGATTTTTCAGAAGAACCGGGAACTGCTCTTCAAGGTTATCCTTCATTTTAACCCGCGGGCGCTGCAAAAAATCCCGGAGCTTCTGCCCCGGTCGGATCTTAAGGAGTTGATCGCGGAGCCGCTTTTGATCCGGATCGGATATCTCAAGGATAATCCAGGAGACGCCCCGCTCCAGGACATCTGCCTGCTCGGGGCTTTGGTGAAGAAGCAGGACCCCAAGGCTATTCTTGAGATCGGCACTTTTGACGGGAGATCCACCTTTAATATGGCGCTCAACTCCGGGCCGGACACGGTGATTTATACTTTGGATTTGCCCCGGAAGATAATGGATCAGGCCCTGCTTTCGCTGGCGCCTCAGGAAAAAGTTTTTATTGACAAACAAGAATCGGGATCGAAATTCAGGGCGTTGAACGAGAAGGACTTTCCGGAAAAGAAAAAAATCGTCCAGCTTTACGGCGATTCCGGGCAATTTGATTTCACGCCTTACTTCGGCAAAATGGATTTTGTTTTTATTGACGGTTCCCACAGCTATGAATATGTGATCAACGATTCCCGGCTCGGGCTCAAGCTTTTGCGCGAGGGCCGGGGCCTGATCATCTGGCACGATTACGGATACTGGGAAGGGGTTACCCGGGGATTGAACGAACTGTCGCAAACCCCGGAGTTCCAGGGGATGGTCCGGATTGAAAACACCGGCCTGGTCTGTCTCTGGAAATAAAATTTCAGCCGGACCGGGCAGGCTCGTTCAGGGGTCAAATTCTTGGATCGGAGGAATGGTAAGTGAAAAAGCTGTTCGCGAGAAAATCGTTGAGCTTATTGTTGGAGGAGATGAAGGGGGAGAACCGGTTGCGCCGGGTGCTGGGGCCGATTGCGCTCACCAGCCTCGGGATCGGCGCCATCATCGGCACCGGCATTTTCGTGCTCACCGGGATCGCGGCTCACGACAAGGCCGGCCCGGCCCTGATCGGCTCGTTCGTGCTTTCCGGAACCGCCTGTGTCTTCGCCGCGTTCTGCTACGCGGAATTCGCCTCGATGGTCCCGGTGGCCGGGTCCGCCTACACCTACGCTTACGCCACGCTCGGGGAATTTTTCGCCTGGATCATCGGCTGGGATTTGATCCTGGAATACACGGTGGCCTCCGCAACCGTCTCGCACGGCTGGAGCCATTATTTTCAGGACTTCATCGGCATTTTCGGTTTAAAGATTCCGGAGGCCGTCTCCCGCGCTCCGTTTGATTACGATACCGTCACCGGCGCCATCGTTTCCACCGGCGCGGTGTTGGACCTGCCCGCGGTAATCATCGCGCTGATCCTGACCGTGATCCTGGTCAAAGGCATCCGCGAAAGCGCCGGGTTTAACGCGGTTATGGTGGCGATAAAATTGGCGGTTGTCCTGCTCGTGATCGGGGTGGGGGTGTTTTACATCAACCCCGCCAACTGGCATCCGTTCGCGCCCTTCGGCTACACCGGGATCAGTTTTTTCGGGAAGACCATATTCGGGATGACCGCGAAAGGAGGGGAGCCGCTCGGGATGATGGCGGGCGCCGCGATCGTATTTTTCGCCTACATCGGCTTTGACTCGGTGTCCACCCACGCGGAAGAGGCCAAGAACCCGAGCCGGGATGTCCCGATCGGGATCATCGCCTCCCTGATCATCTGCACGGTTTTATACATCGCCGTGTCCGCGGTGCTCACCGGAATGGTTCCTTACGACAAGATCAACATTGACGCGCCGGTGTCCAACGCCTTCAAGCAGGTCGGTCTGCCCTGGGCGCAATTCGTGGTCTCGCTGGAGCGCTCACCGGGATCACCTCGGTCTTGCTGGTGATGATGCTCTCCCAGCCGCGGGTGCTCCTGGCAATGGCCAGAGACGGTCTCCTTCCGCGCAGCTTTTTCGCCGCGGTCCACGAGCGTTTCCGGACCCCCTGGAAGGGAACCATTGTCACCGGGATTTGCGTGGGACTGATGGGAGCGTTCATCCCGCTCCGGATCCTGGCGGAGCTGGTCAATATCGGCACCCTGCTCGCGTTCGTGATCGTCTGCGCCGCGGTGCTGGTGATGCGCATCCGTCATCCCGAGGCGCACCGGCCCTTCAAGGTCCCTTTCTTTCCCGTGTTCCCGATCCTGGGCATCCTCTTCTGCTTGCTCCTGATGTTCTCCCTGCCTTCGGAAAACTGGTGGCGCCTGATCATCTGGCTCTTGATCGGGATGGTAATTTATTTCAGTTACGGAAGAAGGCACAGCGTTTTGAACCATAAGCAATGACCCGCTAAAAAACGGCAGCCGTAAATTTTACAGCTCCAGTTTTTCTCCCGGCCGGAGCGAAAAGTTTTGGAAACCTTTTTCAGTGAGTATTTTCCCCCTGCTGTTTCCCTGATCCAGGACTTCTATCTCCAGGGAGATATTTTCCCGGGGCAAAACGAGCTTGAAGCCGGCGCCCTTTGCGGAATCCGGAAAATCAGGCGCGAGATATTTTTTACCGTTCTCTTTATGAAACCCGATCAGTTTTTCAATCAGGATGGTGTTGACCAGGCCGGTCCATCCGATGAAATTGGGCTGGGGCTTGTCGCCGAGGGTCAGCCGTTTATAAATATTACCGCGCTTCCGGTGCAAGTCCTTAAACCCGTCCTGGTCCGGATCGTAAAACTCCACCAGTTTCCCGGTCAGGCCGTAGTTCCGATATACGCCGTCCACGACCTTCCAGGCCAGCTCGGCCGCGTCTTTCTCAAAGCCGTAATTCTTCAACCCGATGATTGCCATATCCGCGGTATTGATCCAGACCGGACCGCGCCAGCAGTCTTTTTGAAATTCAGGGTCGGAGCGCGCCACGCTCGGGAGCGGGAAAAAGGTGTTGAACTCTTTCGGGTCCATCAGATGACCGCGGGCGATTTCAGCCCTCTGCTCATCCGCGGCTCCGGCAAAGAGCGGAATAAAAGACGCGATGGTGCGTATTTTCACCAGTTGATCGGTCTTAAGGTCAAGGTCGTAATAATAGCCGGTGCCCGGGTCCCATAATTTTTCGTTGATCAACCCGGCCAGGTCGGCGGCGTTTTTTTGGAACACCCGGGCCTCTTCGGGCTTGCCCAGAACTTCCGCCATTCTGGCGAGCAGTATATTCTGGCTATATACATAGGAGTTCAAGTCAATCGCGGCAAGGGAAGTGGTATCTTTCTTTATTTTCTCGTCCGCGGAGGTGAAGCGGGGCGAGTTGTCAATGCCGGACTCGTAGGAATGTGCCCAGAAGTAAAGGCCGCCGGGCAAACGGCGATGGACCGACAGCCAGAGCTGATATTTTTTCAGGATCGGATAGGCGTAAGCCAAAAATTCCCGGTCTCCGCTCCACCGGTAAATTTCCCAGACCGACCATGCGATCACCGGCGGCTGGGTGTATTCGCTCTTGTCATAAGGGCTGACAAAATGCTTGAGCCTCCCGTTCGGCGCCGCATTATCCAGCACCGCCCTCAGCACATCTTCCGCGGTCTCATCATCCCAGGGTTTCCATACCTGCGCGATGAACGAGCTGTCCCACAGGTAAACGCCCCGGAAAATCGGGGAGGGATAGGCATACCGGGTTTTAAAAGCGCGGGTCGGCAAATGCAGGTTATTGAGCAGGGTGCGATAAACCGCCTGGAATCCCCGGTCCCATTCCCGGGCCGATGCCGATTGGTCCAGCCGGGTCATTTCCGGAGAAGCGAACCGGACCCCTTTCTCCGGCTGGATCGCCTCTGCCCGGCCGGATTTAAAAATAGCAAGCGCTCCGGCCAGAACCAAAATGTTTATCAACAAAAGTTTTCTCATTTTGAATCTCCTTTAAGTTGCGGTAAGAATATCATATCTGCTTTAAAAGGGAATTGGAGGATATATTTTATGAAATGTCCGCACTGCCGGCAGGAAATGAAGGAGATGGATCAGCAGGGGGTGATGTTGGATTTCTGCCCGGCCTGCAAGGGTCTGTGGATGGACGGAGGGGAGATCAATTATTTTGCCCAGAACCCGTCCGAGGTTTCGCAAAAACTTCAGGAGCCCCTGATCGGGGAGCATCGGTCGGAAATAAATTGCCCGCGCTGTGAAAAGCCTATGTCCCGGGGCGGCTTGATTGAACCATCCCTGGAGATAGACCATTGCCCGACCTGCGGCGGCCTCTGGTTTGATCCGGGGGAATTGGCCGCGTTGAATAAGTTGACCGGCAAGCGGAAAATTCCCGGCGCGGAGCGGATGGGGCAAAGCGCGGGAAGGGCCGCGGGGATAGCCGCAGGGGCGGGAGCGGTTACGGGGGCGATGCGACTCCCCAGCCTGGCGCTTCGGTCGGTGATGGTGTTGTCCATTCTTTACGGATTGGTTTTCTTCTTTTTCGTGCTGATGGTTGAATATATGCAACTGCCGATCCTGGCCGCGTTTTTGTTCGTGGTGGTTTTCGCCTTGTTGCAGTTCCTGATCAGCCCGTTCGTGATGGACCTGACTTTGCAATGGTTCCAGTCAATGCATTGGGTCGGCCCGATGGACCTTCCCAAGCATCTCAACGATTTCATCAGCCGCCAGGTTGGGATTCACGCGATCCCGTATCCGAAAATAGGGATCATTGAGGACGGCAACCCGAATGCCTTTACCTATGGATTATCTCCGGACACGGCTCGGATCATTCTCACCCGGGGCTTGCTCAACATCCTTCAGGAGGACGAACTGGAAGCGGTGACCGCGCACGAACTCGGACACGCGCTCCACTGGGATATGGCGGTTATGACCACGGCGATGCTGGTTCCGGAGGTGCTCTACCTGATCTTTCGGGTCGGGATGCGGATCGCGGGCAGTAAAGGGAAAAGGGGCAAGAACGATCCGCGCGGGTATTTCGCCCTGGTCGCGGTGGTCGCGTTCGTTCTTTACATCATCTCTCAATACATTGTGCTGTTCCTATCCCGCACCCGCGAGTATTACGCGGACCGCTTCTCCGGAGAAGCCACCGGGAACCCGAACGCGCTGGCGCGGGGCCTGGTCAAGGTGGCTTACGGCCTGGCCCGGAACGAGCAGCTCCAGACCGCGGGCGCCAAGGAAGAGGCCCGTCCGATCGCGGCCGCGGGAAGCGCCGCGGTCCAGGCGCTCGGTATTTTCAATCCGGAGGCGGCGCGGGCATTGGCTTCGGTCACTCTGGCCGGGGGCGGGGAGAATTTCAGCCGGGAAAATTTGATCGGCGCGATGCAATGGGATTTGTGGAATCCCTGGGCGGGTTGGTATGAATTGAATTCCACTCATCCCCTTCCGGCCAAGCGGATCCAGGCGCTCGGTAATTTGGCCGAGGCAATGGGACAAAAGCCGCTGGTGAATTTTGATCTGAAAAAGCCGGAAAGTTATTGGGACGAATTCCTGGTGGATATTTTGTTCTACCTGGCGCCGCTGATTGCGCCGGTTATATTTTTGCTCCCGGTGGTTGCCGACGGGATCTTAAACCGTCAATTCCCTTCCTATGCTTGGGGGCTGGGAGTGCTCGGAGTCGGGATCGGGTTCCTGGCCCGAGTGTTGTTCAGCTACCGCTCCGGTGATTTCCCGCCCTACCGGGTCGGGGGCTTGTTCAAGAATGTCAAGGTCAGCGGGGTCCGGCCGGTCCCGGCCAGCCTGCGCGGGACGATCATCGGCAAGGGCATCCCCGGATTGATCTGGAGCGATGACCTGGTGCTTCAGGACGAGACCGGGTTTATCTTTTTGGATTACCGACAGCCGCTCCGGCTGGTGGAGTTTTTGTTCGGATTGTTCCGCACCCAGGGCATCATCGGCAAGAAGGTGATCGTGAAGGGATGGTACCGGAGGTCGCCGATGCCCTACTTGGAGATGCGGGAGCTGATCGTGGACGGCAAGTCCTACAATTGTTATGTATATCACATCAAGCTGATCCTCAGCATCGCCCTGACCATCGCTGGAATCTTCATGGTCCTATCCGGAATGGCGGGTTAGGCGGTTAGGATGCATCCTCAGCTTTTACCGGCAGGTATGAAAGGATAATCTCTTTCTTCGCCCGCAAGCCCTGGGTGGTTTTTTCCGCCAGACCCATCTTAATAAGGGTGTTAATATCCCGTTGAATAGTTTTGTTGGTCTTTCGAGCATACGCTTCCGCCATGGCGGGACTTATCTGTTTTAATTCCGGAATCGGCACCGGCTCAGTCTTTCTGGAAAGTTCCAAGATCAGCTCGCGCTGACGCCGTTGACTTGTGGTTTTAGTCCTTGCTCTAAATTGTTCGTGGACATAATTTCTCCAGACAATATCCCATTGCTGGTCTCTGATGATTTCCAATTGACTTCGCAGGCCGTCCAAAAATCCTTGGACCGCATAACTTATGAAGGGCGGAAATTCTCCGCCCGAGATGGAAGCCTGTTCCAACTGCCGGTAGTATTCAGAGCGAGTCAAATTATAATGATTGCTCAGCAGGTGCGCCGCGGGCGCGGGAACCCCGGAAGAAATCAGAATTTGAAATTCAACCAACCGGGCGGTGCGTCCGTTCCCGTCTCCAAACGGATGAATCCAGGCAAGATAAAGATGGGCGACAACCGCTTTGATGATCGCATAAATAATTCCCTCGCCTGGCCTTGACTTAAAATCTTCCCCGTTAAGCCAATCACAAAGTCTTTCCAGCAGATATTCACAATCTTCCCAGGGAGCGCCTCGGTAGCGAGCAACCCCCACCGAATACTTTCGGATCCGGCCCGGGATGACCCCTTCCTCAAATTGCAGTTTTTCCAGGACAATTGCATTCAGTTCTTTGATTCTTTCCAGGCATAAGCCGGGCGGCGAGCCGGAAGCAATGGCATCGGTGATCTGATTGCATCCCTTAATGATATTGTCTATTTCCTGGGCGAGGTATTCCCTGGAAGGGGGCAATTTCAGTTTGCCTTCCAGATGTTTCAAAACCTCTTCTTCGGACAGGGTGTTTCCTTCAATTGCGGTTGTAGCCAGCACGCCCTTTGCCAAATAAAGCTGATGAAGCTTTTTGGCGGTGGTCGGTCTTAAGGGAACCCCGGTAATATGCTCGCATTTGGATTTGCATTCCCCAAGATTTATCCAAAGCTGTGGATGCACCTGGCTCAGGTTAACTGAAAATTTTATCCAGGGATGTGTCTTTTCATATGTCCTCATATTTTGTCCCTGCTTTCCTTAATTAAATCAATGAATAACAATCTAAATGTCGCTTCAAATGTCCACCAAATTGTCCTTAATATGAGGATAGCAATAAAAAGGTTATTGTCAAATAAAAAGGGGCGGAATGGCTCCGCCCCTGGACGATCAAGGCAAAACTTATTTCTGATACCGGGCGTAATGAACCAGGGCGCCCTTGGAATTCTGCAGCTCAAAACTTTCCAGGCTCCCGGACCGGGACTCAACCACAATGTCATCATCGCTTTGGTATTGATGACTCTCGTCCTTGAGAACCTGGTTGGCAAAATCCTTGAGCGCGTCCGAGGAGACGGTTTTGGAACCCTGCAAATCCTTGAGCGCGCCGGTCACATAAGAACTGATCAATTTTTCCTTATATTTGGAGGCGAGATTGGGATTGTCGAAATATTCCACCGACTGAACCTCGCCGTTATAAGCGAGGGCGAACCCGGCGAGCTGGTCGTCTTTTCTGAAGGCGGCGAGGAAAAAATCCCCGATGGACTCCCCTTCTTTATATTTATCGCTTTTAAGTATTTCCTGATAGTTGCCGGTAGGCGCCGCGGCCACCCGGTAGGCCCCCAGGCTGCGGGACACCTCATCCCAGACCCCGGTTTGATTCTCCTCTGAGCCTCCTCCTTTTTGCGCCTTTTGCCGGATCTCATTGTCCGCCATCACCGACGCGCTTTTAAATTCGGTTTTGTCCGCGCCCGAAGTCCACCTCCCATGTTCCACGCAAAACACGCTGATCCTACGGATCTTGCCCGCTCCTAAAATCAAATCCTTGCCCACCATCCGGTCTTGCTTTCCTCCCTTGACCACCTCTCCGGCCAGGAGCAGGACCGGCTTCTTGCCCTGGTTTTCCACTAGGAGTTGGTTGACATCGCTGGTCTCCATCACATTGATCAAGCCGGACTTGGTCGCCTCGTCCAGGCTGAGAAAAGAAAGGGAAGAGTCCGGATGGGAGAGATAGAGCGGCGCGATCTGGATCCCGGATTTTTCCAGCCAGGGTCCCGCGCTGATCCGGTCGTTCAAAGTCAGTCTCCCGGCAAAAGCCGTTCCGGCAAATACTGAAACCGCGATCAGAATCCCGAATGCCCTTGAAAGAACCTTTACCAGATTCATTGTGCCCTCCTTTGCTTTGGGGTTTCTTATTTGGGAAACAACTTTCACCCAAAAGTTCCCGCCTGATATATTTTTGCTGAATCCGGGAGCGCAATTCCGATTGAATGTGCGAGTGCGTTTACGCGCGATTCCGAGGACTGATCCTTGCCCTGCTTGCCCCCCTGAGCCGCAGGCGAAGGAAAAAGATTTTTTAAATTATCCACTTGACCAGGAAAGCCGTCCGGCTACAATTAAAGCGGGCGGATTAATTATGTTGGCAGAAGCCGGGAAAAAAGCGGATGAGCAAGAAGAAGAAGCAGGAAAAGGTAAAAGCTAAGGACCAGAAAAGCGGCCAGAAGAAATCCGCGGCTCAGTCCCACGAACCGGCTTTTTGGGAAAAGATTCCGGTTTTAATTCCTCCTCCCATAGATCAATGGCTGGGCAGAATCTGCTTTGCCGGAATTATCGCGCTTTCTTTCCTGATGAGTTTCCACGCGCTGGTAGATACCGACATCTTCTGGCATCTCAAGACCGGGCAAATTATTTTTGAGACCCACCGGGTGCCGCATCAGGATATTTTTTCCTTCACCGTGGCCGGCACGGAATGGATTGACTCGCAGTGGCTGTTCCAACTCGCCATTTACATCGCTTACCGGATCGGCGGCTTTGCCGGAATGATTTTTTTCGGCGGCATTCTAATGGCATTAACCTGGACTTTGATCCTGGTCCCGGGGTATTCCTCCAAGAAATATTTCCGGATCATCCCGCTGGCGTTGGTTTCGCTGTTGGCGGTCTCCAGCCGGCTCCGTCTCCGACCCGAGTTCTTCACCTTTTTCTTCCTGGCCCTGGAGCTGTTTTTGTTGCATTTATATCGGCAGGGAAAAAGGAAAGCGCTATATCCGATTCCAGTTTTGATCCTGCTCTGGGTCAACAGCCACGGCTTGTGGCCAATGGGTCTTTTTATCCTGGTGGCGGTGTTAGCCGAGCAGGTTCTGGCTTTGCCCTGGTTCGGTCTGCAAAAATACTTCAAGCTGGCGCCTGGCGCGGGCGGGAAAAAAGCGATCCTGGAACTTGCGGTCTGCCTGGCGGTCTCCGCTCTGGTGATCTGGATCAACCCTTATGGATGGAAAGGGGTGGTCTTCCCGCTCAAACTGCTCTGGGAGATTTCTTCTTCCGGAAGTTTTATTGGGGGTTATATCGGCGAATTTCAAAGTCCGTTTATATTGAATAATCCGGTGGTGAGGCCGGCGTATATTGCTCTCAGCGTTTTCTCCGGGCTGCTGTTTATTTTCCTGATCTTTTCCCGGAGATTATACCTGGCGGACTTGATCATCTGCGGGGGGGTTTTTTATATCTCCGCGACCGCGAACCGGAATGTGCCCTTGTTTGCGGTGGTAATGGCGATGCTCGGGGGCAGGCTGATCCTGGACATTTCAGAACCGGGATGGTCTTGGATCAAGCGTTTTTCTGATCCGCTTTTGCGGGTTCGGCCCCTGGCCGCGGGAATTTTAATTATCGCGATGGTCTGGTTGAGCGGGGAAATCATCAGCAGCAAGTTTTTTATCCATAATATGTTATTTTGCCGGTTCGGGATCGGGGCTTCGGAAACGGATTACCCGATCCGGGCCGGTCAATTCTTGAAATCAATTCCGGAGTTGGAATCCGCGGGACCCTTGAAAATTTTCACCGACATCCACAACGCGGGCTATTTGATCTGGGCCGGGTATCCGGCCTGGAAGGTCTATGTGGATCCCCGGATGGAATTATACGGTGATCAGTTTATCAAGAAATATTCGTCGTTGCTGGCTAACTGGCAGGAGTTTACGGATGAAGACCAGAAATACGATTTTGATCTTGTGGTCGTGAGCGCATATCGGATGGAAACCGGAAGCGATTTTGTCAGGAATCTTGCGCATAGCTCGGCCTGGGTTTTGATATATCTGGACGGAAAAAATGTGGTCTTCTTGAAAAACCGGCCTTCGTTTTCAGGGGCCATTCAAAATTACCGGATGAACTTGACTGAAAAACTTGATACTCCTTTGCCCAAAAAGCAGGATGCTTTCTCAATGGTTAAGGAGAGGTATAACCGGGGCATTCAGTTGCTTTGGCTCAATCATAAAGAATTGGCTGTTTATGAATTTGAAGACGGAATCAAGTATGATCCCCGGGACCCGAATCTGATAAATGACTTGGGGTTGACCCTGAATAATTTGCGCCGCTACCCGGAGGCGCTCCCCTATTTGGAAGAGAACGCGAAAAATTATCCCGACGACCTTCCCGGGCAGATTCAACTAGGCTGGGCTTTGGCTTCCACCGGCAAACCCGACCGGGCGATTATGATCTTGCGGGGCGTCTTGAACACATCCCCCAACCAGATTTCCGCTTGCATAGACCTGGCCAAGGTTTTTGAAATGGTCAAGGACCAGGACCGGGCTTATGAGCAATGGCTGAGATGCCAGGAGATTTCCCGGCGGGACCCGATCAGGTTCCAGCGTCAGGGATATGAAATCTCCGAGGCGCTCAAGCGTCTGCAAAAATAGTTCCTTCCCGGATTGACTTGGTCTTTCGCTCAAATACAATTAGGACAACTCCGGCCGATCTTTTTGCCGGAAGCGGGAAGCGTATGTCCCAAAAGAAATCAAAACCAAAAAGCAAGCCCCCGGGCCAGGTTGCAAAAATCGCTCCTGAGAGCAAGCGCGCACAAAAACAGGGTCCGGCCGGAAAAGCTTTGGTCCCGCCGGCCTGGGACGGATTTCTCGGATGGCTCTGCCTTGCCGGAATCATCGCACTCTCCTTCCTGATCAGCTTCCACACCCTGATTGACACGGACATCTTCTGGCATTTAAAGACCGGGCAGATTATTTTTGAGACTCACCGGGTGCCGGATCAGGACATCTATTCCTTCACTATCGCGGGCAAGGAATGGATAGATCCCCAGTGGATTTTTCAACTAATCATATATCTTCTATACCAAAAAGCCGGATACGCCGGGATGATACTGTTCGGATCGCTCTTAACCGGCTTGACCTGGATTTTGATCCTGGTTCCGGGCTTTAACCCCAGAAAATATTTCGGCGTCATCCTGTTCGGGATCATCGCCCTGCTCACGGTTTCCATCCGACTAAAGCTCCGGCCGGAAATCCTTACTTTTTTTTATGCGGCCCTGGAGATCCTTTTGATTGATCGGATCAGGCGGGGCAAAAAAATCGCGGTCGCGTTGATGCCGGCGCTGCTTTTATTATGGGTGAACAGCGAGGGCTTGTGGCCGATTTATTTTGTAATCCTGTCTGCGTTTCTGTTGGAGGAACTGCTTTTGATCCCGGACTGGTGGTTGCGGAGGAATTCCCCGAGGGCCGATCGCGGCAAATCCGCATTCGGGCTGGGGCTTGCCCTGGCTATCTCCATCCCGCTGACCTTGGTTAACCCTTCCGGCTTTCGGGGCGCGATTTTTCCGTGGATCCTGTTTCGGGAAATCGCTCATCCGGGAAGTTTTCTGGGAAAGGTCATTTACGAGTTCCGGAATCCATTTTCCCATCTGCCCGGGTTTGACCTCTCTATATATATCATCCTGATGGTTGTATCCGCGCTCTTTTTCGCGGTCTTATTTTATCGCCGGCGCGTCTATCCGGCTTCTCTGGCGCTTTGGCTCTGCTTCCTTTTCCTCTCCATAACCGCGCTCCGGAATGTGGCTTTGTTCGCCATCATCACGGTTGCGCTGGCGAGCCGGATCCTGGCTGAAAACCAAGACCAGTCTTTTTTGCCGTTTCCCGGGCTGAAAATGCGTTTGCGCAGATTCCTGCCGATGCTCGGCCTGGCGGTTCTGGCCGGGATGATCTGGCTGACGGCGGATGTAATCAGCGGCCGTTTTTATGTCCGGAACGGGACTAATGCTCAATTCGGGATCGGCGCCCTGGAAACCGAGTATCCGATCCGGGCGGCCCGGTCTTTGAGGCTGATGTGCGACCGGGCGGGTCAGAAGGCGGGTTTGAAAATTTTTTCAGACGCGTCCTCCTCATATCTGATCTGGGCCGGGTACCCGGACTGGAAGGTTTATATTGATCCGCGGCTGGAGTTGTACGGGGAGGATTTTTTCAAGACTTATGTCCAGGCGCTGGAAAACCGGCCGGATTTCCAAAAAGAAGATCGGAAATGGAATTTTGACGCCGTGCTGCTGAGCCATTTTCCGGAGATCCAAAACCTGTTCCTGGACCTGAATCAAGACCCCGGATGGGCGCTGGTATATTTGGATGGCCAGGCCGCGGTCTTTTTGAAGAAGAAGCCGGAGTCGGCCTCCGCGATCCAAAATTTCCAAATTGACTTCCAGCGCGGCTTTTCCAGCCCGGCCCCGGCCGGGGTCGGCCCGGCGCTGCTGGCTCGGGAAAGATTTACCCTGGGCAAATTGCTCTTGATGCTGGAACAATTTGAATATGCCCGGCAAGAGTTTGAGCAGGGAGTGAGGCTGGCGCCTGAGGATGTGGATTTAAATTATTACCTGGGGGCTACCTTGAATCTGCTGGGCCGTTCCCGCGAGGCCCTGCCCTATCTGGAGAAAGCCGCGGCCAAGCGGCCCGATTTTGCTATGAACCAGATTCAACTGGCGCGGGCCTTGGCGTCAAGCGGAAATACCGAGCGGGCCATCCGTATTTTCCAGGGAATTTTAAACCGGTTCCCAAACCAGATTTATGTCTGTATGGACCTGGCCAAGGTGTATGAGATGACCGGGGAAAAACAGCTCGCGCTCTCGCAATGGCAAAGATGCCGAGAAATTTCCCAACTGGACCAGTCCGGGTTCAAGCCGCCGATGGAAGTAATTTCCGGCGCGCTCAAGCGGCTGGGGTCTTCAAAATAAAACGCGTCAGTCCATCATCCTGCCGATAATTTTGAGCGTGGTTTTAAAGTGGGTCTTGGCGGCCTGGTCCAGGGCTTCCGCGCCTGATTTTTTTACCAGTTGTTTCCCGGCCTCAATCACCTGCTCGGAGGCGCCTTTGGGAAGCTCTATTTCAAATTGGCGAGAGAGCTGGTCAAGGCGGAATAAAAATTCCGAGCGGGCGATGATGCTGGCGCAGGCCACGGCCAGGTCTTCTTCTCCCCGGGGTCTCTGGATCAATTTAATCCGCTTTCCCTTTTCCAAAAGCGCCCGGCGCAAATAGCTTTCGTCTCCGAACTGGTCCGAGACCGCGAGCTTGACCGGGTTTTTTTCCAGCAGGTTTTCAATCGCCCGGCTGTGGGCCCAGGCCAGGACCCGGTTGACATTTTTCATCTTGAGATGAAGCTCGTTGTATTTTTTCGGGCCGATCACCACCTTGGAATGAGGAACGATTTTTTCCAGCTCCGCGGACATTTGCTTGATGGTGTAATCCGAGATGGTCTTGGAGTCGCGCACCCCGAGCCGGATCAGTTGCGGCTCCTGCTCCGGGATCACCACTGCCCCGGCCGTGACCAGGGGTCCGAAATAATCCCCCTTGCCCGACTCGTCCACCCCGATCCTCGGCTCCGACTTCAAAGTCCAGCCGGTCTTGACCAGCCCCATCAAATACAGCTCCTCGGCCAAATCCGCGGCCTCCCTGCCCTGGAGCACCAGCTTGCCCGAATCATACCAGTTGAGCGCGGAGTCCCCGTGCCGGGCCTGGAACCCGTAGGGGGTTGCCTTGAGCTCCACCCCCAGCTCGGTCAGGAACTTTTTTAATTTTTCCAAATCCGCGCCGGAAAGGGATAAAGTAATATTTGTAACCTGGCTCACAACCGGCTAGAACTCGAAAATGTCTTTCCCGGTCAGGAACTCGGTTTCGCGGTGGACCAAAATCCGGTTGCAGCCGGGACAGGTGAGCAGGTTGGCCCCGATCAGCACCTCGTTATACATCTGGGACGGAACCACCCGGAAGCAGGACTGGCAGATTTTATCAATCAGCCGCGCCAGCGCCCGCGCCCCCAGCCGCTCCTGGATGAAGATATAGCTCTCCAGGAAATCCTTGGGAACCAGGGAGAGGATTCCTTCCCGGGACTTTTCTTCCCGGGGCAGGAGGGCTTCGGCCCGTTCCAGTTTTTTGGCCAACTCCGATTTTTTTTGCTCAACCTCTTTTTCTTCCAGCTCAAATTTATTTCTCGCGTCCTTCAGGCTTTGCTCCTCCTGGTCAATCTGGTCGTAGAGGATCAGGATTTCGGTTTCAATCTCGGAATTTTTATGCTTCTGCTCCCCAATCTCCTTGAGCGTGCCCTCGTATTCCTTGTTGGTCTTGACCGCGTAAAGACGGGTGGAACATTTGGCGATATGCTCCTCGCCCGCCTTCAGGTCCAGTTCCTTGCGTCCCTTCATCTTCTTCAACTCGTCCAGCTTGATTTTTTCCTCTTCCGCCCGCAGCTTCATCCCCGCCCTTTCCTCGTCCAGCGCTTGTATAAAGTCCTGGTAGTGGCCGATAAAATTCCGGAGCCGGTCCAAGCGGAGGTCAAGCTCCTGAAGCTGCTCAAGGATTTCCAGGTTCTTCGCCATTCATTTCTCCCCGGAAATAAAAACAGGGGCATCCGAAAACGCCCCTGTCCGGCTCGCAATTCCATAACCGCGGTTAATCCCGATCATTGTTTCTCCAGATAAAATTATTCATCGGCTTTCCTTTATATCAGATTTGAAACCGCTTTTCAAGGCCGGGAGCCGATCCGGAAAATTTAACCCGGATCCTCAAGCCTCCGCCCGGAAAAAATGGGCCCACCAGGATTCGAACCTGGGACCCGCCGGTTATGAGCCGGCAGCTCTCCCACCTGAGCTATGGGCCCATCCACTGCTTATTATAGCGGCTTTTCTCTTACACTCAATCAGGCGGTTCCGGAGCGCGGCAAGGACTTGAGCGGATAAAAGGTTGAAAAGTCGAATGACGGCGGCGGGACAATCGTCCGCCACGCTGGTCAAGATATCATCTTATTATCTTTACGATGCGGGATCAATGCTCAATAAAAACTTTCAGCTTCTTGGCCCGGCTGATATGGCGGAGCTTGCGCAGGGCCTTGGCTTCAATCTGGCGGATTGACTTTCTAAGCCAATTTGGTAATTTATTTAAGAAAGGTTGAATAGTGGGGAGGGAACACTTGTCGGAAAGGGAAGCTAAATTTGTTTTGGACCTATCCAATCATCCCAAGAACTGGGTCACGCAACTTTACCTGGGTGATAACATGGAGGTGCTGGGGGAACTCTTATCGGACTCGTCGGTGCATGGCAAGGTGCGATTGGTTTATATTGATCCGCCTTATGGAACGGGCCAGAGCTTTATCATTTCCTCGGGACGCGCCGCGACAATAAGCCGATCTTCCGAAGGGCAAACGGCTTATCATGATATCTTGACCGGAGCCAAATATTTAGATTTTTTGAGGCCTAGATTGGAACTGTTGCATGAGTTAATGGCTGATGATGGCTCAATCTATGTTCATATTGATTACAAGATCGGTCATTATGTCAAAGTTCTGATGGATGAGATTTTCGGAATAAAGCAATTCCGAAATGATATCACCCGCATCAAATGTAATCCTAAAAATTTTCACCGGCACGGATATAGCAACATCAAAGATATGATTCTGTTCTATTCAAAGAGCAGTGAGCTGGTCTGGAATTCTCCTCGCATGCCTTTTATGGAAAAGGAGCTGGAAAGGCTTTTTCCAAGAATTGATGATGATGGAAGAAGATATACCACAACCCCTCTCCACGCGCCCGGCGAGACCAAAAATGGAGATAGCGGGAAAAAATGGAAAGGATTGAATCCGCCGGCCGGCAGACATTGGCGATACTCGCCATCCGTTTTAAGCGAAATGGATGAGGCGGGGCTTATTGAACGGTCATCCACGGGCAACCCTCGCTTGAAGAAATATGCTGAGCAAGCCGCCGAAGCAGGAAAAGTGCTTCAAGATGTTTGGGTCTTCAAAGATCCCCAATATCCAATCTATCCAACCGAGAAGAATATGGGGTTATTAAAGCTCATCCTTTCCGCCTCCAGCAGGGAGGGGGACTTGGTCTTGGATTCATTTTGTGGTTCTGGAAGTTTTTTGGCTGCTGCGGAAGAAATGGGAAGGCAGTGGATTGGGGTGGATAATTCTCCATCAGCGATCAAAGTCTGTAGAGAACGATTGAGTGGGCTCAAACAACCGTCGCTTCACGGAAGCATATAATGTATTCATGGGTTGAAAAGAGTTTCTCGCTGGTCAAAAAGGGCGGTTATCTCGATAGGTTGACCAACATATATCCTCCGCCGAAACAAGAGCCTCGCGTCCTGTCTCCCAAAGAGCTGAGCGCGGTGGATAAGGCTTTCCAATCCCAAGATGATTTTATGCTCCTGGAAACTATGCTTGATTTTGATAAATTCCCATTCAATGACCCCTATGTCAGCTTCCTTCGGGAAAGTCCCAAGGAGATTCGCAAGAATCCTGAAACGGTCAGAAGGATTTGCGCCCGTTTAAGAGAAATGGGGCCAAATGGAGTGGTTGATGGGTTGCAGAAGCCGATTGAATTTAACCGGCGAATGGGGGCGATGTTCGGCTGCTGGCTGAAGCAAAAATATTTTTTCTGCACCGACGAGGAAGAATTTAAATCAAAGAAGCGCGGAATTGCTTTTTTGTCTGGCGCCGGGGAAAACCTGAGGGGGTTCGCAAATCAGCTCGGATGCGGAATTCAAAAGCAGCCTGATTTTGTCGCCAGAGCCAAAGGCAAATATATTGTTGGAGAAGGAAAATTTATCGGCGCCGAAGGCGGCAACCAAAATCGCGCTTTTTAAGACGCCCTGAAACTTGCCAGCAGCTCATTCAAAGAAGCTGTCACAGTCGCAATTTTAGACGGCATTATCTGGATTCCGGAAAGCGGCCAGATGTCCCGTCGGTTGAAAAATTTTTCCGGCAATGCCCTTTCAGCATTGTTGCTTGACCAATTCTTCGATGCTCTTTAGGTCTGCGCTAAGGAGCGCAAAAGCCCGAACCCAATGGCGGCGCGCCATAGCTAATGATCAGTGTTCAATAAACGTCTTGAGCTTCTTCATCCGGCTGATATGTTTGAGTTTGCGCAGGGCCTTGGCCTCAATCTGGCGGATGCGCTCACGGGTGACATCAAAGTCCATTCCGACTTCCTCCAGGGTATGGTCGGATTTTTCGCTGATCCCGAACCGGAGTCGGACCACGCGTTCCTCTCTGGGGGTGAGCGAGCTTAGGACATCCCGGGTATGGTTCACCAGGTCTTGCGTGATCACTTTGTCAAGCGGTCCGGGGATGGTCTCGTCCTTGATCAAATCCCCGAGCCGGGAATCGTCTTCCTCGCCGATCTGCATCTCCAGACTGACCGGCTCCTTGGCGATCTTCAAGACCTTGCGCACCTTCTCGATCGGCATCTCCATCTTCGCCGCGATCTCCTCCGGGTACGGCTCTCTCCCCAGCTTCTGGACCAGGTAGCGGCTGGTCCGGATCAGCTTGTTGATGGTCTCAATCATATGCACCGGGATCCGAATGGTCCGGGCCTGGTCCGCGATCGCCCGGGTGATCGCCTGCCGGATCCACCAGGTGGCGTAGGTGGAAAATTTGTAGCCGCGCTGATACTCAAATTTTTCCACCGCCTTCATCAACCCGATGTTGCCCTCTTGTATTAAGTCAAGGAATTGTAGTCCGCGATTAGTATACTTTTTTGCAATATTGACCACCAGCCGGAGGTTGGCCCGGATCAATTCGTCCTTGGCCCTCCGGATTTCCACTTCCCCCGCTTCAATCTGCCTGATCAGGCCGCGGAGTTCGGGGACGCTCCCGATCTGGGTTTCCTTCAAGACCGCCCGGATCCCGTCGCGGCATTCCCGGATATTTTTATGGGCCTGATATAGTTCCTCAAAGGTCGCCTTGGTCTGTTCCTCAATCCGGGCGCGGACCCGGGCGCTGTCCTTTCCGCGGGAGGACAGGTCCTTGATTTCGGCCTCGCTCATCTTGAATTTATGCTCAATCCTTTTTATGCCGTCCTCGGATTTTTCCGCCCGGCACATCTGCTCCCTGATTTTGGCCACGATCTGGGAGCGCTGTCGGTCGCTGAGGTTGATCGCTTTCATCAGTTGCAGGAGGTTCTCCAGCCGTTTGTTGATCTTATGCTCAATTTTCCTTTTTCTGTCCCTGCGCAATCTTTTCTGGCACAGCCCTTTTTGGGTTTCCCGGAGCTTGACATCCTCGTGGGTGATTTTATCAATGAGCCTGACCACTTCCCTCCGGCTCTGCCCTGGCTCCAACTCAAAATCGTCGTCTCCCTCCAGCTCCTCAAACTCTTCCGGCTCAACCTCCTCGTTCTGCATCATAATTTCTTCCAGCTTGAACTTCTCTCCCCACTGGATCACTTCCCTGATTGAGATCGGACAACTGATCATCGCAGACAAGACTTTCCTCCGACCCTCCTCAATCCGGCTGGCGATTTCCACTTCGCCTTCCCGGTTCAACAGATCATAGGATCCCATTTCCTTGAGATACATCCGGACCGGGTCCACTTCCGGGTAGGAATCTTCAAAGGCCACCGCCCGCTCCGGGGCCGGTTTCGGTTCCAATTCCGCTTCCACCACGGCCTCAAACGCCGCGGGGGCCTTTTCCTCGGCCGGGCTGACTTCCGAAGGGGTGTTCACGATCTTGATGTCCATCTCGCCGAACATCGTCATCAGATCGTCAAGCTGGTCGGGATTGATCAACTCGTCGGGCAAGTGGTCATTGATATCGTTGTAGGTGAGGAATCCCTGACGCTTGCCCTTCTTGATCATCTCATCCAGTTCCACCAGCTTTTTCTTCTTCGGCATTTTATTCCTCCAATTTTTCCCCTGCCCTACCCTGCCCGTTCCAGGGCTTGCTTGCGCTTGAGCTGGATCAGCCGATTTTTTTCCGAAAGCAGTTCCAGAACCAGTTGGCTGTCCCCTTCCTTCTTGGCGGAATTCAGCCGGCGGGTCAGCTCCTGGTCCATCTCCTCCCCCCGTCTCTTCTCCAATTCCCCGATGGCGTCCTTCACCACCTCAAACACCTGCTCGTCCTGGTAAGGGAATTTTTCGCTCATCACCCTTCCGGCCAGGCTCTCCCAGCAGGAATTGACCAGGAGATGAAAATAATCCGCGGGTTCCCCCCTGCCCTTCTTGATGATGTCCCGGCTCAGGGTGGACAAGTATTGGGAGAGGACCGAATCTGAAATAAATTCCGGCACTTTCTGGTCCAGCAGGGTCTGGGCCAATGCCGGGATCGGACGGTTGATCAGGCAGGCCAGGATCAACTCCTCGGAACCGAGGCAGTTAAAGGAGACCTTTTCCCCGTCGGTTTTTTGGGCGGAATCCGAAGCCGGGATCCGTTCGCGCAAAATAGTCCGCTCCAGCCGGTCCAAACTCACCCCGCTCAGCTCCGATAGTTTCTTCAGATACAACTCCCGCTCCAACCCGGCCTGGATCAGGGAGACGGTTTTGACCAGCTCCCGGACCCGCTCGCTCTTGCGGGTCAGGTCGGTTCCGGCCGAGGCCAACTGGGTCTCCAGGTAATAATCCAAAAGACGGGGCGCGCTCTGGATCAATTTTTCCAAAGCCTCGGCGCCCTGTTTCCGGACCAGGTCGTCCGGGTCAAATCCCTCCGGCATCAGCGCCAGGGAGGGGAGCAGACCGGCTGAGAGAAAAACCGGCAAGGCCCGGAAGCTCGCTTTCCTTCCCGCCTCGTCCGGGTCAAACACCAGAAATACATTCCGGCTGTAGCGCCCGGTCACCCGCGCCTGGTACTCGGTGAAGGCGGTTCCCAGGGTGGCCACCGCTTCCGGAAACCCGGATAAATCCAGGCTGATCCGGTCGAAATATCCTTCCACCACGATCACCCGGTCTTTCTTGCGGATCGCTTCCTTGGCCAGGTCCAGGCCGTAAAGCATTTCGCCTTTCTTGTAGATCGCGGTTTCCGGGGAGTTGATGTATTTGGGAAGGCTCCCATCCATCACCCTCGCCCCGAACCCGTGGATCCTTCCCACCAGGTCCCGGATCGGGAAGATCACCCGGTCCCGGAACCGGTCGTAAAATCCTTCGCCGCTCTCGCGCGGGATGGCCAGCCCGGCCTCTTGGGCTTTTTGCGCGGATACCCCCCTTCCCTCCAGGTGCTGGATCAGGTTCTCCCATCCGGCCGGGGCGTAGCCCAAGCCGAATTTTTCCAGGTCCGGCTTGGAAAGACCGCGTGATTGCAGATAGCCCAAGGCGTGGGAGCCCGCGGGAGTGAACAACTGGCTCTGGTAAAACTTGCCGGCCAGATCGTTGACCCGGTAAAGCAGGGCATGCTCATCCGGCTCCACCGGCCCCTGCCGATCGTCCTTGGGAAGCTCAACCCCGGCCCGCTTGGCCAGCCGCTCCAGCGCCTCGGGAAAATTCAGCCCTTCCTTTTTCATCAGGAAGGTGAAGGCGTTCCCGCTTTCTCCGCAGCCGAAGCAATGGAAAATCCCTTTGCCCTCGTGGACTTTAAAAGACGGGGTTTTTTCGCGGTGGAACGGGCAGAGCGCTTTCCAGTTGGCGCCATCCTTGGTCAGGGTGAGATAGTCCGCCACCACTTCCCGGATGCTGACCCTGGCTTTGATCTCTTCAATCAGCTCCTGGGGAAACTGTCTTGCCATTTAGGACCGCTTCCGCCCTTCTTTTGAGATGTTCAATTTCAAAACGCCCGGCCAAAAAGCCTCAGCCATTGCGCGTCAGGCTCCCCCCGGATAGAACCGCCGGGGCCTAAATCCTTCGCCGATCTCCCGGCCGCCCGCTTTTCCCGGATGGTTGTCCCCGATCGCCGGCCTCGGTTCCGCCTGCCTCCCGGGGGTGATCCTCATCGTCTATCCAGTCATCCGGGTATTTTTCCGCATCCGCTTCATCATCCGTTTTTTGGCCGCGAGCGCCTTTTTCTTTTTCTTGACGCTCGGTTTTTCGTAATGCTCCCTCTTCCGGATTTCGGAAAAAACACCGCCCTTTTCGCACTGCTTTTTAAAGCGGCGAAGCACATTTTCGAAAAATTCTCCTTCTTTGACCTTGATTGCTGGCACTTTTCTGTTACACCCCCCTTCCTCACCGGAAGTTAAATTAAGAATTATTAAAAATGGAAGATAGTCAAAAGTTAGAAATTGTCAAGCCTTTATTTCCACGCAGGGTCAAAAAATCCTGAAAAATAGCAAAGTTACCGGGGTTTCCGGCCGATCCGGACCCAACCGGCAAGATTAAAACCCGGTTGCGGAATCTCGGATCCCGCTGATGTTTCACATGAAACAGGATGATGGGGCCGATCCCCGCGGAACTATTGGGATTGATCTTTTTGCGGAAAAGCCTAAGATTCCGGCTGATGGCTGGAGAAAAAATAGGGCTGCTGCTGGTGAGGAAGGCCAAGGTTTTGGTCCAAGGCTCGTTCGTGGAAACCGACCTCTTGGTGGAAGGCGGCCGGATCAGGGAAGTGAAGTCCTTGATTGACACGCCCGGCGCCAGGGAGCTGGACGGGGAGGGACTCTATGCCGGTCCGGGCTGGGTGGATTTGCATACGCATCTATACCCGCTCCGGTTCGGGGGGGTGGGCAGCCGGGAGAAGAACCTCGGAGTGAGGACCGGGGTGACCTGCCTGCTGGACGCGGGAACCACCGGGGCGAAAAATTTTGAGGGCTTTAAGGAACGGGTGATTGACCGGGCGGAGACAAAAATTTTCGCCCTGCTCAACATCAAGTCTCTGGGGATCAGGTTCTGGCAGTTAGGCCGGGTCCGGACCGGCGAGGACGATTTCCGGATGATCTCGGAGGTCTTGAGCAAACACCGGGGTCTGATCAAGGGGATCAAGGTCACCGCCAGCAGGGAGCATATGGCCGCATCCGACCCCCTCTATTATGTGCGCCGGGCGATTGACGCCGGGAATGAATTCAGCCTGCCGGTGATGGTCCATTTCGGCCTCACCCCTCCGGAACTGGAGCAGATTTTGCCGATGCTGCGGAGCAAAGACCTGCTCACCCACTGTTTCCGCAATGCCGGTCATACCATCTTTGATTCCCGGGGCAGGCTCCGCCCCTCCATTCTCGCGGCCCGGGACCGCGGGGTCGGGTTTGATCTCGGCCACGGCGTGCGCAGCTTCAGCTTCCCGGTCCTGGAACAGGCCCTCTTGCAGGGGTTTGACGACTTCACCATCAGCTCCGACCTCTACCTCTTGAGCCGTCCCTTCCGGGCCAGGAGCTTTGCCAATGTGCTAAGCAAGTTTTTGAACTCGGGGATGGGGCTGGAAAAGGTGATTGCAGCCGCGAGCATAAAGCCGGCTGAATGGCTGGGGCTGGAACGCGCTCTCGCCCCGGGCAAGCCCGCGGAACTGACCCTGTTCCGGCTGGAAGCGGGGGAATTTATCTTTGACGACTGCTGGGGGGAAAAACGGACGGGGACCCAAAGGATCGTTCCGGTTTATGCCATCTCGGGGGGGAGCCTGTTCCCCTGCCGGCAATGAAGGGGCTCAAGAAAATTTTCCCGGGCGATCTTTTTCCCGGGAAGAATGTTTCCCGTGAAACATTCGGGCTTACAGGCCCTTGCTGATTTTCCATCCCTGGCCGGTCCTGGTCAGGCCCAGCTTCTCGGTGTCGTTGAATTCCACCGGTTTCTCTTGGGACCAGGCCCGGAGCCGGAACCCTTCCACCAGGTCGGCCCGGCCTGGAAAGAAGGTGAGTTTGGGCGGGTCCAGGGTCAACTCTATCCGCTGGTAATTATTGAAGGTATTTTCCATCCCGGCGACCACCAGCTCAAAATTTTTGCCCGAGAAATTATATTGCGGGTCAACCAGGCCGCGGAACAATTCCAGGTCCTTCTCCCGGAGCGCCTGCACCCTTTTCTGGAGCAAGGCCCGGATCTCATCCTCTTCCCGGTCCCGGCCGGCCAGGATCTGGTAAATCGCGCTGCCGGATTCAATCCGCCATCCCTCCGGTCCCCGCTTCAGGATCAACTCTTCCCGGCCCTGGTCCTGCCTGCCCTGCCCCGCGGAAATCCGGCTTAAAAAATATCGGAGGCTGACTCGGGCCTGACCGGAGCCGAACTCAATCTTCTGATCGGAAATCTTAAGCCCGGGCGGATGGGACCCGCTCAGCTCCATCCGGATCTGCTTTTCCGCAGGCTCGCCGAACAGGAAGGAATCCGGATAGGCCGGGCTGAAACAACCCAGGAAGGCTTCCGCCTTTTGGTCATTGATTGAAGACCGGTAGCGATTCATCAGTTCCTGAACCTCCCGGCGATGGGATGAGCAGGAGCTTAAAATAACCGGGAACAGGCAAAAAACCAGGAAAAATTCAAGGGGTCGCTGGACTTTTGGTCTTTTCATTCAACTTCTTAACCAATTGATCGGTTTGATTCAGGTATTTGCTGGTCGGATACCGGCCCTGGAATTCACCAAAAGTCCGGAGCGCGTCCGCGGTCCGGCCCAGTTTCTGAAAGCACAGCCCGGTCCGGAACAAGGCATACTCGGTCCGGCTGCTGTTCTGATATTCAACCCAGGCGCGGCGGTATCTCAGGCTGGCCGACCAGTATTCCTTGCCCTGATAATAGAAATCCCCGACCTTGATCTCCCGGGTGGCCAGCAATTCCTCGCATTGCCCCGAATATTTTTCCGCCTCCGCCCGGTACCCGGTTTCCGGGTACATCAGGAGCAAGGTCTGGAACGCCTCCCGGGCCGCCTCGGTTTCGCTCTGGTCGCGGAGCGGGTTTTTCTGCCGCCCCTGGAAATGGCACAACCCGATCCGGAAATGCGCGTATTCGGCCTGGGGATGACGGGGATGGCGGGTCAGGAAATCCTGATACGCCTGGAGCGCGATCTCATAGTCCTTGGTTTTATAATAGGCCTCCGCAATATCCAATTCCGCCTCGGCCAGATGCTTGGTAAAGGGATACTCGTAGATCAGTTTCTGAAAAAGTTCTATGCTCCTCTGATAGTTGGTCCGGTAATAGAGCCAGCGCAGGTTTTTATCGGACTTGGCCTTTTCCGCCGATTCCGGATTCTGCCGGGCCAGCCAGGTCGGTTTCCCTTCAAAGTCCGCCAGGGCCTCCCGATATAAATCTTCTTCCGCCTCCGGCGCCTTGGCCTTTTGATTGAACAAATTCCGAAGACCCCCGCCCTCGCCCGGCTCGTAAAAAGGCGATTGCGGTTCCGGCTGGCTTAGGACCCGCGCCCCCGGCAACAGGCAGAGCAAGAGCAAAAGCAGGATGGGTCTTTTCATTCGCCCCGGCTCTTCTCGTCCCGCTCCTGCTCGGTCTTGCAATCAATGCAGAGCGTGGCGATCGGACGCGCTTTCAGCCGCTCCAGCTCGATCAGATCCCCGCACCGCTCGCAAACCCCGAAACCGCCTTCCTCGATCCGGGCGAGCGCCTCGGTGATTTTATCAATCAGCTTCTGCTCCCGGTCTTTCACCCGCAAGTCAAAATGAAGCTCGGTCTCCGCAGTGGCCCGGTCCGAAAGGTCCGCCATCATTTCCGGCTCCTCGGAAAGCTCGTCCACCGCCCCGCCCAGTTTGTCTTTCAACTCGCGCAACTGTTGCAGCAACAGTTTCCGAAAATTTTCCAAATCCTTCTTGTTCATTTTCTGCGGCATCAACAACCTCCTTCTGCCAGAGTAGCTTTTAAAAATATCATATCTCCGGAAACTTTCAAGTTCCCGACCGTCCCGGAAAAAACTTTGCCCTCCCGCCTCCACTTTTCCAGGCCGGTTCACCGGCCTTGGGTTCCGATCCTGCCCGACCCGTCATTGAGGGCGGGGGCAAGAAAAGCTTTGCGCTTGACCAACTGGTCTAAAAGCGATAAACTATATTTTGACGATTTGACTAAATTGGTCGAAAATCAGGAGGATCGGCAAATGGCGCGGAAAAGGGAAAAGGAGTTGAAAGAAAACATTCTGGAGTCGGCCCGGGGACTGTTCGGAAGATTCGGCCCGAAGAAGACCACGATGGACGAGATTGCGCTCCAGGCCGGGGTTGGGAAGGGCACGGTCTATTATTATTTTGAGGACAAGCGGGACATTTTTTTAGCAGTGATCCGGGGGGAGACCAACGAGTTGCTCAACCGGATCAGCCGGGCGATTTCGGAATGCGAGAACCCGGCTCTGAAGTTGCAGGCTCTGTTCCTGGAGCGGGTGCGGGGGTTGGGCGAGCTATTGAACCTCCGCCGACTGAAGGTTTATCCGGGCGTGGTCCGGTGGGAGGGCCTGGAGAAGGAGGAGCGAAGACTTGCCCGGCGGGAACAGGAATTGCTCGCGGAGATCCTGGAACAGGGGAAGGACCAGGGGCTGTTCGCGTTTGAAGACGCGGGCAAGATCGCCCGGAACCTGGCCGATCTGATCGCCGCTCTGGACATGGCGCTCTCGCGCGGGATCGGCCTGAAGGAAATGAAGAGGAAAACTGAGGATCTTTTGGGGATGATCATTGAGGGGCTGCGCGCGCGGGAGTTGGGGGTTTAAGGAAAAAGCAACTGGTGGAGATCGCGGCCATCCCATCCGGTTCTTCAGCTGAACGGGAGGCCCCAGTTCCATTTCCTGGCCAACGCGATGAGCAACCCGTATCTTCCACTGGAAAATTCAGGCCGCCTTTGGTATGTTAATCCGCGATGAACAAGGTTACCCCGGCGATTGAGCAGTATTTGCGGGTGAAGGCGGAGTATCCGGACTGCATTTTGTTTTTCCGGATGGGGGATTTCTACGAAATGTTTTTTGAAGACGCCAAGACCGCGAGCAAGGCGCTGGAGATCGCGCTGACCACCCGGGGCCGGCACCGGGGAGAGGATGTCCCGCTCTGCGGGGTTCCCTATCATAGCGCGGACGGCTATCTCGCGCGGCTGGTTAGCCGGGGTTTCAAGGTTGCGATCTGCGAGCAGGTGGAGGACCCGAAGCAGGCCAAGGGGATTGTGAGAAGGGCGGTGACCCGGGTGATCACTCCGGGGACGGTCCTGGACCCGGAGAGTCTGGGAAATAATTTGCATTTATTTCTGGTTGCGGTTTCCACTGATTTTCAGGGGAATTACGGACTGGCCCAACTGGATTTTTCCACCGGAGAATTCAAATGCACGGAGCTGAATAATCTGGACTCGCTTTTTGACGAGTTGGGGAGATTGGAGCCGAAGGAGTTGATTATCCTGGAGCGGCTCCTGGCCGCGCCGGAGTTCAAGCCGGCTTGGGACGACTATCTGAACCAACTAGGGGAGGCGCCCTTTCTGAACAAGCTGGAGGAGACGGAGTTTGACTATGAGCGGAACTTAAAGAGGCTGTGCCGGCATTTTGGGGTGGAGAGTTTGTCCGGGTTCGGGCTGGATTCCAGGGAAGAGGCGGTCAAGGCGAGCGGGGTTTTGCTCGGGTATCTGGAGCATACCCAGGTTTGCGCGGAAGCGCCCGCGATCGAGGTCGGGGGAGGGGAGCCGGCGCGATTGGAAGCTCCCTTAAGCCATATCACTGATTTGCTCTATTACCAGTTCCAGGAATATATGATCCTGGACGAGGCGACCAAGCGTAATTTGGAACTGGTCAAGACCTTGCGGGAGGGCAAGGAATTGGGATCGCTCTTCAACCTGATCAACCTCTGCATCACCTCCATGGGCAGCCGGACCATCCTGGACTGGCTCAACTATCCCCTTTTGGAGGTTCCCAAAATCAACCGGCGCCTGGACGCGATTGAGCTATTAAAGGACACCCATATCGCCAGGTTGGATCTGCGCAATTTACTGGCGCGGATTTCGGACCTGGAGCGGCTTTCTTCCCGGGTGTCCATGAAGAGCGCGAACGCGCGGGATTTGATCGGGATCCGGGAGAGCCTTAAGGTTATCCCGGCGCTCAAGGAATTACTGGCCGCGCTCAAGGCGGTTCTGGTGGAAGAGATCAACGGCAACCTGGACCCGATGCTTGAGCTGGCGTTGCTCCTGGAACGGGCGCTGTCTAATGAGGCGCCATCGGTCCTGCACGAGGGGAGGTTGATCAAGAGCGGCTTCCACCCGGAGGTTGACGAGCTGACCGCGCTACAGAGGGACGCGCGTAAATATTTGGCTCGGATCGAGACGGAGGAGAAGCAAAAGACCGGGATCGGTGTTTTGAAGGTCGGGTATAACCAGGTGTTCGGATATTATATAGAGGTTACCCGTCCGCACCTGCATTTAGTTCCTGAATATTTTCAGCGGCGACAGACCTTGGTCAACGCCGAGCGGTTCATCACCCCGGAACTTAAGGAGCTGGAGGCGAAGATCCTGACGGCTGAGGACCGGCTGGTGCAGTTGAACTATGAACTGTTCTGCCAGGTGCGGGAGCAGGTGGCGGGACAGGCCGAGGGGATCAAGAAGAACGCGCGGGAGATTGGGAGGCTGGACGCGATTTTGTCGCTGGCCGAACTGGCCGCGCGCAAGGGATACCAGCGGCCGACCGTGGACGAGGGAGAGGTGATTGAGATCAAGGCGGGAAGGCATCCGGTGATTGAGGCGCTCCGGCCGGGCGAGCAATTCATCCCGAACGATATCTATCTTGACTCAACCGACCATCAGATTTTGATCATCACCGGTCCGAATATGGCGGGCAAGAGCACGGTTTTGCGACAGACCGCGGTGATCGCGCTGATGGCCCAGATCGGGTCGTTCGTGCCAGCTGACAGCGCTAGGATCGGGATCGTGGACCGGATTTTCACCCGGGTGGGCGCGAGCGATGTCCTGGTTCGCGGCCTGTCAACTTTTATGGTGGAGATGATTGAGACCGCGCAAATCCTCCGCTACGCCACCAAGCGCAGTCTGGTTCTGCTGGACGAGATCGGGAGGGGCACCAGCACCTATGACGGGTTGAGCATCGCCTGGGCGGTGGTGGAATACCTCCACGACCAGCCCGAGCATCAGGCCAAAACTTTATTCGCCACCCACTACCACGAACTGGTGGACCTGGAAGGGACCAAGAGCCGGGTCAAGAACTATCACATCGCGGTCAAGGAATGGCAGGACCAGATCATCTTTTTACGCAAGCTGGTCAAGGGCGGCACCAGCCGGAGCTACGGGATCCAGGTGTCCAAGCTGGCCGGTATCCCGGACCCGGTGATTGAAAGGGCGCGCGAGATTTTAAAAAATTTGGAACTGGCCGAATACGACCAGAGCGGAAAACCGGTCTGGAGCAAGAGCAAAACCGATATTCTTAAGGACCGAAAGGATCAGATGGTTTTATTTTCCAGGGATGATAACCCCGCCTTGGCCGAAATGGAGCGGGAGCTGTTGAAGTTGGAGTTGGAAACGCTTTCTCCGCTGGAGGCGTTGAATTTGATCTGGAAGTGGCGGAACCGGCTCAAGGAGTAAAAAATAGCGGCCCTCAATTTTAAAATTTAAGCCCGGATCCCGCCCTAAAAGACCCGGAAAGAAGACCGCCTCGTTAGCAAAGTTTTAAACAGTTGGTCCGGTCTGCGCCTGCGAGAGAGAGATTGGAAACCGCTTTCAATCCTGCGCTCAAGCCCGTCATCCCCTTTATTTATGCGGATCGGAGCGGTTCGGGCCGGGATCATAAAAATTGCTCTAATGAAAATGCCGGGTGGAAACACCTGTGGAAAAGCGGGTTACAAAATTTTTTTCTCAAAAGATTAGATTGTGCGCCCGCTTACATTCGCTCGCAGAAGCTTTTTTAGTTTCAGCAAGTTAGGCCGTCGCCCGGGCAACTCCCCTTTGTTAGTTTGCCAGCAAGCCGATTTGGGGATAATTATTCCCCTTGACAAGCTTTTATTTATTCCTAAGATCAAGTCCATCGTAAGGGGTCTTGCTTTGGGTGGGTTTGTCCGAGTTGTTTTTAAGTTCTCTTAAAAAGGGGATTTTTTGCCCTGGAAAACGGTTTTCCACAGATGTGGATAAGTTGTGTTTAAATTTGTGGGAGATTTGGGCAAAGGCTCGGACTTTCCTTTATAATTTTAACGGCTTATTTTAATGGCATCCGGCGGTTCGGGAGAGTAGGAGGCAGGGATGGAAGACCCGGGAGTCTGGAATTTAGTATTAGAACAGTTAAAAAAGGAATACGGGGATCAGGGCGCGGAGCACTGGTTCGGCGCGGTCCAGTTCCTGGGCCGGGTCGGGAACCAGGTCCGGCTTCAGGTCCCCAACCAGTTCTGCCGGCAATGGATTGAGGACAAATTCGGCAGCCGGCTGGCGGAAGTGATCCATTTTTATTTCGGGCCCGGGCAACAGATAGAATTTTTAGTCCAACCTGACCCGAGTCCGGATCCGGGATGGGAGTCCCTTCCGTCCCGGCCCGAGGAAAGCA
>CAIYYW010000061.1 GCA_903930515.1 uncultured delta proteobacterium | reverse complement strand
CAGCCGTGGTTACCGGGAAAAAATCCCCGTACCCGGTGGTGGTGGCCGTGACCACCATCCAGTAAATCGCCTGGCCCAGGTTCTGGATTTTGCCCCCGCCGTTTTTTTCAGCGAGGAAGATCAGGGTGGTCAGGGTCAGGATGGCCAGGCCCAGAATCGCCAGGATCTTTCCAGAGCCTAGTTCGGCCAGGAAATCAAAAATCCTTAAATACCATTTCCCCCTGGTCAATCTCATCGTAATAGTAATTATCATTTCTTTGCGTGCTTTTGCAAGCCCGGATATTTTTGCCCGCCCCGGCCCTTTAACTTGATCCCGTCCCAAAAAGAAAATCAAATCCTAATTGATGAAAAATTCCGATCATTCCGTCAAAAATGCGGTCAGCGCCTCGATCCGAGTTTTACGTGCCGTAGAGATGTTCGCCCTCACCGAACTGACCGTCATCCCAGCCACTTACGCTTTTTCTCGGTTCGAGCAATCATCCAACCTGCTCTCCGAAATGGGCCAGGCCCCGGAGTTTGAATTAAACCGGAAAATGCAGGCATTCCTTCAAAAACATCCGGCCGCAGCCGGTACCGGCAAGATCAACAGCGTAACCCGGAACGCGCTCAAATTTCGGGGCTATTTAAAATAGCAATTTTTACCCGCCGGCCTTTTTGCTTGCAAAATCAATTTTATCTGGTAAGATAGTGGAAATTTAGACCCCAAGGGAAGTGGGTTTAAAACCCACTTCTTTTTTTAAGGGGGGTAGGAGATGATGGATTTGAGCGAACTGGAAAACTTGATCCAGCCCTTGCTGGAGCAACGGGGGATGGAACTGGTTGACTTGGAGGTCAGCCGGCAGAAGACCCGTTTGCTCCTGCGCTTTTTCATTGACCGGCTGGAAGGCGGGGTCAATGTGGGGGAGTTGGCGGAAGTCAATCAGGAATTGAGCGCGCTGTTGGATTTGAAGGAAAAGGTTACCGAGAGCTACATCCTGGAAGTGAGTTCGCCGGGACTGAACCGCAGGCTGCGCAAGCTCAGGGATTTCCAGAAGTATTTGAATCAGGTGGTGGTCGTGGAGGCGACGGAAAAGATCCAGGGCCGGAGGAATTTCAAAGGGACCCTGGTGGGGGCGGATGAAACCGGAATCACCCTGGTGATAGAGGGGGAATCGTTTTTTATCCCGCATCCTCAGATCAAACGGGCGTATCTGGAGTATCAATTTGAATAGGGAAACGAAGGGAGCTTAAGGATGGGGTCAGAATTGATCCAGATCATTGATTCTCTCGTCAAAGAGAAGGGGATCAGCAAGGAAGCGGTGATCGAGGCGATCACCAGTTCCGTGCTCAGCGCCGCCCACAAGAAGCTGGGCGCGGACCGGGATATGGAAGTCCGGTTTGACGATAAGCGCGGGGAGATCGAGCTCTACGAATACAAGGAAGTGGTGGAATCGGTCGAGAATCCGGACAGCCAGGTATCCTTGAAAGATGCCCAAGCCGTGGACCAGGAAGCCGAACCCGGGGATGTGCTCGGGTTCAAGATAGATCCGCGCAGTTTTGAGGAATTCGGAAGGATCGCGGCCCAGGCCGCCAAGCAGGTGATGATCCAGCGGGTGAAGGACGCGGAGCGGATGATGATTTACGAGGAATTCAAGGGCCGGGTGGGAGAGCTGATTAACGGGATCGTCCGCAGGTTCGAGCGCGGCAATATGGTGATTGACCTGGGACGAACCGAGGCCTCTCTCCCTCATACCGAGCAAGTGCCCAGGGAATCTTACCGGGTGGGCGACCGGGTCCGGGCTTATGTCCAAGAAGTGCAGAAGGAATTGAAAGGACCACAGATCATCCTCAGCCGCAAGAACCCGGAATTCGTCCGCAAGCTCTTTGAAACCGAAGTCCCCGAAATCGGAGAAGGCATTGTCACCATTGAGGCGGTGGCGCGCGAGTCCGGGGTCCGGACCAAGATCGCGGTCAGCTCCAAAGATTCGGATGTGGACCCGGTGGGGGCCTGCGTGGGAATGAAAGGTTCCCGCGTCCAGGCCGTGGTCCAGGAATTGCGCGGAGAAAAAATTGACATCATCGCCTGGACCAAGGATATGGCCACCAATGTCTGCAACGCCCTGGCGCCCGCGGGGATTGTCCGGATGATCGTGGATGACGACCGGAAGCAGGCCCTGATCGTGGTCCCGGACGACCAGCTCTCGCTCGCAATCGGAAAGCGCGGCCAGAATGTCAGGCTCGCGGTCCAGCTTAGTGGCTGGAACCTGGACATCAAGGGTGAAACCGAGATGAAGGAATTGAGCGAAAACGCCCAGAAGAGCCTGGGGGAAATCCCCGGCATCGGCGCAATTATTTCCCAGAAACTATATGAAGAAGGATTCACCAGCTCGGAAGAACTGGCCAAGGCCGACCCGGAGCTGTTGACCGGTCTGCCCGGAATCGGCAAGGCCAAGGCCGATAGGATCATTAAGGCCGCCCGGGACTATTTGAAAACTAAAAAGATCCGACAACCGGCTGAGCCGGCGGTTGAAGAGAAAGCCGCCCCGGAACAGGAACCGGGTCGGAGTGAAAACTAATCGCGAAAGGATGCGGGGGAATTTATGGAGGGGAGAAAGGTCAGGGTTTACGAATTAGCCAAGGAGTTGAATATAGACGCCAAGGAACTCCTCCCCATTCTTCGCGAAATGGGAGCATCCAATCCCACCGTGATGATTTCCCTGGATCCCGCGGACGCCAGGAAGCTGAAAAAAAACTTCGAGGACCGGAAAGAAAAATCGTCCATCAAGATGGAAGTGGTGGAAACCCAGATCAAAGAAGGGGTGATCCGGAGAAGGAAAGTCGCGCAAAAAATTGAAGAGCCGCCTGCTCCCCCGGAAATCAGTCCCGCGGAGAAAGAGGCCGAGGAAAGAGAAAAATCGGAAGCGGAAAAGAAGAAAAAAGTCCTCAAGAAAAAAACCGCTCCGGTCAAAAAAGGAAAAGAAAACGAGCCGGCCGCAAAAGAAACGGCGGCCGAGGCCAAGGCTGAAACAAAACCCGCGGAACCGGTCGCGCCGGCTACGGAAGAGCCGATCCCGGAGAAAAAACCCACCGGCATCGAGATCCTGAAAGCTCCTGAAAAAGTTGCCCCTAAAAAGCCCAAAATCAGGTTGCGCTGGATCAAACCTACGATTAGAAAAACCGCCCGCGCGGATGATGAAATTCCCAGCAAGGAATCTATGGCCAAGGAACAGCAAAAGTCCGATGCGGAAAAAGCCCAACGGGTCGAGCGGGAGAAAAAGAAGGACAAGAAGAAAAAGGGTGTCAAGCCTAAATCTGAAATTGAAGAATTCGTGGGAAATGCTCCAAAAGGAAAGAAAATCAAGGAGCCGATCAAGCGGAAGCTGAGAAGGAAAATTGCCTTTAAAATGGAGCGCGGCGCGGTTGAAGAAGGGATGGGGCGGGTTAACACGGACCGGGTTTATATCCCGCAGAAGAAAAAGATCTCGGCGAAGAAACGGCTGGCGCAGAAGTCCCCGATCACGATTTTTCGGGCGAAGAAACGGATCGTCCGGATGGGGGAAAGCATCAGCGTGGAGGAGCTTTCAAAGCGGATGGGAGTGAAATCAAAACTGGTCTATAACAAGCTCAATGAGTTGGGGATTCAGTTCGAACCGGACACCCCGCTTGCTCACGATCAAGCCGAAATGGTCGCGCGCGAGTTTGAAAACGAAGTTGTGCAGGAAATGTTTGACGAGGCCACCATCATCAAACTTTCGGCCAAGCCGGCGGAAGATGGTTTGGAGCCGAGACCTCCGGTGGTTACCGTGATGGGTCATGTTGACCACGGCAAGACCACCTTGCTGGATTATATCCGGAAGACCAAGGTGGCCGAGAAGGAGCCGGGACAGATCACCCAGAGTATCGGCGCTTCTCTGGTGGAAGGCCCCTCGGGAAAGATTACTTTCATAGACACACCCGGCCACGCAGCCTTTACCAAGATGCGGGCCCGGGGAGCGGAAGTGACCGACATCGTGGTGCTGGTGGTGGCCGCGGATGACGGGGTGATGCCTCAGACCTTGGAGGCGATCAACCACGCCAAGGCCGCCAAGGTCCCGATCGTGGTCGCCATAAATAAAATGGATCTGCCCGACGCCAAGCCCGACCAGATCAAGAGCCGGCTGGCGGAGCAGGGGTTGAACCCGGAAGAATGGGGAGGAGAGACCCTGATGGCGGCTTGCTCGGCCAAAACCGGCAAAGGCGTGGACGAACTCCTGGAAGCCATTTCCCTTCAGGCGGAAATGCTGGATTTGCGCGGCAATCCCAAAATCCCGGCCCGGGGATTTGTGATTGAATCCAAGCTGGAAAGGGGCCGGGGGACCGTGGCCAGCATCGTGATCAAGGACGGAACCCTGAAGCGGCACGATGCCATTGTCTGCGGAACCTATTCCGGAAGGGTACGCGCGCTTTTCGACCATCTCGGACGGCAGATGGAATCAGCCGGGCCAAGTCTTCCGGTGGAAGTGATCGGACTGGACGGGGTGCCGGACGCGGGAGAAAAGCTGATCGTGGTGGAAGACGATAAGAGCGCCAAGATTGTGGCCGAGCATCGCGCGGAAAAGAGACGCACGGATAATTTGACCGGGTCGGTGGAGGCGACTATGGAAGACCTGCTCCGGAAGATGGAGCAGGGGCAAAAAGCCGAGATCAACCTGATCATCAAGGCCGACACCCAGGGAGCGCTGGAAGCGGTCCGGGACGCGGTCCTGAAGATGAGCACCGAGCAGGTGGAGATCAAGGTCTTGCACAGCGGCCCGGGGGCGATCACGGAGAACGATGTGATCTTGGCCGAGACCACCAAGTCCGTGATCATCGGCTTCGGGGTGAGGCCGGAGTCCAAGGCCGGCCGGATCGCGGAAGAGAAGGGGGTTCGGGTTTCCACCCACCGGATTATTTACGAACTCCTGGATGAGTTGGACCTGCTCCGGAAGGGAATGACCGCGGCAACAAAAACCGAGAAGGCGGTCGGTCGGGCCGAGGTCCGCCAGGTGTTCAACATCACCAAGGTGGGAACCATCGCCGGGTGCCTGGTCCAGGAAGGGGTCGCGCAGAGGAGCGCCCAGGTCCGGGTGCTCCGGGATAATGCCGTGGTTTATGAAGGAAGGATCGCCTCGCTCAAGCGCTTTAAGGATGACGCGAAAGAAGTGGCCAAGGGGATGGAGTGCGGGATCGGGATTGAAAATTTCAATGATCTCAAGCCCGGGGATGTCCTGGAATTCTTTATCATCCAGGAGAAGCCAGCGACCTGACCGGAAGGATAAGATGGTGGTCGGGGTATTGCGCATAGAATTACGGATCCCGCAGGCGCATAGCCTCAAGGAAAAGCGCGGGGTGCTCAAGCGCGCGATCAACCGGATTAGATCTGAATATAATGTCTCGGTGGCGGAAGTGGGAAAGAACGATCTCTGGCAGAGCGCGGAAATCGGGATCACCGTAATCGGGAACCAGGGGGATTTTGTCAATTCCTGCCTGGACCAGATTTTAGATTTTGTGGAAAACCTGGGCGTGGGAGAGATCGTGGATCAGGAAATGGAAATCGTTCATTTTTAATAAATAGGATCAGGGAATGCATCCGTATAAGCGATCAGAGCGGGTATCGAGTTTACTGCAAAGGGAAATCGCGGGATTCCTGGAACGGAACCTGAGCGATCCCCGCTTGAAAAAGGTCACCATCACCAAGCTGGAAATGACAGACGACTTGAAGCTGGCCCGGGTTTTCTTCAGCGTGATGGGCGCGGACGCGGAACAGGCGGAATGCCTGCAGGGATTGAACCACGCCAAGGGGATGATCAAGAAGCTGATCGGGGAAAGGGTATATCTCCGCTCAGTCCCGGACCTGGAATTCAAATACGATCCCGGCCTGGAATATTCCCAGCGGGTGGAGGACTTGCTCAAAAAAATCCATGAAAAAGATGAGCCTGAATCACAAGATCCTGACGGAAATTAAACAGGCCGGCAAAATAATGATTGCCAGCCACCTGAACCCGGAAGGGGACGCCCTCGGGTCCAGCCTCGCACTCTATCATCATTTCAAGGCCGGCAAAAAAATCCAGGTCTTCAATCAGGATCCGATTCCATATTTTCTCGCTTTCCTCCCCGGCGCTGAAAAAGTGGTCCACCGGCTGGAGCAAATCCGGCCCGACGATCAACTGGTGGTGGTGGTGGATTGCGCCGGCCTGGACCGGGTAACTGAAAAATTCCCGGCCCTGGTCGCGGGCAAGAAAATTATCAATATTGACCACCACCAGACCAACCCCGGGTTTGGAGCGATCAACCTGGTCCGGCCTTTGGCCAGTTCCGCGGGCGAAATCATTTTCAAACTGCTTTCGGATTCAGGCAAGAAGATCGGCAAAGAAACCGCGACCTGCCTTTACACCGCGCTGATGATGGACACCGGCTCGTTCCGCTACTCCAATACCACCAAAGACACCCTGGCCGTCGCCTCCAGATTGGTCACGCTCGGCGCCCGGCCGGGAGTAATCTCCAAGAATGTTTATGAAAACCATCCCGCGGGCTGGCTTAAGCTGCTCAGCCTGGCGCTTCAGACCTTGTCCTTGAGCAAAACCGGACAAAGAGCCGAGTTGATCTTGAACCAGGAGATGCTGGAAAAAGCCGGCGCCACCAAGGAGATGTCCGAAGGAATGATCAACTATCTGATGATGGTCCGGGGAGTGGAAGTCGCCATCCTCTATCGCCAGTCCGGGAAAAATAAATACAAAGTCAGCTTCCGTTCAACCGGCAAGGTCAATGTGGCCAAATTTTGCGAAACCCTGGGCGGGGGAGGGCATTGCCAGGCTGCGGGCGCGACTATGCCGGGAGAGCTCCGGCAAATCCAGAAGCTGATCCGCTCCCGGGTGGATCGGCTGATCGCCCATAACGCCGGATGAGCGCCTCTGGGCTTGCGCTGATTGACAAGCCGGTCGGGATCACCTCCCGACAGGCCACCACCCAACTATCCAAAATTTTCGCCGAGAAAAAAGCTGGACACATGGGAACCCTGGACCCGCTAGCCTCCGGCCTGCTCCCGATCCTGCTCGGACCCGCCACCCGCCTGGCCAATTTCCTGGAAGGCGATGACAAGCAATACCTGGCTGAAATCAAGCTCGGCCAGGCCACCAGCACCATGGATCGAGAAGGCGAAGTGATCTTTTCCGCAACGCCCCCGGAATTGAGCCGGGAAGAAATCGGCGGTTTTTTGGAAAAATTCGTCGGGGAAATCGGGCAAATCCCGCCCATGCATTCCGCGGTCAGGCACCAGGGGAAGCGGCTTTATCAACTGGCCCGGAAAGGAGAGGAGGTGGAGAGGCAATCGCGGCTGGTGAAAATTTCCGCAATTGATCTGAAAAAATT